>NZ_JBFUFK010000034.1:0-127145 GCF_056403475.1 Rhizobium sp. P2_G9 | reverse complement strand
GCGCCCGCGCGATCGGGGTTCTCTGCGATCATATCCATGAGGCCCTCCAAAGTTGGGATTGCAAACACGACTTTGATACAAGCCGTGGCGCTATCCACCCTCATGGAATCTTGTGGGGGAGATGGCCGGCAGGCCAGAGAGGGTCTTTCTTAATATCCGACACCTCGCCTTCTTGGCGGGTAAATGGAATAACCCCGCCACCCCATGTTTCAATGACCCCCGCAGACCTCACGCTGTCTTCAGCTCCTCTATCCCCAACTCCCGCTTCATCGCATCGCGGATCGAATATTTCTGAATCCTTACGGCACTCTACACGTACCTCAGAGAACGCTTGAACGCCGCAGGTCGATCAGGATGCCGATGGCATCGTCGGCGGTGGCGAAGCCGGCCGGCAATTGTTTTGCCAGGGCACGCGAGCGGCCGAAACCGGGCAGTTCCATCGACAGCACGCCGTGGTGCTTGAGTGCGACATGATGCCCTGCCGATCAACCCCAAGATTCTTGATTTCCGCACCAGATTGCGTAAGCCTCCAGGCGGACAAGGATGGCAATTCACATGCGCACATGGGCACAGACAATCTTGATGGTGTCGCCGCGTCCGTTCGCCGTGCTATTGGAGCAGCTCTGGGCGGTCCTGGGCTCTGAAAGACACCGAGGATATATGAACATTTGGCAGCTAGCGCAAAGGCTGCCGGGCTGGAGTCTTCGGCATGGGTTTAGAACGCAAGGCGCCTGTGCGCCGGACCACGCCGCCATCTGAAAGCGCCGTTGCAGGCTGGTACGAGAACGCCAGCCTGCTCGATAGCTACAGCATCGATCTGAGTTCATCGGAACAGGACAGCATGCGCGCGCTGGCGACCCAGGCGGTCGGCGATCCGCCCGCGTGGCAGAAGGCGTTGCTTGCGGTGCGCGACGCCATGGTGACGCCCTTTGGCGTCAAAACCAGCGGCGAGGTCCGGGCGTCCAGGGTGAGCAACGAACGCGTGGGCTTCTTCCCGGTGCAATGGGAAGGCGAGGACGAGATTGTGCTGGGTGAGGATGACCGACACCTGGACTTCCGATTATCGCTGCTCCGCAGCCATTCTCCAACCGGCACGCAGCTCATCGCGACGACCGTCGTGCATTGCCACAATGGCCTCGGCGTCACCTATCTCAACGTGATCAGGCCGTTTCACTATCTCGTGGTCAGGGACAACCTGGCACGCTGTGCACGCCTACAAGATTAGGTGGCCACGGAAACCTCGATTTCCGCACCCGTCGACCCGCGCCCGGACCCCATACCCGGATCGACGCTCATAGCCTTTGCGCCGTCAGCACGCCGCGCGCCGTTCGCCCCGGGAACTTCGGATGGGTTTGCCAAGCCGTGGTTATTGACAGGGTGTTGCCGTCAACAGTGAAGAACCGAACTTGCTCAGAGCCGACCCAGGCCGGATGCCAGGCTGTGTCTACCTCTATGACGAGCCTGCCCTCATCCTCCACACGATACGAGCCAGAATAGGCTATCATCGTTTCGAAGAGCGCTGCGGCGTCTTTGTCGGTGCGCTCCCTGGATGTGAGGATCGACATCATCCTGTCCTCGGTGATCACAATGTGCCCGAGAGGGTCGACGCCGTAAGCGTCCACGCACTCGCCGTTATCTTGCAATTCGACATGAAAAGACGCGATCTTCCACCATCCCGGCAATGCGCCGCGCACCAATGCCGACATGACATATCTCCTCTGTCGCACCGGACATTGTCCGATATCCGTGGGGTCGATGTTGCACAGCGGGGCGTCCGTTCGCAAGGCAATGGAGCTGCTTCGCTTGCCATGTCTCAGAAATCAGAGAGTTTCCGGCTGAGAACGCTTCGTCAAAATTTCTGATTTTCGGTCGGGCTCCGAGATCCATGAAATGAACGTCGCGGCTTTTCTGATTCACGAACTTCTCCGAGATCGAGTGCCGCGATTTGACCGCTTGAGCTTCTGGTTTTTGCAGTAGATGAATTTTGGCCGTCACGCACCTCGTCTAACGGAGTTGGCGTGACTTGCTCTTCGGTTGAGATATAATGCAGTCGTCTACCGACGGAGTGACATGATGAGCCATGTTGTGATTGGCGTTTTGGCCCTTGCTGGCATTGCCGCAATGGTTGGCTTCATCTTTTACAAGGCAGCAAGGCCCGGCCCGCGCTATCAACGAATGGACATTCCCAGAAACGATGGCGACGGGCTCCCGCCGACGATTTGAGCTGATTTTCGGCGCCAAGCGGCCGAAACTGCTCTACTTTTCCCTCGGTGTCGCCAAGGGCATTGTCTGCCCGAATGTCGGATGCCGCTTCGATGTGGTCGATGCGAAGCGGTCGCCTGTCAATTTTTATGGGAGATGCGGTTTCACCCTTTTGGACACGGAACTCAATCGGGAAAGCCGGCATCCGATCATGTTCATGGATCTGAGCAAGCTCGCAATCGATGTCTAAGCACTCGTTCCTGTTTGGCGATGGACCGATTTATGAATGATCTTATCCGCCCGGCGCTCGGCCGGCGACACGGGCATCATGCGAACATGAAATCGCCGGCGTGGATATCGGCCTTGTGGAGATCATGCAGCACCAGCGTGTCGCCGTTGCCGAAGTCGATGGTGACGCCGTAGGGGCCGTTGGTCGCGTGCGTAAGCACGTCGGCAAAGCTGTGCAGGGTGGTGGCTGAGAGGTCGACGAGGTCGTGAGACGGTCCTTGCATCTCGGCGTCGACCACGTAGGCGGTCTGATAGCCGGTCTTGTAGACGAACGTGTCGGCTCCGGCGCCTCCGGTCAGCACGTCGCCGCCGCCAAGGCCGTCGATGACATTGTCGCCGCGATTGCCGACGATCGCCTCATGCGATGTGGTGCCGGTGGCGTGGGTATTGCCCTTGCCGGTGAGAAGCAGTTGCTCGCAATTTGCCGGCAGCGTGAACGACATGCTCGATTTGACGATATCATAGCCCTCGCTCGGATTTTCGGTGATGGTCACTTTGTGGCTGACGATGAAAAGATCGTCGCCGTCTCCGCCGCGTATCTCGTCGGCGGCCATGCCGCCCCTTCCGTCGAAGACGTCATTGCCGCCGCGCAGATCCACGGCCCCCGACAGGGAGCCGCTGTTGCGGACGAAATCCTGGCCATCGCTGCCATAGATCGAAAACAGGCCGGTGATATGGCCGGTATTGCCGATGAAATGCGGCTCGGCGCTGGTAAAGTCGGCGACGATGACGCCCGCATTCACGCCGACGATGGAACCGGCATTGCTCAGGCGCGAATGATCGCCGCTCAGGCTCACCGCGTCGTGACCGCCGGAGATCAGGCCGGTATTGCCGAGAATGCTGTGATCGCCCCAGGCCATAACGGCATCAGACGTGCCAAAGATCTTGCCGCTATTGTCCAGGAACGCTCTGTCGCCGTCGAAATTTACCCCGGTCTTACCGGTCATCATTCCGGTATTGGTCAGGTGGGTCCGCGTTCCCTCAGCCTGGAGAGCGAGCCCGTCGCTGCTGATTTGGCCGGCATTCTCGATCGTCTGACCATTGCCCTGGCTCGTGACGCCCTGGAATTTACCGAAAATCGAGCCGGAATGCGTGACGGTCAGGTCGCCCGCGCCCTTGTGGGTGAAGGTATCGCCGATGTTGAGCGCATCACCGCCCTTGAGCGCGCCGGCAATGTGAAAATCGCGGCCGGTGACGCCGGAAAATGCGTCCACGCCATCCCCCATCGGGTCAAGCACATCGCCCTTGTCGAGGAAATAGGTCGTATCGGCGTGGTTGGCCTTATAGGTGGTCTGCTGGCTGGGATCGATGTGGATTTGCTTGTTCATGTCCGTCTTCCGGTTGGCTTTGCCTGGCCCAACAAGTAGGCCGCAATTGTATCGGCAAGACACCGCGTTGCGGGCAGGGGTGTTTCTAATGTTTCAGCCCTGCCTTGAACGCGCCGCCGGAACGGGGGCTTCTTGTGCCAGCCCATATCCACGCCGGCAGTCCATACGGCAAGCGCCGCACGGCAAATGCGCCCGGCCCTTCGGGTGACCCAACCGCCGAGGATTTCTTGATTGGCAAGCTCGGCACGATCCACCCGCATCATGGCCGCTCTTCGGGTGCCACGCCCTATGCCATGATCGAGGTGATCGGCGTGGAGCTCTGCGATCACATTCGGGCGGCGCTGGCGGACTATGGTTTTGGCGAGTTTGCGGCGGCCACCGGCGGATTTACGGCAACGGCAAGTGTGAGCGCGTCTGGCCTCGATGCTTGAAAATTCCAAGTATTTTACTCAAGATAGTCAAACAGGTGGAATGGGTATTGGCGGCGATGCAGGCACGCTGACATCGGCTGCAGCCAGTTCTTTGCAAGGGGGCATGATGACAAAACGTTACTGGCGGCGAAAGAGATCGATCGCGGTTGGCATTGTGCTGGCGGCACTTGGGGGCGCCGGTCTGGTTTTCATGTTTCTCTTCGCGGGACCGACATCGCTCAAAATGTAGCTGATCCCGATTTTCCTGTTCGGCGTCGGCGGCGCGGTGCTGATCGACGAGGTCTTCAACCCGGTCACAGACCCCGAAATTCTGCCACCGGATGACAAAGGACCGGTCATTTTGCCTCTGGACGACAAAAGGCAGAGGTGACCGGCAATCAAGGCGCCGCCGTCGGCGGCCCTTTCAGGCTTCACGTCCGCGACCCCGTTTGTCAACGGTTTCGATCGACGAAACCGGGAGGTTCAAGCTGAGCCAATCGAAGTGCAGACCCGGGTCGGCGCCGGAGCATATGTGGAGGAGACGTGGGGAAGAATTCGATGCACATTTGCCAATTTTGGCGAAGGATCTTGGTCCTTGCGCTGATGTGTGTCCTTTGCGCTCTGCAAGGTCGAGCCGATGAGCGCGACCCCGCGCCGGCGTATCTTTCGGCTCCGGAGTTCAGCGTCGCCTGCACGTCCGCGGAGTTTTTGATGAAATCCGAAGACCATGACATCAAGGAGACCGGTTCATTTAACTTCGGCCTGTGCCTCGGCGCGATCGCCGGGGTGGTCGATGCGGTGGCGCTGGAGCGAGCGGAGCTCGGCGCAGCAACGCCCTTTTGCCCGCCGGGGAGCGTAAAGGTGCCGGAACTGCTGCGCGTCGTCGTCGCCTATCTTCACGCACGGCGCGACCACAAGGAAAACACCGCAGCGGTGCTCATCCGCAGCGCCCTTGCGGCAGCTTATCCCTGCCCACACTGAATCATGTCGTGTCGGACAGGGATCACGATGCCTGCTTTCTTGCCCGGCCATTCAAATCTGCTCATGAGAACAATGCCATGAAGTCTCTGTTTATCGTCGCGATCCTGATATTCGATGCCAGTTGCCTTTCCACCGCGCATGCTGCAGACGCCAGGCTTGGCACACCGACGGTGCTGACAGCGGACGAAGCGGCGGTGCTGCTGCAGGAGGTCCGGCAAGAACTGAAAAAACCTGCCTCTGCAGTCATTTCCGCAATTCGGGGCATGAGAAGCACGGTGGGGGTGCTCACGGCTTGCGGCTATGTCAGCGTGGACGCCAGCAGTTCTTTGGACAAAATGCCCTTCTTCGGTGTGGTCGGGAACAACACCAACGGCAAGCCTGCTATTGCTATGGTGGCGATCGGCAACAATGACAGGCGAAGCGCAGACATCCTCGCATGGTGCCGGCGGAAGGGCATGGCGCTGCCGTGAGGTGGATTTTGGCTCGAAACGTTCCCTCGGTCGGGTGCCGAAGCAACTGATTTGTTGCAACGCTTGGGCGTGTTGCGTGTCGTTTCTTGTTGTCGGGCGTGAAATGTGCTTTCGAACGCCGGGCATGAGGAGATGTGTATGGGTGATCAAAAAAGTTCAGGCGAGCCTCGGAGAATGCACCCCGATCTTCGCGGGGTGATAGCGCGGTTTTCCCTGTGGATCGCCAACGGTTCCGTTGGCCATTCCCAAGTGCTGGAGGGCATAGATTATTCTGAGGTGCTTCAAGATCCAAGCGCCATGGAGAAGCTGTATACAATATTCACGAACAACCTCGAATTGGACGAAGAAGGTGCGCCACTTAACGCGGGTTATTGCGAAGACCGCGCAGCCCAGTGGTTACGAGAATACTGTGATCCATCCTATGTCGTCGATCCTCCGTGGGATGCCGGCTACGAGTTTGAGCCGTGTTTCCCACCTGTCCTGGAAAACGCGCCGGGCTGGACAGCGCGCTGACCTGCCCGCAACTGCTAATTTCGCTCCAACCAGCTTGCCTTGCCTCAATGCACTCGTGCAGCTAGGTTCCCCGCACAGGTAGCCCCAAACCGGCGGCCATAAGAAACAGTGCAGAAAAAGACCCCATGCCTGACGATACCGACATAAAATTTGCAGTCTTCAAGGCGGTGCATGATTGTCCGGACGCGGATGTTTTCAAATATCTCACGGAAAATTTTGCCGACGACCTCGGCGATGACTTCGACGAGGATGCGTTTCACGAGCATTTCTACGAGTTGTTTCCGAGATTTGCCGAAGATGGCGATCTGACGGACGATGAACTCGACGAGGCTCTCTCCGATGGGACGAGATGGTTCGAAAGGCGCATAAAGGAAATCGAGCGGGAGGCGGCGCTCACGGCGCATTTCTACCCGCTGTTCGAAGGGATGTCGGATGGCGTGTCGCTGCGTGACTATGCGAGAGTGCAGGCCGGCCGGGCAAACCCGATCGCGCTCGAATTTCTGAGGGCGGGGGAGGATTTCGATCCTCCTCCCGCGCCTGAGGGCAATTTTGCGGCCGAGCTTGCCTATCGCCAGGCGCGCTTGGCAAGGGTGGAGCGGCTGGCAGCAAGCGATCCGGACAATCTCGAATGGCAGCATCATCTCTCGATCTGCCACAACGAACTCGCCTATCTGCTGGCAAAGGCGGGCGACCTTCCGGCCGCCCGCGCGGCCTATGAGGCCAATCTCGCGGTCGCTACGCGGCTGGCCGCCACCGATCCGGACAATGGGCGATGGCAGCGCGATCTGCTGGTCGCCCACGACGATCTCGGCGACATCCTGCTCGCCGAGGGGGCACGGCCGGCGGCGCGCGACGCCTGTCGGGCGAGCCTTGCAATCGCAGAGCGGCTGGTGACCATCGATCCGGAGAATACGGAATGGCAGCGCGACCTGGCGATCTGTTACACCAGGACCGGCGATCTCGCGACGGACGATCTGCCGGCCGCGCGGGCCGCCTATGAGGCTGGCCTTACCATTCGCCAGCGGCTGGCGGCTGTCGATCCGGACAACAGGGAATGCCAGCGCGATCTGACGATCGGCCTGGAAAAGCTTGGCGACCTGCTGCTCAAGGAGGGTGAGCTGGGGGCGGCGCAGGAGGCATATGAGGCTGCTTTCGCAATCACGCAACGCTTGGCGAATGACCGTCCCGACAATACCGAGTGGCAGCGCGATCTCTCGATTGCCAATGAAAAACTGGGCGACGTGCTGAAGGCTAAGGGCGATCTGCCGGAGGCGCGCAAGGCCTATGAGGCAAGCCTTCTCATTCGTGAAACGCTGACCGCGGCCGATCCTTCCAACATGCAGTGGCAGCGCGATCTCTCAAGGAGCTATCGCAGGATCGGCACCATCCTGGTTGCCGAGGGCAATCTGCCGGAGGCGCGCAGGGCCTGTGAAACCAGTCTCGCCATCGACGAGCGACTGGTCGCCACCGACCCGACCAATGCGCAATGGCAGCGCGATCTTTCGGTGAGCCGCAGGAGACTGTCGGAACTGCCGCCGGAATAGGCGCGGTGGCGGGAGCGCGGGTTAGGCGGAAATAGGCGAAGGGGGCCGCGCTAGTTCTCAGCTTTTTTCTCGTTCGCCTTGCGCAGTTTGCGGCGTTCCAATTCACGAATCCACAGTCTCACCTGTTTTCCGATCTGTGGATCCTCGGCAAGATCGTACAATATGCCCGATGCTTCCGGCCTTCTCGAGCGCTTCAGGTCATGGACAAGCAAGACCCTTGCTGTGCCGTGAGAGACATCTTTGCAAAGCTCGGCCAATTGCTTGACCTGATCATCTCCATAGGATGCGCCGAGGGCAATGGCCAAGCCTTGTTTAAATAGATCATGTTCTTTTGTTGCCGGCACGCTCCTGAATATGTGCGCCAGAGTTTCCCAATATGGGTTGGCTTCTTTCATTGCCAGCGCGCGTGCCAAATCGCCCTTTACCTGATCGCTATATTTCCCTGTCCTCAGATGTTCGATAATGATCGGCAGGCCATTCCTGAAATTCTTTGGCTTGTCCGTTAAATCATGGAAGTCTTCGATCTCGATGCCGGCAGCACGCAGCTCGATTTCCAAATCTCTGACTTCCCGCTTGCGCCCTGCTGCCGCAATCGCAACTTTTTCATATTGCGCCCGCATCCGCGCCTGATATTGCTGATCCCTGCTAAGTTCTTCCTGTAATTCCTTCGCTGTTATCCGTTTGCTTGAATTCTTACCCATGATGCCTTCTATTTGCTGGAGCTCTGGCTTGTGCATTCAATCTTGGGCGCGCGTTACGAAAACAATTGATCGAATTTTCCTTGTGACAACAGCCTATATATTGTTCGCCGGATCGACGCGTTAATCCGCATCGACATGTTCCAAAATCCCTGGATCACCCGCCGAAGGCGCGATAGCCAACTTCAAAGTTTGGTGACGTTGTCGTCGTCCTCAAATTCCCAGCCATCCGCGTGGCCACCGAAGGCGTCGGCCAGCTGGCTTAGAGACTGCTCGAGCTCGGTTATCTGTTCTACATTAGGAGTCAGGCGAAGATAGACCAACACGTCATAGTCGCCATCTTCCCGCAGGTTGATTGTCGCTTTCAGCCCTTTTTTCACAACCTCGGCGGCGAATGACTCGGCATGGGACTGGTCTTTGAATTTGTGGGCGAACGAAAACATCCGCTCAGGTGACAGGTTAACGTCTTTTCTCTTCAAATCGTTGAGAACCCGGGCATTTTCCTCAAAAATGGCATCATAATCTTTCCTCATCATTGCCTGCCTGTGTCTGGAAATTCCTGAGTTTTGCAACGCTAGTTTCCACTGACTTCCCGTTTTAGCGATGCGGCAAGTTCAGCGCACATTTCGGGCGTGTATATTTTATCTTTGACGGGGTCACGCTCAACCTGATGAAGCCTTGCCATCTGGGCAATTATGTAATTCGTGACGGCATCGGCGTTTGTCTTCCCCGCGCGCTTATAGAAATTGTTCAAGGCGACCGTTGCGTCAGTAAAAATATCAGGCACATGCAGCCACCTATGGCATCGGTCCGCTATCGTTAAGCGCATCATCGAATGGCTAAATCCCTGCTCAAACTCCTGTGGGACTGTAATGTCTTCAACCTCTTGCCCGGCTGCGTGGCCGACAAGACAACAGAGCAGACAAGCGCCGACGACGTACCTCAAATGCAAAGGCCCCTTTTTAGCTATCTCAAGGACGCTATAACATGCGCGCGGAAAACTGCCGAGCCGTCCCGAAACTCTTGATTTATGAGGCTAGGTTTGAACCCATAGCTCCGGAACGATCGAGTTTGACGGCTAGCTGTCGATCCAAACTTCTGTGCCGGGCGGAGTATCCGTCTTCGTCGCGCCGCGGAGCAAGCAAACCCAACGATGTTCCTTCGGCGGCGGTGACTGAAACACATGCTCAAGTGTGAGGGTAGCGCTCTGCTCGCCGCTGCCGGGGGATTTGAGTGTCACTGCAAATTGGCGCGGCCCATTGTATTCCGCCTGTAACGGGCCGGGCACCACGATCAACCCTCGTCCAGAAACTTGGAACGCGTCTTCGACTATAGAGCATTTTTGCCATGTTCACTTCTTGCCGCAATTGCCGACCAACGGGGTAACGCATTTGCAGAACTCTTGAATTCAGCGCCAGCCCGCCTCAATCATAGTAGCCGGGGACAAAGGCTATGATGGCTTCGGCAGGCTCGTCAGGTTCTTCGTCGGCCGCGGGCGCCCAGGCGCCGATGCCCAGGTGGAATGAGGTGAACCCATCGACTTCGACTGAAGCCTCCGGGTCGATTTCCCCTATGCGCTTCAGCAGGTCGGCGAAACCCATGTTCAACAGGTCGAGCCCATTGAACATCGGTCTGGCGGGTTCCGCGAACTCCAGGGCAATCGACTGGCCGCCTGCGTTGCAATAGACGAAACAACCAAGCGCGTTGAAATAATCCGTGGGATGGGCGTCCTCGGGACTCCGTTTGAAGGTCTCGTATTCAACTCCGAGCGCAGCTCGAACCTCCGTTGCCGTCATGCCGAACCGAACTGGTCCAGCGCCCTGGTGACTGTGAATTTCAAACATCATTTTTACCCTGCTGATGAGACCCGGTTTATTGGGGCATCCTGGCATAGACAATCGGTGAAACTCGCGTTGGATGGACTCCGGTGCCGACACGCTATATGGCGAATTGGGGGGCAACGACGTGTTCGAGCGCCTGCTGGCGGGGATGACATTTTTTGGCCGCGCCGGCGAGGTCGATGAGGTGGGCGGCGTGATCGCCGGCCTGCCGTCGGACAAGAACCGCTGGAAAAACGCCCAGGATATCGACGTGTCCGGCGGCACCCTGATCTGACTGTGGAGATGACGATGCTCGATCATATCTTCCTGACGGTGAGCGATGTGGATCGCTCGATCGCCTTTTACACCGCGGCCCTGGCGCCGCTCGGCATCACCCAGCGCTTCGACTACAACGGCCGCAATGGTCCGCCCGGCCATCCCGATCTCAAGGGGTTCGGGACGAAGGACCGGCTGTTTTTCTGGCTGCGCGCCGGCGAGGCGGCGCCCGGGGCCGTTCATGTCGGCTTCGTTGCCGAATCCCAGGCAATGGTCGACGCCGCCTATGCGGCGGCGCTCGCTGCAGGCGGGCGAAAAATCCATCCGCCGGGGCTGCAGCCGCATTATGATCCCCGCTACTACGCCGCACAGGTCGCCGACCCCGACGGCATCTCGCTGGAATTCGTCTACAAGAGCTGGCAGCATGGACGGTAAGGCGATGACCCGGCAAGACAGCATGCGCGCCGCGGCCAAGGCGCTGATCGACGCCAACAATGCCTTTGATGTCGAGGCCGTGCTTGCGCTCTTCGCCCCACGGGCGGTGATCGACGATCCGTCGACGGGCGAACGCTTCGACGGCCCTGCCGGCATCCGCGACTATGTCGAGCGGTTTTCGTCGGCTACCACACGGTGAGCGAGCACGTCAGAAAGGACAATAACTAGCCATGAGTGAGGATGCATCGAGGCGCCTCGTCGATCAGCGCGTGCGCAACAGGATCATGGACGCAATGAGCTGGTTGGCGAAAGGTGCCGTGGCCGTTCGAAGAATGAGCCCCCAGGAATTCTTTGAGATGTTTTACGATTGGGTAGGTCACGAGGACGATGCGTGGCGGTGGCCCAAAAGAGCGCCCGAGACGATGACGCCGGCGGAGGTGGATGCTGTCACCAATGTGCTCTCGGTCGTTAACGTAGCCTATGAGGAAATAGAAGATATCGCGGACGGCACCATGGTCATCGCTTCCGGCTGGCTTGAGCGCATCTCGCCTGTGGCCAAGGCAGCCCTCGACTTGATGCTCATTCGCGGGTGCTTTGATGAAGAATTGGAAGAGAGTGAACCAAGCAACAAAACGTTTGAAGCTGCCTTACGCGATAATGTTGGCTGAGGGTTGATACGGGATTTGTGTAAACCAAACGCGCGATCGGGACAATGTCGATCGGCTTGCCTGAGATGACGTTGCGAAGCTGCCGTTCGTCCATCGAGGATCGAGCGCGGCTTGGGTCCGTCTGCAGCAAGGTGTGGCGGCGGCAATGCGCCAAAGGCGAGATCATGGATCGTCCGTGGGTAGCCCATGACCGGCCAAGTTGCAGGCGAGGGGGCTACCGCTCGAACGTCAGATGAATGGTGCCGCTCGGCGCCGTTTCGGACTTGACCGTGCGGCCCTCTTCCAGCCTGCGCAGGTCGTCCCACAGGCGGATGCCGCGGCCCGGCAGGATCGGGGCGATGGCGACGTGAAGACGGTCGACGAGGCCGACCTTGAGGAAGGCGCGGATAACGGTGAGACCGCCGGCGCCGCGGACGTCCTTGCCCCCGGGCCACGGCGACAGCGCGTGCAAGCACATCGGCGGGTGTGGCGTCGATGAAATGGAAGGTCGTACCGCCGGCCATTTTCAGCGAGGGGCGGGGCTGGTGGGCGAGGACGAAGACCGGATAACGGAACGGCGCCTCGTCGCCCCACCAGCCGCGCCAGTTTGGATCGTCGGGAAAATTGTGGAGGCCGAACATGCCGGCGCCCATGATCTCGGCGCCGATATTGGCTGGATCGCTGAGGATTTCGCCGAGGCTGATGCGGCAGTGACGTTGGAGACGAGCTCGGCTAGGACCAGATCTCGAAGTCATGGAAGTCAATCTTCGCATGATTGTCGAGATGGGCAAAGACCACCGCCTTGTCCGCGCCGCTGCCGTCGTCGTCGAAAGACAGGGTGCCGGTGTGTGAATTGTAGATAATGCGGTCGTTCTTGTCTTCCGCCGAGTTTGTTATGTCGTGGAAGATTTCCTTGAGGTGGCTGTTTCCGGTGATATCCCCGAACGGGCCGTTGAACGTCAACCCGATGATGATCTTGTCCTGGCCATGCGTGAAGTCGGTTATATGGTCGGCATTGTCCTTGCCAGTCGCCTCGAAAACGAACTGGTCTTTACCCGCATAACCCGTCAATACGTCGTTGCCGGAACCGCCGTTGAAAATATTTCCGGAGGTGTTTCCGTAGAGTTTGTCATTGCCCGTTCTCCCGTAAAGGTCCAACTGAGCTGCTCCCAACTTCTCAACCTGCGCAAAGAGGCTGTCTGGGGTCAGCGAAGCCAGTGATGGGATATGGACATAGACACTTCCTGGAGCTTCGCTATTGCCCACATACATATCGCCGATGGTCACCAGCTTGCCGTTGACCATCTCCTGGACTTCGGCGTAGCGGACATCGCCGGTGATGTCATTGTGGCCCGTCTTGGTCAGGTTTCCCCAGACCTCGATATGATATTCCCGGCCATTTTCATTATAGCTGATATATCCAGAACCATAGGTTTGCGTTGCTTTGTCGTAGCTGCCAAGGGAAGAGCCGGAGGGCTTGCGGCTCAGGGTTTCCGGAAAAAGAAGTCGCGCGTTGAAGTCAGTCGTATATTCGGCTTCGATAATAACAGAATACGTCATGGTGCCCCCTCGGCAGAACGCGACAAGGTTGCATAGTTTGTTTTTAAAACCCGGTCCACCGGAGTTGCGTGCTGCATTTTGTCGCAGATTGCGGCGATCGCTATTAAGGTTAAACTGGTTGTAGACTAGACAATAGCCTCGCGTTGTGATTTGCTCTCAAGCATTACAAGGAGGAAATTTCCTCGAACTCAAGAATTTTTGCCGGATTTTCGGCCGGTTACTTGTATCTTCTTTCCGGACTGCCAATCATGGTTAAGAAGAAGCCGGGCTGACGACAAGAGGTGCAGATATCGGAGGGGATCGGCATCGTCTGACGGTTTGACGGCAATCGCTCTTGTCGATCGTGTCGCGCAGGCAGGAGGGGGACGCAATGAGTATTCTCGAATGGCTGATTTCGGGGCGGAGGCAGCCCAGTGTTGCGACCAAGGATGATCATTTTGGCGAGGCTTCAGGCTCTGAATCCCATGATCTCTATCCCGTGGCCGACGATTTTGCTTTCCAGCTTCGACGGTATGGCCTGATCCGGGAAGATCAGGTCGAGGCGCTGTCCGAGCGTCTTGCAACAATGGCGACCGGCGGCAAGGGCTATCTGAGCATGGTCGAGTCGATCGTGTCGACCGGCCATCTGCTTCCGTCCGCTCGCCTGAAAGACCTTGGTCTGCCTGCCCGGCTCAAGATCAGCGAGCAGTATCTTGGTTACGTGGCGCCGAACGATGTGGGAAAATCGATCGAGGGGCTCGAATTTGCCATCGCCGTCGCCATGAGCCGGGCCAATCACCTGCATAATCTTCAGCGCATGACAGCGGCCGGAATCACGCATTGCCGTTTCTCCGGCCCGCATGACAAACGCCGAACCGCGTTCGAAGACAGGATGGACGGCAAGCGCATCACAATTCGGCAAGCACGGAAAATCGCAATCGAGCACGATGCGGAGATCAGCCGTAGCGTCTTTCTCGAGGAAGCGAAGTCCTGATCGCACTTTGTTCGGAAACGACGTCAATGTCGGCTGATCGGCACGGACTCGACGTGGTTGTTTGCCAACGGTGCCTTCGTGCCTCCCATCTCGCTGGCGGTATCCCCGACCAACCTGATGGGGATTTGGGTAAACCGAATGCACGATGGGGACATGTCGATCGGCTCGCCTGAGAGGGCGCCGCCAGGCTGCCGCTTGTCCGTAGCGGATCGCGTGGCGTAGCCACTCAGCCATTTGATCGCGTACCATCCCCCGCCGTAAACTCCGATATGCGCGAAATAGGATCTGGCTAAAGAGGCAGCGGCCAATCAGGCTTTTTCGCCACCTTGCCCCATCGTTATTTGAATCAAGCCGCGTCCTTGGAAAACGGAACGTGCAGGCGTAGCGGACTTCCAAGCGCTTTGAACACGTCTTCGATCGATTCCAGGCGTGTCTGGTGGTCCAGCCTGAATATGCGGTCGATCTGTTCGCGATGCGGCCATCCCAGGCGCCGCTGCAGGTCGGCGCGGGTCATGCCTTGAACGCGCATCAGCATATAGGCCCCCGACTTCAGCAGCACCATTGCCGGAACTTCAACGGCCCATTTGCCCAGGTTTTTGTTCTCGTCATGCGGGACTGGAATATCCTCGCCAGCGGCGATACGTGCGGCAATCGCCTCTTCGATCGCACTGCGGCCATTTCTACAGGCCTCTTCAGATGTTTCGCCGAATGATGTCACTTCGGGGAAATCGGGGGAGGTCACAAGCCAAACGCCATCGTCCGACTGCAAAGTCAGCGGATACCATGCCATGTTGCTTAGTCCTTTGTCTTATCGCAGGGTCTTGTCGGAAAACCGTGGGACACTTTTCCACAACCTGCTTGGTGCTATTTCAAGCCAAGGTCTTTTTTGATCTTGTTGACCAAGGCCGTTCCCAGCTCCTTGTTCCCTCCATGGATCGGGAGCTGTGTTTTCTTTCCATTCAAAAGAACCGTCAAATGGCCGCTTCCCCCTCGATGATTTTCGAAGGAGCATCCCTGCTTGGCGAGCCATCGCTTCAGTTCCTGTGCGTTCATAATATATGGCATATTCAACACTTGTGTGGAAGTCAACACAAGTGTGAACTTCTTGTAAGCATTTGTTTTGAGTTGTAAAATAGGAAAAGCAGCTTGTTTTGTTCACGTGGCGTTTGTCGCAGCGGTTCCCAGCCAAGAACATGACGTCGATGTCTATCTTCCCGTTCACCCACCCCCCATTGACATCCAAAAATAAGTGAGTAATCACTTATCTATCGAAGAAACAGGATCACCCCATGGGCCGTAAAAAGATCATCGACGAGCCAACCCTGCTGGAGGCCGCGCGCGGCGTGTTTCTCGAGCAGGGCAATGCCGGCACCACTAAGGAGGTGGCGCGGCGGGCGGGGATTTCGGAGGCGGCGATTTTCAAGCGGTATCCGACCAAGACGGCGCTGTTCGTGGCGGCGTTGATGTCGACCGATATCGATACCGAGGGCCTTGTCGCCAGCGAGATCGACAATCCGCGCGACGCGCTGGTCGAGACGGGCCGGCGGCTGCTCAGGCATTTTCGCACGGTCATTCCGATGGGGCTCAGGCTGATGGAGAATTCGGCCGTGACCATGGACGATCTCGGCAATCATTTCGGCAATGCGCGGGTGGGCGCGGTGGCCGATCGCCTGGCCGATTTTCTCCGGCAGAAGGATGCGGAAGGCGTGCTTACGGTAAAGAATCCGATTGCCGCCGCCCATCTGCTGATTGCCGCGATCCACAGCGTGCCGCTTTACGAACTGATGAAGTTCCATGGCGGCGCCAATCTCGATCATGTCATCGAGGTGTTTGTCGATGCCCTCTGCGCAGGCCTGCCGCCTGGGAAAGGCAGGCCGGATGGGTAGTCACTAAGCCACGTCGCATCCTTTCTCTCAGCCTGTCCTATCCCGAAAGCGTGACCCGCGTTCGGGAGACGGGCGGGGCATGCCCGAATTCCGTCAACAACCAGATCAGGGAAGACTCCGATGCATAGGCATTCCGGACTTGAGCAGTCGCGTCCTCACTTCAGCCCATCTGTCGAAAAGCCGCTTCTGTCGCTGCGCGGCGCCGGCAAGATTTATCAGACGGCGGCGGGGTCGTTTGCCGCGCTTGCAGGCGTGGATCTCGATATCCATCCCGGCGATTTCCTCGCCGTGGTCGGCAAGTCCGGCAGCGGGAAATCGACGCTGGTCAATATCATGACCGGCATCGACACGCCGAGCGGCGGCACCATCGATGCTGGCGGCCGCCACATCCACAGCCTGACGCAGGAACAGCTCGCCATCTGGCGCGGCACGACGGTCGGCGTGGTCTTCCAGTTCTTTCAATTGCTGCCGACGCTGACCATTGCCGAGAACATCATGCTGCCGATGGATTTCTGCAACACGTTTGCGCCGGCCGCGCGCCGGGGCCGTGCCCAAATGCTGCTGGAAAAGCTGGGCATCGGTTCAGAGATCGACAAGCTGCCGGCGGACCTTTCCGGCGGCCAGCAGCAGCGCGCCGCCATTGCCCGGGCGCTTGCCAACGATCCGCCGATCCTGGTGGCGGATGAGCCGACGGGAAATCTCGATTCCAGAACCTCCGACGAGGTGATGGGGCTGTTTGCCGGGCTTGCCGGCGAAGGCCGGGCGGTGGTGATGGTGACGCATGAGCGGGATCTCGGCCGCTATTTCACCCGCGTGATCGAACTTGCCGATGGCAGGATCGTCGGACAGCCGGGAGAGCGGCCATGATCATCCGCACCCGCTGGCTAAAGCTGATCCGCGATTTCGACGCCATCCAGGGTCGGGTGGCGATGGCCGTGGCGGCCATTGCGCTCGGCATCTTCGCCGTCTCGCTGATCGGCACCGCCTATACGATCCTGACGCGGGAAATCGCGCGCAACTATCTCGCCACCAATCCGGCATCGGCGATCGTGGATTTCGGCACGGTCGACGCCAAGGTGATCGCTGACGTCCGCAAGCTCGCCGCGATTTCCGATGTCGAGGCCACGTCGATCGTCACCGCGCGGATCGCCTTGCGCCGGGACGAATGGGTGCCGCTCTTGCTGTTCGTCATCCCGGATTTCAAGGCGATGCGGATCAGCAAGGTCGCGCCCCAGGCCGGCGCCTGGCCGCCGCCGGCCGGCACGATGCTTCTGGAGCGCGAAGCGCTGAAATTCCTTGGCCGCCGGCTGGGCGACAGCGTCGCGGTCGAGATGCCGTCGGGAGAGGCGACATCCCTGGTGATATCCGGGTCGGTGCATGACCCGGCTTTGGCGCCCGCCCGGCAGGAGCAGACGGCCTATGGCTATGTGACGCCGGAGACCTTTGCCGCCATGGGCGGCCAGCCGGCGCCCGAACGGCTGAAGATCACAGTCAAGGACGCCGTTTTTGACCAGGCGAAAGTCGATGCCGCCGTCACCAGCCTGGCAGCGGTCCTGGTCAGCACGGGCGACAAGATCCATGCGATCCAGGTGCCGCCGACCGGCCGGCATCCGCACCAGGGCCAGATGACCGCCGTGCTCAGCCTGTTCCTGATCTTTGCCTTGCTGGCGCTCCTTCTCGCCTCCGTGCTGGTGGCCTCGATCATCGATGAGCTTCTGGCGCAGCAGGTGCGGCAGATCGCCGTGATGAAGGCCATCGGCGCGCGCCGGCGGCAGATTGCCGTTCTTTACCTCACTGGTGTCTCCGTCCTTGCCGGTGTGGCGCTGGCGCTCGGCGTGCCGCTCGGCATCTGGGGCGGGCGCGGCTTTGCCGATGTGATTGCCAAGCTGCTCAATTTCGACATCCAGTCGCATGCCGTTCCGCTCGCCTTCGTTGTGGCCCTGGTCGCCGGCGGCCTGGCCATTCCGCTCGCCTTTGCCGCCATTCCGATCAACCGGGCGGCGCGTCTCACGGTGCGCGAGGCGATATCGGATTTCCGCGTCTCGTCCTTTGCCGGTCGCGACCGGATCGATGGCCTGCTTGCCAGGATCGGCGGCATCGACCGGACGCTGCTTCTGTCGATCCGCAACGCCTTTCGCCAGCGCGGGCGGTTGATGCTGACGCTGGTTCTGCTCGCCTCCGCCGGCGGCATGTTCATGGCCAGCGCCAACGTCCAGGCGGCCTGGACCTATTTCGTCGCGGCGTCCGCGCAGGACCGGCGCTATGATCTCGAACTGCAGTTCAGCCGCTATGCCGGGACTGGCGAGGTCATGCGTCTCGTTGCGGCGCTGCCCGATGTGGCGAAGGCCGAGGCCTGGAACGTGACGGCGGCGGCGATCGCCCGGCCGGACGGGCTGATGGTGGTGCGCACCTATCCCGATGGCGGGCATGCCAGCCTCGATTTTCGCGCCCTGCCCAGCCCGGCGGCACTCGGCCATCTGGTTCTCCTCGCGGGCGCCTTGCCGCGGGTCGATGCGGACGACGCGCTGGTCGTCAACCAGGGCGCCTGGACCCTGCTGGGACGGCCGGCGATCGGCGCGCGCGTGGCGCTGACCGTGGACGGTCGAACGGCGGCCTATCGTATGAGTGCTGTGGTGCGGCAGATCGTGACGCTGCCATCGGCCTATGTTTCGGCTGCGGCCTATGCCCACGTGACGGCTACGGAAAACCGGACCAATGCCATCCGCATCACCGCCCGCGACCATGATGCGGCGTCGGTCAACCGCCTGTCGAAAGCGATCGAGACGGCGCTGGCGGGCGCCGCCATTCCCATCGCCAAATCGATCTCCGCAGCGCGCATGGACAGCGCCGTCGGCGGGCATGTGAAGATCCTGGTCGTGTCGCTGATGTCGATGTCGCTGCTGATGGCGATCGTCGGCCTGCTCGGCCTCGCCTCGGCGCAGGGCATCAGCGTTGCCGAGCGGACGCGCGAATTCGGCATCATGCGCACGATCGGCGGCAGCCATGGCGTGATCATCCGCAATGTCGTGTCGGAAGGCCTGTTCATCGGGCTCTTGAGCCTGGTGATGGCGATCCTCATTGCGCTGCCGCTGACGCTCGGCATCGGCCGCCTCATAGGCAGCATGTCCTTCGGCCTGCCGCTGCCGCTGATCCTGTCGCATGCTGGCCTCATGACCTGGCTTGCCATCCTCGTCATCGGCTCCGCCGCCGCCAGCCTCGTGCCGGCGCTCCGCGCCGCCCGCCTGACCATCCGCGAAACACTCGCCCATATCTGAAACGCCAAAGGAACCAGAGCCATGAGAAAGCGACTGCCCGTCATCCTCACCGCCATCGTCGTCATCGGCCTGCTCATGTTTGCCGCGCACACATTCGATCTCCTCGGCCTGGCGCGGGCGGTGCATGGGGGGTGAGCGGAAGAGGCGCCGGGGGGAACGCTCGGCGCTGTCGCTGGAAGGGAGCAACCCGCTGCAATTTCGGCCGCCGACGACCGGAGGCGGCCGAAACCTTATGGCAGGTCCGCGCCAAACCTCCCCCCATGGCACGGACGGGCAGAGCGTCACATTTAACTATCTGGTACAAAGTGCTTGACAGGTATTAACCAGATGGTACAAAGTTGCGCTTGTGAGAGCCTGGCTCGTCACTCTGGGTTTGACTATGTGCCGCTTGAGGAGGCGGCGGGGAGGAAACGATGGGCTATGTGCTCGACTTCAGCGTCGTTTATGAACGGCTGCCGGAATTGCTGCTGGCGGCGTTGTCGACCATCGGCCTTGCCGTTGCCGGCATGTCGCTGGCGACCGTGATCGGTATCTTCGGCGTGCTGACGCGGACGTCGCAATCGCCGCTTCTGCGCGTTCCGACCATTGCCTTCGTCGAGGTCATCCGCAACACGCCCTTCCTGGTGCAGATCTTCTTCATCTTCTTTGCCCTGCCGCAATTCGGCATCCGCCTGAACCCGACCGCGACGGCGATCATCGCGCTTGCCGTCAATGGTGGTGCCTATGCGATCGAGATCATCCGCGGCGGGGTGGAAAGCATCGGCAAGGGGCAGGTCGAGGCCGGCCTGGCGCTCGGCCTGCACAAGGGGCAGGTGTTCCGCCATATCGTGCTGAAACCGGCCTTCCGGGCGATCTATCCGTCGCTGACCAGCCAGTTCGTCATGCTGACGCTCACGACATCGGTTTGCACGTCGATTGCGGCTTACGAGCTCACCTCGGTCGCCCAAAGGATCGAGTCCGACACATTCCGCTCCTTCGAGGTCTATTTCAGCATCACGCTGATCTATCTCGCCATTTCCGGGCTGATGATGGCGCTGTTTTCGGCGATTTCGAAGCTCCTGTTCAGCTATCCGGTCCGGTGAGGCGCGCTCCATGGCACATATCGGCGTAAACGAGCTTCTCTTCCTGCTTCAGGGGCTGAAATGGACCATTGCGCTGGCGGCGATCGGCTTCGTCGGCGGCGGGGTGTTCGGCCTTGGGGTCGCGCTGATGCGGGTTTCGGGGCACGCCATCGTGTGGCGTGGCGGCGCTGCCTATATCGCGGTGTTCCAGGGAACGCCGCTCCTGATGCAGCTTTTCGTCGTCTATTACGGCGTCGGCCTTGTCGGTCTGAACGTCGATGCGTGGATTGCGGTCGCCATCGCCTTTACGCTGCATGCCAGCGCCTTCCTCGGCGAAATCTGGCGCGGCGGCATTCAGTCGATCCCCAAGGGGCAGACGGAAGCGGCCAACGCGCTCGGCCTGCATTACGTCTCGCGCATGAAGGACGTGATCCTGCCGCAAGCGTTCAAGATATCGCTGCCGGCAACGATCGGTTTTCTGGTGCAGCTGGTCAAGGGAACCTCGCTGGCGGCCATCGTCGGCTTCGTCGAGCTCTCCCGCGCCGGCCAGATCGTATCGAACCAGACGTTCCGGCCGTTGATGGTCTTCGCCATCGTCGGCGCCATCTATTTCGCACTCTGCTGGCCGCTCTCGCTGTGGGGTGCGCGCATGGAACGCCGGCTGGCCAAGGCCGCGCGGTGAGCAATTTCAAGAGCTTTGTTGAAGAGGAGGAAATGATGATCAACAAATTGAGACATGCATTGGGCCGCAGAAGTACCCTTCTGGCAGTCGCCAGCGCCATGCTCCTGCCCCTGCTTGCGGCGCTGCCGGCCAATGCCGGAACGCTGGCCGACGCCAAGGCAAGCGGCAAGGTCGTGATCGGCATTCAGGGCGACAATGCGCCCTGGGGCTTTGTCAATTCGAGCGGCGTGCAGGACGGCCTGGATGCCGATATCGGCAAGGCCTTCGCCAAGCAATTGGGCGTCGAGGTCGAGTTCGTTCCGCTGGCCGTCGCCAACCGTATTCCGTCCCTGGTGACCGGCAAGGTCGATGTGCTGTTCGCCACCATGGGCATGACGGCGGAGCGGGCGAAGTCGATCCAGTACAGCAAGCCCTATGCCGGCAACGTGCTCTCCATCTATGGACCGAAGACGATGAAGATCGCCGACTATAAGGGCCTTGCCGGGCTGACGATCGGCGTGCCGAAGTCGAGCGCCATGGATACGGCGATTACCGCCGGCGTCGGCGATAGCGCGACCATCCTGCGCTTCGACGATGATGCGGCAACGATCCAGGCGCTGCTGGCCGGCCAGGTCCAGGTGGTCGGCGGCAACCAGTTCTATGGCGATCGCCTGAACGCCGCCAGCGCCGGCACCTATGACAGCAAATTCGACCTCAAGACGCTCTTCAACGGCGCCGGCACGCGTCTCGGCGAGAAGGACTGGAACGAAGCGGTCAACACCTTCCTCGACAAGATCATGGCCGATGGCGAGCACGCCAAGATCTACGCCAAGTGGATGAAGCGCGACGTGCCCAAATTCCCGGACGCCATGCCGGACATTCCCTACACCGTGAAGTGATCGCAGACCGAGGAGGTAGTCGCCATGCAGACTATCGAGCAGGGTGCCGAACAGGCTCTCATCGCGCTGGAAGGCGTCGAGAAATGGTATGGCGCCTTCCATGCGCTCAAGAACATCAACCTTTCGGTCCGCAAGGGCGAGAAAATCGTGCTTTGCGGGCCGTCGGGCTCGGGTAAATCCACCCTGATCCGTTGCATCAA
Organism: Rhizobium sp. P2_G9; assembly: GCF_056403475.1. Lineage (NCBI taxonomy): Bacteria > Pseudomonadati > Pseudomonadota > Alphaproteobacteria > Hyphomicrobiales > Rhizobiaceae > Rhizobium > Rhizobium sp. P2_G9. The sequence continues at coordinate 105,018 of NZ_JBFUFK010000034.1, read as the reverse complement.
CCGGCTGGAGGAAATCCAGAAGGGCAGGATCGTCGTCGAAGGGCTGGCGCTCGATGGCACCGGCAAGACCGTCGACGCGGTCAGGCGCGAGGTCGGCATGGTGTTCCAGAGCTTCAACCTCTTCCCGCACATGACCATCATCGAAAACTGCATGCTGGCCCCGATGCGGGTGCGGGGCATGTCGAAGACCGACGCCCGGGCGCTTGCCGGCAAATATCTCGGCAAGGTGCGGATCGGCGACCAGGCCGACAAATATCCGGCGCAACTGTCGGGCGGGCAGCAGCAGCGGGCGGCAATCGCCCGGGCGCTGTGCATGGAGCCCAAGGTCATGCTGTTCGACGAGCCGACATCGGCGCTCGATCCGGAAATGGTGAAAGAAGTGCTCGATACGATGATCGGCTTGGCGCGCGACGGCATGACGATGATCTGCGTGACGCATGAAATGGGATTTGCGCGGCAGGTCGCCGACCGCGTGATCTTCATGGCCTCCGGTGCGGTGATCGAAGAAGGGCCGCCCGACGAATTCTTTCGTAGCCCGCGGCACGAGCGCACGCGGGCCTTTCTCGGCGAAATTCTCGCGCATCACTGACCGGCCCGCAATTCGGTCCGCCTTTTGACAACCGGTTCCCCGGAACGGAACGTCTTTGCCATTGGATATTGAAATGACGGACAAACGCGCTGTGCTTGTCGGGCTGATAGGCTCCGATCTCAAACTTTCCAAAACGCCGGCATTGCACGAGCGGGAAGGCGCCTGCCACGGGCTCGACTATCGCTATGAGCGGGTCGATATTCACGAGCGTGGTCTGTCTGCGGATGCCCTGCCGGATCTGCTCGGCGAACTGGAAGAGCGCGGCTTTTCCGGCACCAACATCACCCATCCGTTCAAGCAGGCGGTGTTGCCGCTGCTCGACGAACTGTCGGAGGATGCCCGCATGCTGGGCGCGGTCAACACGGTGGTGTTCCGCGACGGCAGGCGGATGGGGCACAATACGGATTGGTACGGTTTTTATGAGAGTTTCCGCCAGGGCCTACCGGACGCGCGGCGTGACCATGCACTGCTTCTCGGCGCCGGCGGCGCTGGTGTTGCCGTCGCGCATGCCGCGCTCAAACTCGGCGTCGGCAGGCTCGACATCTTCGATCGCGATGGCGCACGCGCCGTACAGTTGGCCGAGGATCTCAATCGCCGCTTCGACGGAAAACACGCTTTCCCGACCGACGACCTTGCCAGATCCATCGCCGCCGCAGACGGGCTGATTCACGCCACGCCGACGGGCATGAACAGCCATCCCGGCATGCCGCTCGACGAGGCGCTGCTGCAAAGCCGCCATTGGGTGGCCGACATCGTCTACATGCCGCTGGTCACCGAACTCTTGGCCGCGGCGTCCCGACAGGGCTGCCGCATCCTGCCCGGCGGCGGCATGACCGTGTTCCAGGCCGTGGGGGCGTTTCGCCTGTTCACCGGGCTGGAGCCCGACGCGGAACGCATGCAGCGGCATTTTGGCGAATTGTTCGAGGCGGGCGCTTTGTAAGCCCCAGGGCAATCGCATGGGAGAGATTGCTGAGCGCCGAGGCCTGGCTCCCTCTTCTCCCCTCGGGGAGAAGATGCCCGAAGGGCAGATGAGGGGGCTTCACGGGTGGGGCGGCCCCCTCATCGCCTCACTACGTTCGGCACTTCTCCCCGAGGGGAGAAGAGGGAGCAAGCGGCAGACGCCCGTTTCCATCATCGAACGCTCAAATGCGCTCTCCCTGCCGTCCCCACCAACTTCACCCGCCTCGCGCCGCAAGCGCCTCGGGCTTTGCCACATAGCGCAGAACCATCGACGCGACGTGGCGCGCCAGTTCCTCCTGCGTCTCATCGGCCCATAGAGACCGGCCGAAAATCTGGGAAAAGGTCGCCCGGTTGGAGACGTTGAAGAACGACAGCGCGCTGATCTGCCAATGCAGTTCGAGCGCGTCGATATCGCTGCGGAAGACGCCGTCCTTCTGCCCGCGGGCGAGAAGTGACTGCAATTTCTCGATCGCCGGCCGGTTGAGGTCGTGGATGATCTCCGAGCGTTTCAGATATTGCCCGTGATGGATGTTCTCGATCATCACCATGCGGATGAAGGCCGGGTTCTGCCGATGATGGTGAAAGGTGAAATGCGCCAGCCGCTCGAGCGCTTCGACCGGATCGAGCCCATCCAATCCGAGATCGCCCTCATTGCCGCGGACATGCCGGTAGGCCTCTTCCAGCGCGCGGGTGTAGAGGCCTTCCTTGTCGCCGAAATAATAGTAGATCATCCGCTTGGACGTCCTGGTCCTGGCGGCGATTTCATCGATTCTGGCGCCGGACAGGCCGTTCTCGGAAAATTCCTCCATGGCGACGCGCAGGATGTCCTCGCGCACGCCCTGGGGGTCCCGTTTGCCCTGCTGCTTGCTCACTGCGCTTTCCATTGCCTTCCCCCGGACGATCGCTGCGATCCCGCTTCGTTTGAGGCGCGGGATATGTTTTAACTTGTTAGTACAAAGTCATTGACATTCTTAACCAGTTGGTACAGAAGAACCATGAGGAAGGCAAGCCGGCTGCCTGTGCGTGAGGAGAGGGGAGTGTCTATGAAGACTTCCATCGCGACCGTGTCGATCAGCGGCGAGCTTCCCGACAAGCTGGCGGCCATTGCAAAGGCGGGTTTCTCAGGCGTCGAGATTTTCGAGAATGATTTCCTGGCGCATGATGCCTCGCCGAAAGAGGTGGGGCGGATGGTCCGCGACCATGGCCTGGACATTACCTTGTTTCAGCCTTTCCGGGATTTCGAGGGCATGCCTGAGCCTCATCGGTCGCGCGTCTTCGATCGCGCCGAGCGCAAATTCGACCTGATGGCCGAACTCGGCGCCGAGCTGATGCTGGTCTGCTCCAATGTCTCGCCGGTCGCGCTCGGCGGCATCGACCGCGCGGCGGCCGATTTCCACGAACTGGGCGAACGGGCGGGCAAGCGCGGCTTGCGTGTCGGCTATGAGGCGCTGGCCTGGGGCCGGCATATCAGCGATCATCGCGATGCCTGGGAGATCGTGCGCCGGGCGGATCATCCCAATATCGGCATCATTCTCGATTCATTTCATACGCTGGCGCGCCGGATCGACGTCAACAGCATAGGCTCGATCCCGAGCGACAAGATCTTCATCGTCCAGCTCGCCGACGCGCCGCTGATCGACATGGACCTGCTGTACTGGAGCCGTCACTTCCGCAACATGCCCGGCGAGGGCGATCTGCCGGTGGTGGATTTCATGCAAGCCGTCGCTGCAACCGGTTATGACGGTGTTCTGTCGCTGGAAATCTTCAATGACCAGTTCCGCGGCGGCTCTCCCCGATCGATCGCCGGCGATGGGTATCGATCGCTGCTCTATCTGATGGATCAGGTTCGGCGCAGGCAAGCCGATATCCGTATCCCCGTTCCGGCCATGCCGCAACGCGTGGCCGCACGGGGGATCGAATTCGTCGAATTCACCGCCGGCGAAAGCGAAAAGCAGGATCTCGAAGCGCTGCTTGCGACGCTCGGCTTTGCCCGAACCGGCCGCCACAAGAACCGCAAGGTGGACCTCTACCAGCAAGGCGACATTCGCCTGCTCATCAATATCGATGAACGCGGCTTTGCCAATTCCTCCTATTCGGTCCATGGCGCCAATGCCTATGCCTATGGGCTCAGCGTTGCCGATGCCAGGGGCACCGTGGAGCGCGCATCGGCGCTGGGCGCCGATATCTTTGCCGAGCCGCGCCTGCCGGGCGAGGCGGCAGTGCCGGCGATCCAGGGCGTCGGCAACAGCGTCATCTATTTCCTCGACAAGTCCGCCGCGCTGGCAAATATCTGGGACAGCGAATTCGATGCAGCCGAGGGTGCGGCTTCGATGGCGGGGGCAGGTCTCACCCATATCGACCATATCGCCCAGACGACCCGCTACGATGAAATGCCGACATGGCTGTTGTTTTATACGTCGATCTTCGACACCCGGCGCACGCCGATGGTCGATGTCGTCGATCCCGGCGGCCTCGTTCGCAGCCAGGCCGTCGAAGGCAGCGATGGCGGCTTCCGCCTGACATTGAACGGGGCGGAAAATCGCAAGACCTTTGCCGGCAATTTCCTTGCCGAAGGTTTTGGCTCAAGCATCCAGCATCTCGCCTTCGCCGCGCGCGACATTTTCGCGACGGTGCGCGCGCTCGAGGCGCTCGGCCTGGATGTGCTGCCGATCTCGCGGAATTATTATGACGACCTTGAAGCGCGCTTCGGACTGGATCCGGACTTTGCCGACCGGCTGCGCGCCCACAGCATCCTCTATGACCGGGATGGCAGCGGCGAATATTTCCAGATCTACAGCCGGACCTATGGCGAAGGCTTTTTCTTCGAGATCGTGGAGCGGCGCGGCGGCTATCAGGGCTACGGCGCCATCAATGCGCCCTTCCGCATCGCCGCACAACGGCGACTGTCTCAGCCAGCCGGTCTGCCGAGGCTGTGAGCGACGCCTTTCTGCTCGTCTGATGGGCTGGCGGACGCGCTGCTCCGCTGTTGCAACGCGCCTGCCAGCCGTATCAGGGGTTGGCGACATGATAGAGGATCGGGGAACGCCCCGGCGCCCGAAGGCGCCGAGGCCGAAACCGCGGTCAAAGCCAGGTCTTCCAAGGACGGACGAAGCGTTCGACAGGGTCTTCTTTTCTTTCCGGAAGCCCGAGATCACGGAGCATGCGATCGGAAAGATGGGAGATCCGGTTCGTTGTCTGGCTCTGTTTCCGGATGGCCCGGAAGAGCGCCATGGCGATATTCCAGGCACCAAAGGCCTGGTGTAGTTCCTCAATCGACGCACTCAGTCGATCGACAACCAAGGATTGTCTTTTGTGCATGACTTTTGTCCTGGCGCAGCGACGCAGCCAGGTCCTCTTGCTGGGAAGGACGCGCCGATGCGGAGACGCGAGAAATCGCTCCGACAGCCGGTCACATCACGCTAAGTTAGGAAATGCCTATTGGCGGAACAGCCGAGATTACGAGGCTCGGGTGTAGATTTGGCTATGTTGGGACACCGGGCATGGCCAAGCCACAATAGCCGTTCCGCAAAGAGGTGCGTATGCATTTGAAATGGATGTCATCTGCCGCCTCCTCTGTTTGAATTGCGGATGCTGCTGATTAACATACGATCTGACAAACAGCAAGACTGCAAGTGCGAATTGCAGACGTTGCCACTGTTGCGTTGCAGGACTGCAACAGTGGTAGTGGGTTGCATAATTGTCGTGCGGGATGTCGGAATATGCTGGCGGCAGGAAAGCCTCGTCTCTTGCGACACGTTCTAAGCCAGATAAGCCGCCAGTTCCTCGGCCGTCCCCAGGGGAAACGCCTCCTTCAGATAATCGAGGAAGGCGGATACGCGGGCGCTCAGCAGCCGTCGCGACGGATAGAGCGCCCAGAGCCGGGTTTCAGGCCCATCGACGTCCCCCCAGCGGACCAGCGTGCCGGCTGCGAGATCACGGCTGACCAGGGACAGCGGCAGGCGCGCCGCGCCGACGCCCATCAGCACGGCATCGCGGACCATGTTGAAGGATGAGAGGCCGAGAATGGGATCGATGGCCATGCTGGACGGCCCGGCCGGCGTCGTCATGGTCCAGGCCCTGGCCTGGTCCGGTGTGCCGCGGACGACGACCGGCACCGCCGCTCCGTCCGCCGGGCGGGCAATGCCGGGGCACGCCGCGATGACCAATGCGTCGCGCAGGAAAATCCGTCCGACAAGGCTCTCATCCGGGTCGGGATTGACGCGGATCACCAGGTCATAGCCTTCCTCGACCATGTCCACGACGCGATCCTCCGTGGTGATCTCGAGGCGGACCTGCGGATATCTCAGCGCGAAACCGGCCGCCAGTTTGCCCATCGCCGTCTGGGAAAACAGCAAGGGCGCGCTGATCCGCAGCCGCCCGCGCGGCCTGTCGCCGCCCGAGGCGATGGCCGCCGCCGTCTCGTCGAGTTCGGTCAGCAGCGCGCCTGCCCGCTCATGCAGCGCCCGCCCTTCCTCCGTCAGCTTCAGCATCCGCGCGCCGCGCTCGAAGAGCCGCAGGCCAAGGCTCGCCTCAAGCTCCGCCACCCGGCGCGACAGCGTGGCCTTCGGGCGCCCCGCGGCGCGGGCGGCGCGTCCAAACCCGCCATTGCGGGCGACGATGACGAAATCGGCGAGGGCGAGCAGATCCATTGTTCCACCTGTGAGACAGCCAGTCCAAATTAAGCGTCTATCGGTTCGCTTGTGATCCACTCATATTGATCATGTCTTCAACGCGCAACCACGGAAAAATCACATGACCATTCTCGTTACAGGCGCAACCGGCCGCGTCGGCCGCCATGTCGTCCAGCAGCTCCTCAATCGTGGCGCCGACATTCGTGTCCTCGTGCGCGATCCCGCAAAGGCCGACTTTCCGGCCGGCGTCCAGGTCGCGCAGGGCGACCTGCTCGATATCGACGCCCTGCGTGCCGCATTTGCCGGCGTCAGCACGCTGTTTCTCCTGAATGCGGTGGCGGGAGACGAATTCACCCAGGCATTGATCACGCTCAACATCGCCCGCGAGGCCGGTGTCGAGCGGGTCGTCTACCTGTCGGTCCTGCACAGCGAGCGGTTCGTCAACGTGCCGCACTTTGCGGTGAAGGCGGGTGCCGAGCGGATGCTCGAGCAGATGGGCTTCAGCGCCACTATCCTGCGTCCCGCCTATTTCATCGACAATGACCTGATGATCAAGGATGTCATCTTCAACCACGGCGTCTATCCGATGCCGATCGGCGGCAAGGGCATCGCCATGGTCGATGCGCGCGACATTGCCGAAGTCGCCGCCATAGAGCTGATGCGCCGCGACCAGGCGCCGGGCAAACTGCCGATCGAAACCATCAATCTGGTCGGCCCGGACACGCTGACAGGCACGGACCTGGCCGCGATCTGGTCGGAGACTTTGGGCCGCCCGATCGTCTATGGCGGCGACGATGCCTCCGCCTTCGAGCAGAACCTTGCGCGTTTCATGCCGAAATGGATGGCCTATGAGATGCGGCTGATGGCCGAGCGTTATGTCCGCGAAGGCATGATCCCCGAAGCGGGCGATGTCGAGCGCCTGACCAGGATCCTCGGCCGTCCGCTGCATCGCTATCGCGACTTCGCATCGGCGCTCGCCGCCTCGGCCTGAGGCACGGCTGATTGCCGCGATGATGCCCAGCCTCTACCCTGAAAATGTGAAATAGGTTCGGAAGGCCATGTCGAGGGCCTGTCTGGCCATGGCATCGGCCTCGCCGGCGCTCTTGCGATATTCGACGCGGTAGAATTTGGCCAGGGCGTGCTCAGCCCTGGGATATTGCGCCATGATTTCCCGATAGAGCTTGCCAAAACTCTTGGCCTGGTGCGACCAGGCCTTCAGTCCGGCGTCAACCTCTTGACGGCTGTTGTGGGGCTCGGATTTCACCGCCGCCCATGGCCGCATGGCGACATTGCCCCATATATGCATGACGTCGATCCGAAGCCCGGCGGTTGGCGCGAGCGTCCCTTCGTTTTCGCCCTTTCCCAAGGTTCCGTCGAGCAGTGTCGCCAATTTTCGCACCGGTGATGGAAGGAGATCGAGCTCGCTCTTGGCTTGTGGGTGAAAATGAATGCTGCAGCGTCGGGCTGCCCCGTCCGAGCCGATGGAGTAGATGTTCCAATCGCTCAGGAAAATATAGGGCGCGCCGACATCGATCGACCAGAGATCGCCCGTTGCCTTTTCCTGCAACACCAGCGGCGGTCGCCAGCCTTCCCCGGCCAGGGGCTTGAAGACATCGGTCTTCGGCTCCCGCTTGTAACCGGCCAGGAACTTGTCCGCCGCGACATCGCTCGTCAGTGCAAACAGGGCGTACTGCTCGCCGCGCCAGCCAAAGGGCTCCTCATAGGTGACGAAGCGCATGCCGTGATCAGGCTTGACCTGCCAATAGAGGCTGGGCGACGCGTCGCCATCCGTGTCGGTCTGCGGATTTTTCCGGAAGGCGCCGGGATCGGCAATCAGGGCATCCCCCTCAGAAATATCCACGGCCTTCGGCTGAAGCACGAGCATGCTGCCGATGTCCTTGGGGACCGCGGGCGGCGCGTAGAGATAAGTGCTGTCGGAGGCATAGGTGGCGCGGGCGATCGCCAGGGCATCCGTGCAGATCCTGTCCTTGGACCCACCATCAAGCTTCGGCCACGCGGCTTCGTCCGCCCGGAGAAAATGCGGCGCGCAGAGGGAAAATATCAACGCGATGGCGGCCGAGAGGCCGTGCAGCCGAACCTTGGTGTGCGTCATCTTGGCAACCCCAGCCCTCGGAAAGGAATTCGCTTGGAAAATCCGTGTGATGACGGGGAGATGCGGAGTTTTATTCGAGCCGGTGTCTGGGCGTTCCATGCATCAACGGTGACGTGACGGTTGGAAACGGTTTGGGCAAAGCGTCTCGCATTGGCCGAGAAGGCTGTTTGTGAAAAACTGCTCTCCCCTACGGAAATGTCCGTCAGGAAGGGCATTTTGCAATCCCACCCCCAGACGACAAAGTCTGGGCCAAATGCGGAAATCACTCCTGCTTCGCACCACGAGCCGACCCGGCAACCGTCAAAGGCCGTTCCCTTCCGCCACCCGGATTGTTATTCTCGACGCTCGTTGCCGCAGCAATTCGGCTTTCAGTGAGGACAGAACACCATGCGCTACATGCTGATGCTGCATGCCGACGAAGCCGCGGGCAAGGCCGTGACGCCGGAGGACATGGCGCGTTTCATGGGCCAGATGTATGCCTATAAGCAGGCGCTGGAGAAAGCGGCGGCATTCGTCGCCACCGGCGCGCTTGTCGGCTCCTCCGAGGCGAGCGTGGTTCGCGTTCGGGGAAATGAGGTCAGTGTTCTGGACGGACCCTATGCCGATGTCCGCGAACAGCTCGGCGGTTACTATGTCATCGACGTCGCCGACATAGACGAAGCCAACAAATGGGCGGCGCGCTGTCCTGCCGCAACCTGGGGAGTGATCGAGGTTCGCCGTATCAGGGATCCATCGGAATATGCCGGATGACGGTTTCGGGTTCCATCCTTGCCCGGTCCGTGGCGGAGCGGGTGGCGCGCGAGAGCTATGGCCGCCTTGTCGCCTATCTTGGCGGACGCTCGGGCGATCTCGCCTCCGCCGAGGATGCACTCGCGGCGGCCTTCCTCACGGCGCTCGAGAAGTGGCCTGTCGAGGGCGTGCCTGACAACCCCGATGCCTGGCTGTTGACCATCGCGCGCAGGCGCAAGCTCGACGACTGGCGCAAGGACAAGGTCAGGGCCGGCAATGCCGATCATCTCGATCTGATCGCCAGGGAAATTGCGGCAGCGGCGGAGCACAATGAAGAGATCGCCGACAGGCGGCTGGCGCTGATGTTTGCCTGCGCCCATCCCGACATCGATGCTGCGGCGCGAACGCCGCTGATGCTGCAGACCGTGCTCGGCCTGACGGCGGCAGATATCGCGGCGCGGTTTCTCGTTTCTCCAAAGGCCATGAGCCAGAGGCTTGTCAGAGCCAAGGCGCGGATCAAGGATGAGAAAATTCCGTTTCTCGTGCCTGAAAAGGAGGATCTGGCGCACCGCCTGCCGCCGGTGCTCGCCTGCATCTACGCTGCCTATACGAGCGGGTGGATGGAGATTGACGGGGCGGAAACGCTTGGACCAGAGGCAATCTGGCTTGCCAGCGTGGTCGTATCGCTGCTTCCGCAAGAGCCGGAGCCGAAAGGTCTGTTCGCGCTGATGCTTTACGCGGAGGCGCGCCGGTCGTCGCGCAGGGGGCCCGATGGTGCGTTCGTGCCGCTCGACAGCCAGGAGGTCGGGCTCTGGGATCTCGAGCAATTGCGCGTCGCCGAAAGTCTGTTGCGCGAGGCCAGTGCGGACGGACCGACCGGCCGTTACCAGATCGAGGCGGCGATCCAGTCCGCCCATGTTGCGCGCCGCATGAGCGGCCTGTCGAACTGGCAGGCCGTGGTTTCTCTCTATGATGTGCTGGGCGAGATTGCGCCGTCGCCGGTCGTGACCCTCAACCGGTGCGCGGCTCTGGTGCAGACCGGCCAGGCAGAGGCGGCTTTCGGCGATATAGATGCGCTTGCCGGCGACCCGCGGATGGCCGATTACCTGCCCTACTGGACGGCGCGGGCGCGGATTTGCGCCGATCTCGGCAAGCTTGCCGACGCGGCGGAAGCCTTCACGATCGCCATCGGCCTCAGCTGGTCGGAGGCGGAACGGCGCCATCTCGAAGAGCAGCGCGCAAAAATCTTGCCCTGACCGCGCGCTTTTTTCATGGCGCCTGTCGAAATCGGGAACTCCTGCGCGACATCCCTTTGTCCAACCAAGGAGAACCAACATGACGACCACGACAATGACTGTACAGGGCATCTACGCGTCCGCCATCGTTTCCAACTTCGACGCGGCACTCGCCTGGTATGAAAAGCTCATGGGACGCCCTGCCGATGACCAGCCGATACCGGGCATGGCCCAGTGGCGTAAAATGGGAGGCGCCGGCCTGCAGATCTGGAAGGATGACGAACGCGCCGGCAAGGGGATCATGACGATCGTCGTTCCGGTGCTCGAGGTTGAGGGCGAAAGGCTTTCGCGCCTTGGCCTGCAACTGATCAACAGGGTGCAGGGTGATTTCGGCGGCGTGGCACAGATATTCGATGCCGAGGGCAACCGCATCAACCTGGTCGAGCCTCCCAAGGGGTTTGTCAACAGCTGACGGCTTCGTCGTCGGCTTCAGGCGATCACGTCTCGGGCCCAGAGCAATGGCTGCTTTGGGCCAAGGCGGCCAAGGCTTCGCGTCTCCGATGTGCCACAAGCGGACGTAGATCGACGGGCGAATGCCCGAGAAACGGCGTTCGGCCGAGAAGGCAGTCGACCACTGCTTTCTGCATCGCTTCAGTCGAGCCATAGGCATTCACGACGCAAGGCGCGCGCGGGATGTCGTCGATAATAGGCAAAACCGAGCGACACCACGACAGTGGGTGTGTCGTGCCAAGTCTCGTGTGTGGCTCAATACTGGCGGCGTGTTCGGTCCCAGCCGCCTAGCGCGGTATCGGCCACTTGCGAGATCATGTCTCGTGGCATATTTTGATGTCAAGGAGTTCGACATGATACCTTTCACGCGAAAGGAACTCTTGCAGTTAGGAGCCGAAGCCTTGCACAGAGAAGCAGGCTCTTCGGCCGCAGCGCTTTATCACAAGGCATTCTCCGAATTTGGTGCCCTCTGCTTCTGGTCAACCAACGAAATGCCGTCGCCTCGTCTCTCGGATGTCCTCGATGCGGTTTCTCGGCTCAAGCGAGAGGGCAACATGTCGTCCAGACGGTTGGCGGTGCAACTGGAAGAAGCTTGTCTTGCCGATATCTAGGACGCAGCGCGAAGCGTTACATGCGATCGCGCAGAACCGTCATCCGGGGAGACATATCGCCGGAGGCATAATGATGAACCGGAATAGCCTTCGACTCTCCAAAGATATTGACGTTTTCAACGATCTCGCGGGCAACGATAACCGCGTGCGTCTGCTGGCCGAGGTGGTCGCCAAAGATCGCGCTTCACTGGAAGAAGCTGGCTTCGGATTTCTGTTCGATGCCGAGCGAGCCGAGTTTTTCCGAGCCATCATTAGCAAGGCCGGCGAGCAGACCATACTCGAATGGACTGTCGACAGTGACTATCGGTTCTTCGAGGCCGTCGCTGACGATGAATTCGGCTATCGCCTGGATATCTTCGACCTCGCGACAAACAAGGTCTTGGCTGCGGCATCACGCAAGGAGCCTCGAGACTTGATCGATCTTCTGCACCTGCATGCGAGCGGCATTAGCCTTCCGTCGGCAATCTGGGCGGCTCCTGCAAAAGACCCGGGGTTCACGCCTGAAAGCCTCATCGAGGACCTCAGGCGGAACTGCGTGTATGTTCAGGATGATTTCGACCGTGTCATCACCAGAGAGCCTGTTGATGCACGTATGGCGCTGCGCTTATTCAAGCAACTTCTCAAAGAGGCGGAAGAATTCGTCGCCGCGATACCGTCGAAGTTTGAAGGTGCGGTGTTCCTTCAAGACGGACGGCCCGTCCAGCCGGACTTGAGCAGGCTGCATGACTATGAGGTCCTTCGCGCGAGCAGGCAAGGCCATTGGCCTTCCTCTGCTGAAATTGGCAGCGAAATGATCGGGTCGGCGCGCTCCGACCCAAAGCCGTGACGGCCAGGTCGACGATTGAGTGTCGCCAGTCGAGCTTTTGGCCGCGTCGGGTCTCGACAGCGGTGCCTCTGATCGTTCCTCTAGTCGACCGTGCGAAACGCGGCGCTTAACCGCACACGTAAGGGTCCATTGATAACGCATAGGTCTGGTTTGTTGATGTCCGCTTCGGGCCAACGGCCGCCGAACGCACTCGGTGGCTTGGCGCCATTAGCGCAAGTGACAGGGCTATATTCACGCACTTCCGTCGGGCCGGTCAACGCCACAGAAACGATAGACATCGGCCCAGCAGTCAGGCAGAAGGACCGCTTGAGGGAAGTCGCCGGGTCGTTATTGGTGCAAAGGTGGTGCTCATCGGCACGCGCTGTTTTTCCCGATCAAACCCGGACGATGCTGCACTTGTGTCATGTATCGGAGGATGTCGATGAGCCAAGCGCCCATACGTTTTGATGATGGTTCAGCCTATGAGCGCGGAATGGGTGTCTGGAGCCGGCTTGCAGGACAAGTGTTCCTCGACTGGCTGGCGCCCTCGTTGGGACTTAAGTGGATCGACGTGGGTTGCGGCAACGGCGCATTCACAGAACTGCTTGTCGAGCGGTTAGCGCCAAGTGAAGTGCAGGGAATTGATCCGTCCGAAGCGCAACTGATGTTTGCGCGCGCGCGGAAGGGAATATCTGGCGTAGAGTTTCGGCAGGGTGATGCCATGGCGTTGCCGTTCGATAAAGCACGTTTCGATGCCGCAGTTATGGCCTTGGTGATTTTCTTCGTTCCCGATCCAGCCAAAGGCGTTGCGGAGATGGTACGCGTGGTTCGACCAAGCGGCATGGTTGCGACATACGCTTGGGACATGTTGGGCGGCGGCTTCCCGTTCGATCCGATCCAGGTTGAGTTTCTCGCTCTGGGCATCACGCCGCCGCTTCCACCGAGCGTCAACGCCTCACGCATGAACGTCATGCGCGATCTATGGAGCAACGCGGGCCTTCAGGCCATCGAGACCCGCGAAATCACAGTGGAACGGACCTTCGCCGATTTCGACGATTTCTGGCATTCAAGCACAATTACCGGCAGTATACGGCCAATCGTTGCGGCAATGTCAGCCAGCGACGTGGAGGGGCTGAAGTCGAGGCTGCGTGCACGTTTGCCGACGGATGCAGCCGGCCGCATAACGTATAGTGCGCGAGCCAACGCGATACGGGGTGCGGTGCCGGAATAATTGAACGGCGTTGTGTGCCTCGCAAACTTCGGTGAATGTCGGCATTGGGCCACAGGCGGCCAACGAGCCAGGGCAGCTTTGAGCCACAAGCGGACGAACCATAAGGTGACACGGCGCGCCGAAACGATCGGACCAGGAAACAGGAGTGACACGCCTTGCCTGCCGTTATAATGCTGCGCAAGCAAACCGGCGGATAAAGGGGCCTTTATGTCTCGGCAGATCAGGATCAACGCGCGCGACGACGCCTTTGCGGTGCGGCGCGCTGTCTTCATGGACGAGCAAGGCTACTCGAATGACTTCGACGGCATCGACGACAACCCTTCCTGCGTGCACCTGACGCTCTATATCGATGGCGAGCTGGCCGGGTGCTCACGCCTGTTCCCGGAACCATTGGAGCGCACCCTTGCGCCAGAAAGCCCGCAATCGCCCACATGCGCGCTCGACGCGGGCGTGACGGCAGCGGAGACGTATCTGCTGGGCCGCGTCGCTGTGATGCCGGCATTTCGCCGCCGGGGTTTGGCGAGCGTGATCATCGCCGCGAGCGACGAGGCAGCGCGCCAGGCCGGCGCCAGACTGGTAAAACTGCATGCCCAGGAATACGCGCAGGATCTGTACGCCAAGCAGGGCTATGCTGAGATCAGCGATGTCGATTACGAGGACGAGGGCCAGCCGCACCTCTGGATGGCCAAGCGGCTGTGATCGCCGGCGGGTCCCTCAGCCCAGATCAGAGATTGCGTGCCCCCTGCCGCTCCGTGTTCACCGCGGGGGAAACGTCAACAGGGGCGAGCCAGCGCACGGTGGCCGCTTTGAGGCCGGAAACCGCCAGGCGATGTCCAGTTTGGGCCAAAGCCGGCCAGCAAGCAAAGGCAGCTTCGCGCCATTCGCGGTCATTCTTGCATGCGTTCGTGAACGTCGAGCCTCGACCTCATTCAAGACATTGGGGCGGGCTCAACCCCAGGGCAATCGGGTGAGTTAATTTTTGCGGATGATGGTCTCGAGGTATTTGTCATCCCAGTTTGCGGTTTTGCGCTTGAGGTTGATGGAATCCTTTCCGGGGGCGAGCCTGAGCAGGTTTGCGGTTATGTGTCTCATGATGGCGAAGATAGCGGGGGCGTTGTCGGTGCGGACACGGCTTTCGTCGTCGCGGAAGCTCATGTCGAGAACCCAATGAAGGCTGTTTTCGACGGCCCAATGATCGCGCACATAGGCTGCGATATCGGCAGCACTTGCCGTCAGCGAGGTGATGTAGAACCTGGTTTCGGATTGGCTTTTGCCCTGGATTTCCCGCAGGCTGTCGACCACGACAATGGATGTGAGGCCCGGCCAGTCGTGCCGGTCGGCCAGCCAGCCGATGTCGCTGAGCACATGGACGCTGCGCGTCTCGATCCGACCGTGTTCGCCATCGACGGTTCGGTGCATGTCATGCCGGCAATCGGCGAAACGGCGCTCGATCTGTTCGGCTGCAAACAGTTTGACATCCTCATGCAGCGTCCCCTGATTGCCCTTTAGCGCCAAAATGTAGTCGGCTTGTTTGTCGATGATTTTGCGGGCGACCTCTTTCTGGCAGCCCATGGCATCAATCGTCACCACTGCGCCGTCGATCGAGAGCATGTCGAGAAGCTTGGGGATGGCTGTGATTTCATTGGATTTCTCCGAGACTTTGACCTGCCCCAGGACCAGTTTCTGCCGTGCTGAGAAGGCGCTGAGCGTATGCAGGGCGTCCTTGTTGCCTTTCGTGCCGGAGCGGCGCGAGGTCTTGCCATCTATGGCGATGACCTCAGCCGGACGGTTGGTCATCGCCGCCACCCATCGGGCAAAACAGGTTTGGAACGCCTCAACGTCAAGGCTTGCGACAATGACGCCCAGTTGATCCTCACWTGGTGTTCCGTAGGTATACGGGCTAAACCGACGCAGCCGGAAGCTCAGAGAAATACGAAAGAAAAACAATCCCTTCCGATATAGCCGGCTGCAATTCCATGCTCGAACCTCCCTCACGAATCAGAGGCTTCACACAGATTCACAGATTTCAGACGTTGTCTGCCGTTAACTCACCCGATTGCCCTGATGTTCTCCCCATCGCCCTTTACCTGCCCCCGCAGCCTCGGTATCATCGCCCGATGATGAGTGACGCCAACATTCCAGCCCGCCGCATCCCCAGGCAGCAGCGCTCGCGGCAAACGGTGGAGGATGTGCTGGCTGCCGTCCCCCTGGTCGTGAAACGGCACGGGGCCGCGTCGGTCACGACCAACCGTATCGCCGAGGTCGCAGGCGTCAGTATCGGCTCGCTGTATCAATATTTCCCGGACAAGAGCTCGGTTTTCAGGGCTTTGCATGAGCGGCATGTCGGGGACGTTCGAGAGATGCTGGAGCGCAATATCGCCGCCCACGCGTCATCGTCCTTCAGCGAATTTGTGGTCGATCTTGTCGAGGAGCTTGTCGATCTGCATTCCGTCGCGACAGAATTGCACCAGCTCGTTTCCGCCTCGGTCAATGAAGGCCCGGAGCATTTTCGCTACGCGCTGCGGGCGGCATTCGAGCAGGCCATCGCCGAAACCGGCTCTGAAAACATCAACCGCATCCTGTTCGTGCTCCCGAGCCTGGTCGAAGGCGTCGTCCATGGGGTGACATCGTCGCCATTCACGCTCCGCGAGGCCAAGGGCGAAGCGGTGAAGGCAACGCTGGCGTATCTGTCGGCCCATCCTGAGCTGGGTGGGTGATTTGCGGCTGGACTGAGCACGATACCAGGGGCGAGCCCCCTGGCCCCTCCGAGCCGCTGCACCCCCCGTGCCTCACACCGACGCCGCGGGCAACGTACCCTGTGGGGGCTGTCTGCCACCACACCCCCGAGAGGATATTTGAAAACGGTTGGAACCGCTGTCTAGGTGGCCGTTTCACGCGGTTTCGCCGGCATAGCGAGCCGGTCCTGTCCGACGTGCGGCACGCAACCTGACGGCTTGTCCATGCCGCCCACTTTTTGTTTTTGGCTATCAATTCCGAATGCTATTGCAACCGACAAGCAATTTTTCGTCTGCGATGAAGCGCTGACCAGTGCCGCGCTGGAAGATGGGCTGAAGCCAAAAGCTATGCGTGTCGCTAATCTTGTCATTCGGGATTAAGATGAACGGGGGAGGCTCAAACGAACCATAAGTTTCGGCAAATTGTCTCGCGTCCCTCAAGCTGGGAAGTATCAGCGCGGCTTGCTCGGAACCGTCATACTCCAGGTCGAACCTATCCCCCTCGATTCGTGTCAGCTTAAACCGCATTGGAAGGGCATATAGAGCGACACAAGTGTCCGTAGCGCTGCATGCTGCGGCCACAGAGCACGACCATGGGGGCGGCCCAGCTGGCCCTATAGCCATTGCTGCTGATGCCATGACAAGAAACAAAAGCGATGCGATAAATCTCATAGGCCCATTCCTCAACGACACTGCTAGAAGCTAGCGCGCCAGCGCTCGCTTATGCCGCGGCTGGTGCGCTCCGTGCCGCTTTCGCACGGCTCTTCGGCCGCGTGGTAATGGTGATTTCCCGGTCGAGGCTGCGAATGCAGCGCAGGAGCCGGTCAATGGAAAATTTCTCGGTGCGGCCGTTGACGATCGCCGACACGTCCGGCTGTTTCAGGCCGAGCAGATCAGCGGCCTTGGCCTGCGTAATGCGGCGGCCTTTGAGGATGTCGCGGATTTCCCGCACGAGTTGGGCTTTCAGTTGCTCTTCCTCGGGGTTGTCCAAACCAAGGTCGGCAAACACATTGCCGCTACCACGGGTCACGGTGATGTCGTCGCTCATGTCCTGGCTCCTTTCGTATAGTTCTCCCTGTAGTGTTCCTCGGCCCGCTTGAGACGGGCCTGGATCAGCTCCAGTTCGTGTTTCGGGGTGGCTATCCCCTTCTTCGCCTTCTTTTGGAAGGCATGCAGCACGTAGACGGCACCCGCGAAGCGCACGGTGTAGACGGCGCGGTAGGTGTCGCCGTCGAAGTCGTCGACAACCTCCAGCACGCTCCGGCCGCCGAACCCCTTTAGGGCCTTGACACTGGAATGCTCCTTGCCCTGCTCCGCGTCGTCGATGGCTTGGCCCATGGCGCGCCGCACAGGCGGGGGAAAGCTCCGCAGGTCGTCCAGGGACGAACCTATCCATTCAACGGGCTTTCGCGTGTCCATATGCGGCCTGTTCTTATAGCTCTAGTGCTATAATCCTGACAACAAAAAACTGACATTTTCTTAATCGCCCCTCTCTTCTTGGCAAAACAGTCAGGCCGTAATTCAATTTTCGGGCGGTACAGGCTTGAGAGCCGATGAGCGCAACGGAGTAGGACGACACACCCGTGAAAAGGTGTGGCGGACTGCCTTCGCCCAAATCACAGGGAAGGCCATAGTGTGTTTTGGCCCGGCGTTTGACCCCACCACAGGCGTTGAACGTTGATTCCAGCCAAACCGAAGAAATCGCAGACTGAACAGCATTTTTATCTGCACAGACCGGGGGGATTCTTCCGCGCCGAAAGGGAGATGTGAGTGAACGCGTTTTGTGAACCGACCCTCGACTGAGGACCAATTTGCCGGAGCGCTTCCCAGGCACTGGACCATGGCGGATCCCGCTTGAATACCATGGCGGCCCCGAACCAACTCAGTTCGTGCTCAAGACAGCTTCGCTAGAACGACGTTGAAACACCGTGCCCAACTATTCGCGGGGGGCTTTTCCTCAATCCCAGCCCATATTCGAGGTTGGCCCGCATCCACAGAACCCCACTCTCATAATAGTCATCGGACATCTTCTCAGGACCGGCATCAAACACACGGTTAGCTATCCAGTTGGTTACGCACTGCACGTTTTCGCGAATTCTTTGATAGCGGTCTATCGCGCACCAGGCTTTCTTCTCGTCGACTGGAACCCAGGCCAGACCATTCTCAAAACAGCTCATTGCCCGGTAGCGAGGTTCGACTATCGTTTTTCCTTCAGCGTCCGCGAGGCCCCACACAGTTTGGCCATTCACTTCTTTGCCGATGATCGTGCCACCTCCATCTCCGCATTGAAGTGTCTTGTGTCGGTCTTGTGCCCGGTGCGGCTCGGATTGCCTGTTGCCGTGTGCGTCAATCCAGAACTCCTGGTTATCGCGTTTCACCACATACAGGCCTGCGTCGGGCCGCAGTTCGTCAAATTGAGGTGTGACGGTGAAATTACCTTTCTCGTCCACGATCCCCCACTTGCCATCATTTTTCACTCCCGCGAACCCGTTGTCGAAGGAGTAGCCGTTCTCAACGAAAGGCGGGTCCAAGAGCAGTTTTCCTTCGGAACTCAGAAATCCGTATTTGCCGTTGTGCCCGACAGTCATCGGGAATGCGCAGGAACTTCCGAGGAAAGTGTCGCTGAAAACATATGGTTCCGTCGCCACTCCGTTAGGCCCAATGACCTCCATGCCGTGCGATTTGGAGATGAACTTCACACCCGACGGGCAAGCCAACAGGACTTTTCCGTCATTGGGATTGGCGACGATTTCCCCTGACTGGGTGAGACCGACCCATTTTCCGTCTTTTTGGACCTCAATGATGTCCCCGGTTTCCTTGGGTGAAATATCATCGAACACTTGCCCGCCGAGCAGGACGCCAGCTTCCGTTAGCAGACCTGGCTTTTGATTTCTGAAGATGCGGTACAGACCATTCCAATATCCATTGATGTAGGTTGGCTGCAGTGGCAGCGCGACCTCACCGTTCTCGTCGACTGACCCACAGTGCGCATATTTGGGATCGCCGCGTCGGTCCTCGGGCGCGTACATGCAGACGATTGAGCGGCCCTGAAACAGCCGCCACACTTCCATGTATGTCGGCTTGATTTTCCACGATCCGTCTGGGGCGAGCAAACCGACGCCCGGGCCACCCAACTGGGAGGCCCATACATAGGTCTTGTAATCGAACTCCGTGATGAACAGGCCGTCCTTGAGCGTCTTGCCCGAAGCCAAATCGACAAGAGCGAAACGTTCACTCGTCGAGGGGAAAGCGTCTGTATCAAGCCGCTCGGCACCCATCATATAAGGAGATACCCATTTCCCGGGCAGTACAATCGCGGCCGCTCTGCCAAATGGGATCGCTCGGGCATACTGCGGCTGCAGAAGGAAGTTGCCAGCGGTGTCGATTATTCCGGTTTTATCGCCAACGAGCACCTCAGCGTGCCCATCCCTGAACTCGCCCACAAGATCGAACTTTGGCTGGATGGTCATCTTGCCTGAGGTGGTGATGTAGCCATATCGGCCATCCACGCGCACGCCTGCCAGTCCCTCTGAGAAATTGAAGGCCCGCTCGAACTTTTGTGGAATCCGTTGTTCGTGGCTCTCGCTATCAAGATATCCGCAGAGATTGTATGTCCCTCCGCACTTCGCGATCAAGTCTGGGCTGTGACGCTCAGCTGCGGCCGTTGCCGTGAACGGATGCAGGCTGGCGAACGCTGCCACGAGGATTGCTGAAATCTCTGCGCAATGCTTCACGATTGTCCCTCCATGAAAGCACTACCAGAAATGTGCGGCAATATGTTCGAAGTGTGACTTGTCGAACCTGGGGTCTCGCAGAGACATCATCGGTGTGTTTCGGCCCGGCGTTTGACCCCACCATAGGCGTTGAACGTTGACCCCGGCCAAACCGAAGAAATCGCAAACTGAACAGCATTTTGATCTGCACAGACCGGGGGCATTCTTCCGCGCTGCAAGGGGTCAAACTTCAATGCTGAATCACAGAAGGTGCAAGGGATTAAACGCCGAATCCCTCCCCGGCCGGGTCGGCCCATCTTCCAAACGCAATCGGCTCCGGGGATGACTTAACCAGGCGCTATTTGCCAGTGTCCTCGAAGGGAAGCGACGTTTGAGGGTCTTCCGGTGGCAGCGGCAAATCATCCAGGGTTGAAACCTCAATCCCTGCTTTCCGCCCGAGCCTCACCACGTCGCTATCATTCGTATAAATGTGCTCTACCCCTTCAACTTTGGAGACGGCCACGATTTGCCTATCAAACTTCACTTTCGCCCAGTTCGGCGTACCTTCCTTCTTGTCCCCGGCGTCAATCGCTTCACGATGCGCGGCGGCGGCTTCTACCGCAGCCCTTTCGCCAAAAGGGACAACCTTGAAGCGCGAAGATTTGTTGATGATTTCAAGGTACTTCGGAGCTGCATCTCCCGCCCCTATCAGCACCTCGCTTAGCGCCGGGGTTGGGATGATGATTTTCGCCTTCGCCTTTTCCAGGCTTTTCAGCAGATATTCAACCCGAGGATCAGGGCTTTGGCCGGTTTTTATGGTGGGGTCGAGCAAGGCCACGAGGAATGAGGCATCAAAGGAGACGAGCATTAATGCTGGTCTCCCTTATCGCGCCGCAAGTCTAAGATGTTATCCAGGGCATCACGACGTTTGCCCCATGTCGAACCCTCGACACTGCGCAGGCGCTCAACCACGTGCGTAAGCGGGCTGTCGTCCAAAACCTCGAATTCTTCGATATAGAAGTCGAGGAGCTGCCAACTTCCGTCTTCCTCACGCACCCACTTGCCGTCACCGTAAACGCGCAGCGTCGCTCCGAGATAGTGGCTTGCCAGGCGCTTCGAGATTTCCCGGCTCGTTTGGCACGTCACCGTCATTTCCCCATCCTGCAATAGCACAGGGATGGTTTCATCCCTGCCACCGATGCGAATAACGACGCCATCCACGGAGCCCCTTTCTTTGAATGGGCCATAACGCATGGGCTTCGGCCGCGTGCGGCCAGGGAATGGAATGATTTCCGCGCCGCCGGGGTCCGTAAGGACTGCAACCGCGTTGTCTTTCGCAAGCATGGTGTCGATAGCCGCGAAGGCTTTCATAACCTCTTTTGGTGCTGTTCCTTCACGGACTTGCGTAAGCCGCTCCGCCACCTTCGGCATGGCGGGCTCCTCAACCGCCGTTACAAGAACGGCGCTCCCTTCTTCCAAGCGTGAAAAATGCACGCGCTCGGCTTCGCCGAGTAGGCGGGCCAGTTCGCCCATGTACTCAGCCAAGCGCGCCATAGGCAGGCTGTCGACGCTGAAAGCATCGATTCTCAGCCTATATTCTGGTCTATCTGACTGTTTCATGGCCTTAATTTCTACCTGTGTTGCTCAACTCTATCACCGAATACAACGAGCCGCGAGAGGCTCCGGTGTCTTCCTAATTATGGGGTGGCGTGAAAATCACGCCACCGTTCCCGGTCAGATTATTGTAAAAGGCTTACTTTCCGCTCACCAAGGGAATTCCCACAGACCCGCGAGACGGCCTTTCTGGCATGGTCCGCCGGGACAACAAGCCCCGCACGTCATGCGCCTTCGGTAAAGGGCTTGCAGTCCGGGCTTGGCGCCATGCCGTACCGCCTCACGCGGCTCCGTGGGAATGCTTCACCATTAGGGCGCTACCCTGCCAAAACCTCCCAAAACGCATTTGACTCCTCGCGCTTTTGAGGATGTGAAGCGGGCCGAGATGAAATGTGTTTCGGCGTTTGACCCCACCGTAGGCGTTGACCGTCGACCCCGGCCAAACCGAAGAAATCGCAAACTGAACAGCATTTTGATCTGCACAGACCGGGATCGTTCTTCCGCCGCGACAGGGTCAAGCTTCAATGCTGAATCACAGTACGCTCAGCCGCAAAATGCATTTTCAGAAGACGAAGAACTCCGCCTTCAAATCGGCCGTCGTCGTCTGGTGCAGAGTCAGCGAGCTGGTCGACGCACCGTCAGTAAACGTGATCACGGCATTGCCATCCCTCTCGCTGACGTGGTCGCGAATGAAGTCCGCAAAGGATTCAGTGACGTGGAACGCCCGGACATCAATGACGTCGTTGCCGGACATCGAATGATCGAAGTCATTGACTGTGTCGGCGCCGCTGAGCGGCTTCATCACGAATGTGTCCCGGCCCGCGCCGCCTATGAACGTGTCGTTCAGCGCGCCGGTATTGAAGACATCGTTGCCGTCTAGACCGTAAATCTTGAAGGTCCCCTTTGACTGACGGAAGACGTCGTCGCTGGCGGTTCCCACCACTTTGTCGGTCACTTCCTCGACATCGATGACGCCATGGTAGGTGCGCGATGTGCCTCCCTCTTTGTCGGCGAGGTAGAAGCTGAAAGCCTTGAGGTGCGGATTGAATGCATCCTTGTTGGTAACAAATTGCAGCTTATCCAGGTCGGCGACTGTCAGCCATCCGCCGGTCGTGCCCATCGGTTTGCCGTTGTAGTAAAAGGTTCCAAGTTTATGCAGCCGGTTCTTCAGGCCGGGGCTGAAATCGACGCTGATGGTGCCGATATCCCCTTCCACGTCGTGAATGCCAAGCGTCTTGGCGGAAAACGTGAAGGTGCTGTCCTCCCTCATGGCGATCGTGACGCCATGCCCTGTCGGATTGTTGTTGATGTGGACGACCTTGATGAATTCGTTGGCGGTGTCGTCGCTCACTGCCCCGTCCGCCGTCTCCACCTTGTAGCCAAAGTGGGTATAGTGATCGCCATACTCATTCTTCACCGCGGTGAAGGCCAGTTTTCCAAGCTCGGACCAATCGATCTCTTCGCCGACAGTCACCGTCTGGCCGTTGAGGGTCAGCCTTCCACGGTCCGGCAGCGATTCAATGATCAGCTTCGATGCCTGGTCGCCATCAGCGTCGTAATAGGCGAAATCGAACGCTGCGCCGAACGGGCGGGTCATGTTCTCGAAATCCTTGATATAGTTGTCATGCACCACCGGCGCGTTGTTGACGTCCGACAGGTGGAATGTCTTGACGGTCCCATCGGAAAAGAAATAGCGCCAACCGCCGTCTGAAAGGGAATCAATGTTCAAGATGGATACCAAGGACCTGCCATATGGGTCCAGAGGCGGAGCGCCATCCAATACACTTGCCGCATTGCTTGCCGCATCGCCATTGGCGTCGTATACGCGCTGCATAAAGCCGTTCGCATTATAGTCATAGCTATACTGATACCAGCTCAGCAGAAATCCGCCGTTCGCCAGCGGTGTGACTATTCCTGACGTTCCGCCCGCATCACCGAATATATAGACGGATTGCACTGCGCCTTCAGCTTTTCCCGTGGAGGAAAACAGCTGAAAAAAAATCCCATGGTTCCCGACCGCATAGCTTTGTTCGGTCCAACTGAGAAGCAGTTCTCCATTCGCAAGCTTCGTGATGCTGTCGCCCACAATCGTGTCGCCGCCGACGGTCTCAAAGGGAATGGCAAATTTTAGAAGTGCATTCCCCGAAACATCAAACTCTGCAAATTGATGCGTTGACAAGCTCTGCGGATAGTGTGTGCCCGGTGCGGTGGCCGCGAGCAGGGCGAACCGGGTTCCACCGTCAAAGCTGCTTGACCCAATGACGGACACCGGATTTTTGAGCGCCAATGTTTGAACGCCGCCCTGTGCCACGCCATCCGTGCCGTAGAGCTGGTACTCTATTCTCCTCGGCTTTTGCCAATCGGATGTGTCGAAAGATGACCAAATCAACCCAAATTGAGACGCGGAGAGAGATACAGCACTCGCGCTTGGCGCTGATTCAGGAGAAGCTTCTGAAAACCCGATGTTTTCCGCAACCAGAGATCCACTGCTGTCATATAGATTGAAAAATTCGCCATATATATCGTTAGATTTATTGGCTGGATAACTAACGACGCCTAGTGTTTCTCCACCTACAAGTTTGTAAACCTTGTCTGTATCGTAAAAATAGCTTTTATTTTCAAACGCGCTGTCGTCTATAATATTCCCATCCAATGAAAAAACATCGAAATAATTAACCGTATGGTTCTCATCGTTAACTGCTTCATACGTGAATAGGACCTCATTGTCGGCGATCTGATAACCGAGCGGGTAACGCAAAAGAAAGCCGGCATCACCACTTGGAAAGGTTATTTCATATTTTGCGGTCTTGCTGAAATCCGCATCGAATGTGTACATGTAATTCGTGTGATATGCGCCTTCTGCGGTCGCGTCGAAGAACACGAATGATCCGTTGGACAGAGTGACTTCCGCGCCAAAAGAAGCCGCGTTCCCTAAGCTAAGTTCCGTGGAAGACAGCGACATTGCTAAACTCTTGAGACCGGTTGCGGTGATGAAGTCACGCAACTCTGTGATCGTGTAAAAGTCAATTGTCGCCCTATGCGACGTTTAGCCGCTAGTTTTCCCAGGTCAATTCAGACGTGCCATCCTGCGATGGCGCGATGGCCAGGATGCTATTAGACGGCAAGTGGCGGAGCTTCCGGCTCCACGGGAGAGGGCAGGGGCATCACAATGTCGGCCACCGGCCGCCAGACGTCCCGCAAGCCCATCCAACGCCGCTCACGATAATACCTGACCTTGCGAGCCATTAATGGATAGCGGAGTGCGCTGTTGAGAGCAGCAGAGCCTTGTGGCACGGCAGGCGCATGATTTCGGCGGAATCCATCAGGAACGTGCCCGTCTCGCTGGCGCCGTGGTTGCAGTGGCGAAGAGGTCCTCGGCGCGGCGGGACTGTCCGGCAGAGTGGCCCAGCACGGTTTTGTGGCCAAGGCTGTGTTTCGGCGTGGCGTTTGACTCCACCACAGGTATTGAACGTCGACCCCCGCCAGGCCGGAGACACGGCAAACTGGACAGCGTTTTACTCTGCACAGACCGGGGTCACTCTTCCGCGCCGAAAGGGGTCAAAGTTCTGTGCTTAATTACAGTTATTCCGACGGTTTGGAGAAGCCGCGGTAGAAGCGTGTCGGCTGCAGCAGCGAACTGGCGATGTTGGCGACGATCGGCCCATCCGCCTCGCTCTTCACCCTCGCTTCCTGCCACTCGCGATCGGCCACGAACTCGGCCCATTTCTGCTCGCGCTCCGCCAGCGACCGCCATTCGAGCAGGTAGGTCAGATCGTTGCTGGAAGAACCGATCATTGTCGTCCAGAAGCCGAGTGAGCGGATGCCGAGTCGTTCCCAGATCGCCAGCGTCGCGGTCTCGAAACGCTGCTGCAGTGCCGGCAGCCTCCCCGGCAGACATGTATAGATGCGCAATTCGTGGATCATCGGATGCTTCCTATGTTGGATCAGGCAAGATCGAGCATATCGTTCAGCGCCGGAAAAAGGCGAGAGACCGCCTGCCAGGGCCAGCCCGCCGCAAGCAAGCAAGTGTGTTTCGGCGCGGTTTGACCCCACCATAGACGTCGAACGGTGGAGGTCGGGCGCGAGCGGGTCGGCAGGGTATCTGAAAAAATCCTCTGGCGACAATAAGATGTTCGGGGGACATTCTTCCACGCCGAAAGGGGTCAAACTTCAATGCTGAATCACGACCACAGAGCCTATGTTCCCGTCTACCCCGTGACAAGGCATTTCATCAGAGCTGGCACCAGGACCTGATAATCTCGAGCGCTACTCTCTGCTGCCCCACTTGCGTGAAGTGAAGCCCGTCCTCCATCAACAGGTCATTGCAGGATAATGCGTCGAGGCGCTGAAACAAATCGACGACCGGATCGCCGAGGACGCGCATGGCCGCCGCGACTTGTGCGATATCCTGATTGCGGAAGCGCACGCCGAAGTGAGACAGTGCCCAATGTGCGGACACCCGGCTTTCATTCACCGCGACCGGCGTGATCCACAAGCACCGCGCTCCCGTCTCGCTTTTGATACGGGACCGAAGTTCGCCAAGATTTCGAGCCGTCTCGTCGTGATGAACAATCGTCTTGGTGGGTTCTGGACCCTGGGTTCTTGCGTCGTTCATTCCGAGGAAGAACAAGACCCAATCCGGGCCGCCGGCGAGCACTTCATTGATCCGGACCAGCCCGTGGGTGGTCGTATCACCGCTGACGGCACTTGCCACGACCGAGATGTTGTCGTCAGGCCGCCGTGCAGAAATCAGCTCTTGCAGAATGACCGCCCAGGACTGGGGGTCTGACGTCCGGCTGTCGCCAACAGCGACGATCCGAGCATCCTTGCGCAGCGGGAGCCGGTCGATCATGGGTCCGACATCGGGCTCAGCCAGCAGCATTCCTGCCGAAGCTTTCGCGCCGGCAACGAGTTTTGCAAGCTCTGTTGAATAATAGCCTGGGTCGAGCCCAAGCAGGGCGGCGCGGCTTTGCTCGGTGAGCGATGCCGCACCCGGAAGCGACGCCACCGTCCTTTCCGGTTGAAAGACTTTCAGCATCCAGTGCATTTGCTCTTCCGACATGTTCATCAGGGTATCCTTCAGGCTTTGATGAGATGCCGGAAATTTATCGATCAGGGGACGGATCGTCAGCTCGCGTTTGGACGCCGGCAAACCGTTGAAACAGAGGGCGATGAGAAACATTGCTCAGGTTTCTTGAGCTGAGCGTCCCGGATCTTTGGGCGGTGGAACCGGAGACGGATGATCCCGGCGAAATCCCCATCACTCATGTTAAGAAATCAATTGGTAACCACGACCACCACTGATCATGCGTTGTTCTTGTCCTCTTTACTAGCTTTAGTTTAGTTTCAGCCCATATACCCTGGGTAGAAACACAGCAATTTTGGAGATGCAGGTGACGGTCTATTTGCCCGTAGTCATATCGGATACGATGTTTGATCAAATCGATATCGATGCATCAGGCACATATCTCTGGAGCGCGGTCCAATCCAGCGGCCTGTTTTCGACGATCACCAACAATGCGACGATCGTGACCGAACAAGGCAAGGGCATCGTCGTCTCCGGTCAATATTCAACCGTCCAGAATATCGGTGAAATCGATGCCGGGAGCTTTGGCGTCAAGCTTGAAAGTGAGCACGACCGGCTGTTCAATTCCGGCAAGATTACCGGAGCGATCGGCGGCGTAAACCTTGCCGGCAATCGCGAGACGGTGGACAATGTCGGCAACATCACAGCAGACATCGGCATCCGGATTGCGGGCAACGGTTGCGTCGTAAACAACTCCAGCATCATCAGTGCGCCACATCTGGGTATCCTGTCGACCGGCGATCAAACAACGATCGTGAATTTAGGCAGCATCGGCGCCGATGGCACCGCCGATTCCGTCGGCACGGCGGCGGTCCTGCGAGGCGATGACGCCATATTCGTCAACAAGGGCACGATCGGGGCTGCCGTGGCTCTCGTCGCTTCCGGACATGATGCAGACATCACCAATGAAGGGTACATCTGGGGCGTTTCGCCGACGGAGGCGCTCTTCAAGCTGAACGGCACCGGCACCACCAACTTCGTCAACAAGGGACAGCTGGACGGCTCCAAGATTATCAGCGGCGGCGCCGGCGACGAGGTGGTCAGCAACCATGGCAGAATGAACGGTGACGTCCGCCTTGGCGGCGGCAACGACGTCTTCGACAATCGCGGCGGAACTGTCGGCGTGGTCGATGGCGGCAGGGGCAACGACATCTACTATACCGGCGATTTTCAGACTTTCACCGAAAAGTCCGGTCACGGCGTCGATACGCTCGTCAGCGGTTCCAATGCATCCTTGGGTGCAAACTTTGAGAACCTGATCCTCACAGGCAGCGACAATGTCGACGCCGCCGGCAATGACGTCTCCAATATGATCACCGGCAATTCAGGCGACAATCGCCTGTACGGCGGCGGTGGAGATGATGTTTTCGTGTTTTCCGCCAAGGGAGGATCCGACACCATCGCCGATTTCGAGGATGGCGCGGACCGCATCCACTTCACCGAAGTGCCGGCGGCAGCAACCTATGACGAACTCCGCAGCGTCATGACCGAGGCGGATGGCAATGTCGTGATCGACCTCTCGGGCTATAAATGGGGCTTCAAGGTCACCATCGAGCACACGACCCTCGACCAGATGGATCGTTCGGACTTCATTCTCTGATCGGCGCCAATAGAGAGGCACCTGAAGGCCAGGCCGATCCTGTGCCCGGCCGGGATTTGAGGCGCGTTGCATAGTCCTGGATGCGGAAGACCGGTGGGAGGCTCCACCCGCCGGGCTGTTTCGCGTCCTTTGTTTTGCGCATGTCTTTGTCCCGAAACCGGCGACCGCTTCCGGGAGACATGCGCTCGCGCAAGCTATCGAAACAATTGAAACAAAGATCTCGGCTTGCAAAGATATCCCTGAAACAGTCGCACGCGAAAAAGGGCCTCATCGAAACAGCGGCTATCGAGGCTCTTCCATGACGACCGTGACAATCGGAAACCAGGATGCAACTTACCTCGCCAATCAGGCAGGCACGACCTATCTGCTCGAAGCGGGTACGACGATCGAGACCCAGTCCGGTGACGGCATCCAGGCCAATTCGAATGCCGCCAACAGGACGTTCCTGATCAATGGCGAGATCAACGCGCATGCAGAAGGCATCGAGCTTGGCGATTATATCAATCCGGGTTCTTACGCAGAGGCTGCGCGGTTGGAGATCGGCCAGACGGGGTATTTGCATAGCTCGGGAAACGGCTTGTTCCTTCTGGCCAACAATAGCGCATATAACATCGAGGGGGTCGTCGATGCCAGGTACCACGGGATTTTCATGCAGGGCGACAATAACCGTGTCACCAATTCCGGCCAGATACACGCCGGCGGCGATGCGATAGAGCTTTTCCACGACGGCAACGTCATCAACAATTCCGGCGCAATAACAGGCACGGACAATGGCGTGGTGATCGAGGCGTTCGCGAGCGATACGCGCATCGTCAACAGCGGCTGGATCTCCGGCAGCCGATGGGCGGTTTTCAGCTATTCGGGCACTGACACCCTGATCAATTCAGGCAGGATTTTCGGCTCTGTCTACCTCGGGGAAGGTGGTGATCACTTCGTCAGCAAAGGCGGTTTCGTGACCGGCCTGGTCAACGGCGGTGACGGCGACGACCGCTATATTGTCGGCGGCGGCAAGGTCAATCTGGTCGAAGATGCGGGATCTGGCAACGACACGGTGAAATCCTCGGTGTCCTGGACGCTCGGCGACAATTTCGAGCAAGCCTTTCTGACCGGCAGGAAGAACATCAATCTCACCGGCAACGATGATGGCTCGATCCTGACCGGCAATGCAGCCAGCAACAAGATCGCCGGCATGCTCGGCGATGACGTCATCACCGGCGGGCGCGGCAACGATGTCATGACCGGAGACAACGGCCAGGTGGCATTCGGCGGATCGGACACCTTCGTCTTCAAGCACCATTCCGGCCACGACGCGATCACCGATTTCCACAATGGCGAGGATGTGCTCGATCTCACGCACTATGACGGCCTGGACAGCTTCGCCGACCTCAAAGGCCATATCAAACAGGTGGGCGATAACGTCGTCGTCACGCTCCTCGATGGCGACCATTTCACGCTGCAAGCCACGCACAAAGCCGATCTTGACGCGTCCGACTTTGCCTTCTGATCTCCTCCCCATCGCAGAGCTGGCAAGGGGCTTCCGATGGGGAAAGTCGATGGAATAACCCTCCGCAGCCGCCCGGACGCGAGACAAAATCGCAGGGATTATCAAGCACATGCGGGTGGCCCTCTGTTTTTCGAGGGCGTTCCGGAATTGTTGCCAGAGGGTCCGAGGAGCAAGGCGCCCTTCTTCCCCGTCGAACCTGGCCGGCCTGGCCAGCCGGCTTGTTAATGTCGGTCCAGGCCCCTATCTCGAAACTACCCTGCCATGGCCTTTTCGCTTCACCCAAGGAGAAGGCCAATGAAGTCATCGCTGAAAGCTGCCGAGCGCAATGGACGCCTGCCGTCGCTGGTGCGGGATCTGTCGTGGTATGCGCTTTGCGTGCCGCCGCAGAAGGAATTTGCCGCACAGGAGATTCTCACGCGGCGCGGCATTGCCAGCTTCTGCCCGTTCGAGAGCGTCTGGCGGCAGAAGTCGCGCTATACCAAGGAAAAAATTCTCAGGCACTATCCCGTCATGCCGCGCTATGTGTTTGCAGGTTTCGACGCCGAGCCGTCCTGGTTCCACATCTTTTCCATTCCGCTGATCACCGCCGTCGTCGGCTTCAACAATCAGCCGGCGAAAATCCACGACATGCCCAGATTCGTCTCCCATTTCCGCAACGGCCTGAAACGCTCCGACGCGGAAAAGTTCATGCGCACGCATCGGGAATATGGGGTGGGCGATGTCGCCACCGTCATGCAAGGCGCGCTGACGGGGCGCTCGGTGGTGGTGGAGAGCATTGCGAGCGGGCATGCGTTTTTCAGGATGGAGATGTTTGGCGGGGAAAGGATGCTGAACCTGCCGATCGGGAATCTGGAGGCGGCGTGAGGGGGAATTTGGCGGCGGCGCCGGCTTCGGGCTTGCCTATAGCAGGCAAAAAGGCTTGCGTGCAGACATGAACTCATCATGACTGCAACGCGTCCGGTGTTTGCAACGTCCGTGCCAGGAGAAACGCATTTGTTGCCCCTCGATGATCCACGATGGAAAGACTTGCGGCATGCCTATGGGGATGCCGCCGATATCCCGGATTTGCTGCGAGCGCTCGCTTCGTCCACGGGACCGAAAGCGGGGTACGAGGCGGAGCCTTGGTTCAGCCTTTGGTCGAGCCTATGTCATCAGGAGGACGTGTATACTGCCTCCTACGCCGCCGTGCCTCATGTCGTGCAGATAGCAAGCGAGGCCAAAGGGCCGATCGACTTCTCATTTTTTCTTCTGCCAGCATCGATCGAGATCTCGCGCAAGGCTGGTCGAGGACCAAATATTCCGGACGCATATGCCGACGACTATCATCGCGCGATTGGACGGCTGGTCGATAATGCGAGCCTCCATCGCAATGGGGCTTGGGATCAGTCGATGCTCATGTCGGTTGCAGCGGCGCTCGCTGTTGCAAAAGGCCATATAGATGTGGCTGAGGCGTGGCTCTTACTGGACGATGATTGGATTGCCAGGATCAAGAAGGACGAGCGCGACTGAGCGTCCTGGCTCGGAAGCATATGCTGCGAAGCTCCTGAATTTCGCTACGGAAAGCAATCAGCCGAGCGAGAACATCCGCGTCTTGATCCCAATGGTGCCCCATGCCGAACGAAGAGCTGATCCTCTATATCGTCCCCAGTCTCGTCGCCACTTTGCTCAGTCGCGGGAGAGCCAAGGGAAGCGCGCTAACGGAGCAAGAGGTCTTCGAGATCCGCGACAATTGCCAGGCAATCGCAGTCCCGCGGGCTATTGCCCGGTCGATGGACGACAATCGTGGCTATCGGGATATCGATCCGGAAAATTGCTGGGCCGAGTGGCTGCGCGCCCGGGAGGAACTGGAGTTGCCGAACACGGTACAGGAACAGGAGGAGCTACAGAAAGCGCGCAAGCAACTGGCCGAGAGGGATGGAGCCAAAATGGCCGAGCCTCTGGCACAGTATCTGGGCAAGCCGGCATCGGATCTGCTCGCTTCCCCGCCCTTCAATGCATGGAGGTTCGAGAGACGGGATCACGACGACGAGCTGGACAGCGGACCAAGTTATAAATGTGCGGAGCGCGGGTTGGAGTTGAATTGTGCCGGCGATGGCACCATCGATACCATTTTTCTGAAGGTGAACCACGACAATCAGGCGATCACCAATATCCGGTTTTCTTCAAGCCGCAGCGAGGTGTCGACATTTTTCGGTGCCCCATCGCAAAGCGGTGCGGCTTACAAGCATGCTATCCTGGGCGAATATGGTCCCTGGGATCGGTTTGACGGGGCTATCTGCACTTTGCACGTCGAATATGAGCCTTACATCGACCAGATCAAGATGCTGACGTTCATGCGGCCCCATGTCGTGCCGTAGGCAGGCCCGAAATCCGTTTGAGGCCGTGTTGGCGGTTGGCTCGGCAGGTCGATGAAATTCGGTTTTGGTGTCGGCGGATCCCGACGACATGCTCGACGCGATCACCAGGGACCGCGCGGCCTTCCAGAGCCTCTACGACGAAAAGTTCTTCCGCTCGCCGCACGTGCTGCGGCTCTCCCCGACGCTGGTGATGAAGACGGTGCTGCAAAGGCCGGCGTCTTCCCGACCTCGTGCTTTAACATGCTCTACGCCAATTTGGCCGACACAAGCCGGTTGAGGCTCACGCCTTGCTCTGCCGCCTGAATGGCAAGATTGCGGTGTTGTTCTGGCGGGATACGCACCTGAAACTTGCCGCTATATTCCTTATCCGCAAGTGGCGTGGGAACATGCTCACCGTTGGCGGTCATGTCTTCGACCACCTGCTTAACCAGCTTAGTCAAGCCTTTCAGCGCGGTGGCTTGGTTGGCTGCGAGAAAGGACAGGCTGGGGAATTCCGCGCACAAGGCAACGAATTCCCCATCCTCTTCTGACCACGTAATGCGATAGGTGTAGTGTTGATGGTCAACCATTGTCATGGCCTTCTAGTTTTCTGATTGCTGTCAATACCTGCTTGACTTGGTAGGCTTTTGCCTTGCCGCTCTTGCCTTTTTGGATGTTCACACGGGGATCGCCCAGCCAAGGCGTTTTGTAAACGTGATGACTCGTCCCCTTCTGGCGAGGAGCACCAAAAAAGTGCTCGCACACCGCTACCAGGCTGGAAAAACAGACGTCCTGCGGCGCGTTTTTCCATTTCTCGAAGGTTTTTTCGATTTGTCTCACGCGGGCAATATAGTATCAATAATGATACTGTCACAAGCCTTTTTAGACAATTATTCTCGACGACCGTGACCTTCCGAGTGACATTGCATCCACTGTGATTGCGCGACTAGCGTCTGAAGACGTATGGCGAGATCGTTAGGCAGGCATTGGTACGGTTCCTGTCCTCAAAGTCCCGCGCTCCAAGAGCCCCGTGTCCTGATAGGAATTTACCGCTCCTTTATTACCGCTGTGCCATCATCCCTTGGCGCTGCACACGGCCTGCGCCGTTCGCCCGCTTGCCGGAAAAGTCGATCGACGGACAGGTTTTGGCGCCAGATCGACGCGTCCACACACCGCTTGTCCAAACGTGACAACAAACGGGATCGGCAATGTTTTTCATCGCCTCGAAATTTGTCGAAGCCGCGCTGCTGCCCTCCAACATCATCGCCCTCCTCGCAGCGCTCGGCCTGCTGGCTGGGTTGTTGCGGCGGCGACGGGCGCGCGCCTGGCTGCTCTCGCTCTCGGCGGTTCTGCTGTTCGTCTGCGGCTGGTCGCCGCTTGGGCCGGCCGCGACGATGGTTTTGGAAGATCGCTTTGCCATTCCGGCGCTGCCGGCCAAGGTCGACGGCATCATCATGCTGGGCGGCGCCGTCGATACGAATGTCACTGCGGATCGCAACAGCGTGGCCTTGACCGAGGGCGCCGAACGGCTGTTTGCGCTCGCAGCCCTGGCGCGGCGCTATCCTCAGGCGCGCCTCATCCTGTCGGGCGGGGGGCGTGAGCTCTTGCTCGGCAAAACGCTCAGTGAATCCGAAGATGCGCGCCAGGTGCTCGTCGATATCGGGGTTGCACCCGCGCGGATCGAGATGGAGGAGCGCTCGCAGACCACGTCGGAAAACGCCGTGGAAAGCTTTGCCGTCGCCAAGCCGAAACCCGGCGAAACATGGCTTCTGATCACCTCCGCCCACCACATGCCGCGCGCTGTCGCGTCCTTCCGGGCCGCCGATTTTCCGGTGCTCCCCTATCCCGTGGATTTTCGCACGCGTTTGGCCGACCTCCGCCGGCCCGTCAACTCGATCGCCGACGGCTTGGAATTGACCGACCTTGCAGCCCATGAATGGATAGGATTGCTGACCTATCGGCTGGCCGGCAAAACCAATCAGCTTCTGCCGGATTGAGTGTCGTGACTGGAGGCTCGCCCAGCAATATCTTCGTTTTCCTGGGCTTTGACGCCGTTACGAAAACGGTGTGTGCCGAGTGGCGTGTCCACATCGACGATCTCGAGCAGCTGCGATCGCTCCTGGCGCCGGCGAGCGATGGCGATCGTGACCTGGACGGCGAATATGACGAATTGTCAAAGCGCGACATGCGGCGGATCGGCAGGCTTTGTGTCCCGCCAATCGTGCCGCATGCGATCTTCAGCGGGATCAGCCGACCCTTCCACGCATTCGATGCCGTGCCCTATCTGATCCACACCAACTTCGAGCTTCCTCTGATGTTGGAAGGGCGCAAGCCTCTGGCGGTTTTTGGACACGGCTATCCGTCCGCATGGTTCGATGATTTCCTTGCGCCATTCGATCCTTTCGTGGCGTCGGGCCAGATCGTCCGGCGGATCATCGACACGCCGATGCCCGAGCTGCAGCGACGCCGTCCGGATCTCGAAGGAATGAGGGATGTGTTCTTCGCGCTGCCGGGAGAAGAATGGCGGATTGACGCCTACATCAAGAATATCAGGAACAGGGAACGCGCCTGGGATGAAGATCTTGAGCGCCTTCAGGGTTCACTGCTGGGTTATGAGGACTGGCAGAATGACTGGTGGATCGAAGAGCGCGTGAGACGCAGGAGGACGGCGGGGGGATAGCGGCTAACCCGGATTTATCCCGAAAGTCTTGAATTCTGCCACGCTTGGCAGCTGTTCAGTCCGTCCAACCCGGTGGGGGAAATGTGGGGGACGTCTTCAGGTCGAAGTTCGTCAGCAGCCATCCCGCTCCGCCCTTCATGAAGGTATATCTCAGGAACAGGAAGTCCTCGATCGGCTTCTCCTGATGAGGAAAGTGCAGGTAGTCCACGACGACACGGACGGATTGTCCATATGTCTTGTCTAGAACCCTGTCCTCGAAGTCGGCCTTCCCATGTGCGGTCACGGCTTTGAAAATGTTCTTCAGTTTTTGATAGGGATCTTGTGGCGATTGCACCGGAGCGAAATCTTTCGCAAGCGCAGCCCCGGCGTCGTCAGGTTTGGCGTCCGCCAGGAGTTTGGATACCACCGTGCCGACCGTGGGGGGATCGACGACCGGAGCCACGCTTTCGGCCGCGGAGGCCTGACTAACATTCAACAGCGCTAGAAGTGCAATAGAGTAACATGCTCTGTTCATTGGGCTTTCCCTGTGGCCATTGTTGCAGGACGCGCCAGCATAGGTAGCACAGCGGAAAATTGTCTACAGATAAATCTGGCGGATTGCGTGCCGTGAGCGCCGGCTATTTGAGCCTGCGGACGAAAGCTGTCGCAATGCGTGTTTGGTTGTCCCGAAAGTCAGGCAGCTTCCAATCAATCGAACCCTTTGAAAAACACGTAATTGACCGCGCCGCCAGAAACCATCCAGTCGCTGGCTTTGCTGATGCGTGGGTCTTTCAGCCGCAATGTCGAATGCCAATCGAAGACATATTCGCCATCGTCAGGGGTTCGCACCCATGTCGCCTCGTGCTCGACGCCCCAATGGACCCGATGGATGCCGGAACAGCTGGCGACGCCGGAGATCTGTTGTGCCCGCATGGCCTTGTGAATGGCCTTGATCGTGACCGCGGCGATGCCAAGGCATATGCGTTCGTCAAACACGGGATCGCCCGGCCCGAGGCCGCGCATGATCATGGCGAAATTCCGCACGCCGCCCGCCAAGCCGCCGAACTCCAGGACGAGCGAGGCCCCGGGCGACGTCCAGTCGGCGAGCGTTTCGAGGGTGGGATTGGGAACGATGGCTTTCTGGCAGGCGGTGTCGGCGGCGACCGCCGCGACGATCTGGTCTGCGGTATTCTTGCTCAACGTCATTTCGACATCCTTTCAGAAACCGGCACTCCTTAGATGTACACCGGTTTGGGGAAAAAATATCGCCGAATTCGTGGTTTTGATGGGCCATGCCGTCGCAGGCGACCACGACGTCGTTTTTCGGCGGCTAGGCGAAACGCCGCGATTTCGCGGCAAATGCGCTGCGGCGGCAGTTTTGAACGTCGAAACAGATCGTCTCGGGATCAATGGTCCTGCCGCGCGCCATGCGGCAATTCACCTTGCGCCAGTGCTTGCTGTTGGCGGGGAGGGTGGTGCATGTGGCACTCGGGCCGCAGCCGACATTTACGACCGGCTTCAAGCCTCGAATCTGCGCCCCGGACTTAGAAGCCGTGCACCGCGATGATGATTGCGAAAGCGATGACGACCAGAATGCCGACAAAGGTCATGGCGCTGACGATGAGGGCGGCCGCGATCGGATAGATGTTGCGCCATGCAAGCGTTGCCGCAGCGATTGCGAGGAGCGGCGATATGACGAAGATGGCGGGGGTCGCTTTGTCGGCGCCGTGAAAGTCGAGGCCGTGCTCGACGACGTATGGCACCGTCGAAAGCCAGCCCAGCATCACGCTCCCGGCGACTGCAAGGGTCGTGCCGCGAAGATCGCGCCGAGTGGCCAGCACGAAAGCGATGACGGCGGCAACGCACTGGAGCCCGCCCATCATGGCCGCTATCCATCCACCGAGCCCGGAGGCCTGGTTCGGCACCCCCATGAACATATAGGCCACGGACGACAGACCCGAATAGACCTGCAGCGCCGCCGTGAGAACCAGCAGCGGCCATGCTGCCTTTGCCGCCAGGGAATTGTTCTGCTGCTCTTCGCCCACCATGTTCCGCTCTCTGAAAACCGGACCAGCGCGGCTATGCACCGGCTGGTCCAAGGTTGCCTGTGAAAAACTGCTTCGGGTACGGAAATGTCCGCCTGGAAGAGGCATTTTGCAATCCCGCCACCCAAACGGCAAGTCTGGGCCAAATGCGAGCAGACAGGCGTCGTCACGCTCTCGTTTGCATCCGGTGGGCAGCGGAACGATGCAAGGCGATATTCACATTGATCAAAGTGCGTTAACACTTGCCGCCGATTCGATTCCGGCGCATTCTGGAGTTGGAGGAAGGGTCGTGCCGAACATTGAACGGGCTTGGATGAGGGTATTCTTGTTGCCAGATGGGCGAAGCTTCGCTTGTGAGATTTCCCGCGAGCCTCCGGTCGGTGGCCACACAGGCCTCTGTCGACGTCGTGCCTGTGCAGGACCAGGCCTATGAGCGAGGAGCCACCCATCATCATCGTTATTGATGATGATCCTGCGGTTCGCGAGGCGCTTGGCAGCCTGCTGCGATCCGTCGGCTTTAACGTAAAACTGCTTGCTTCGCTTGACGAATTCCCGATGCCAAGACGCCCGGCCGGCGCATGCTGCCTTGTGCTCGATGTTCGGTTTCCGGGGCGAAGCGGACTTGATTTCCAGCGTGAATTGTCGGCGGCGAATATTCAGCTCCCGATCATCTTCATCACCGGACATGGCGACATTCCAATGTCCGTCCAGGCGATGAAAGGGGGGGCGATCGAGTTCCTGCCGAAGCCGTTTCGGGATCAGGACCTGCTCGACGCCATTAACGTCGGCCTGGCGCGTGATCGCGCATGGCTCGAGAACGAAAAGGCACAGGCGTCCCTGCGTACTCGTTTCGAGAACCTGACGCCGCGAGAGCGTGAAGTGATGGCTCTGGTGGTGAGCGGGCGACTTAACAAACAAATCGCCTTCGAGTTGGGCGTGAGCGAGATCACTGTGAAGGTCCATCGCGGCCAGATCATGCAAAAGATGTCCGCTGCGTCCCTGCCTGAACTCGCTCTCATGGCGGATAAGCTCAAACTTGTCCCGCGAAAGCCGCAAACGCAGTCGTAAGTTTTTGCGGCGCGTATAGGTCACCCCTTCCTTTTTGATAATGCATCTTTCCCTGTGGCCAATAGCCCTGCAGGCGAACCCCTTCTATACTTGGGCTTCCTCCTCCCAAGGCGGTTTCGTTCCGATCGGCCCACCTGAGCCTCCCCCCTCGGGGGGGAGGTCCCTGCAAGCGATAGGGAAAAGCAATGAGTCAGAGCGGACTTAGGCAGACTGCTGATATCGAGGGCCTCCTCCTCACACGGATGGAACTGGTCGGCCTGACACTGGCGGCCAATGGCTACTGTGCTCAACACATCGCTGCGCGAATCGGCGTCAACGAAAGAGAGATCGAAACATTGCTCTTCTGCGCCGAGCGGAAGCTGCGTGCGAAGAACAGGCTACATGCGGTCGCCATCGCTGTCAGCCAGGGCTTGGTCGGAATCGGGGTATAGGGGTTTCCTCGTAGGGCCGATTCCGGTCCGGGTGCTGCAGGCGCTTTGTGGCGTTGACGTTGAGGTCGCTCCCGGCCATGACGTCGCGACTGTTCGATGGCGGCGGACCGTCTGCGGCACCCAACAAGACAAAGGCCCTCCGGCGCATCGCGCTCGGAGGGCTTGATTTTGTGAACATGTGGGACATGAGAGCATGTCGCACCTTTCGTCAGGATCGCGTGACTTTCGGACAAGACGGCCGCACATGGCCAATACACTTGGCAAGTATTCGACGGCCCCAGCGTTGCCGGCTCCTGGTTCAAAAAGTCAGAGAATGCGAGCCAGCATGGTTGGTCCGTGTGCATGTCATTGCCGGGCGGCAAGTTCGCGATTGTCACGGTGTCATTATACGAAGGTATCGCAATAGGAACCCAGCGTATGATTTTCTTTCATCTGTTCTGTGGTTAGTCTCTACTCCTTGCCACAGCGATGGCAAGGTAGCGGTTCTACCCCTACGCTACCGACAAGGCTTCGGCCCCCACGGCTATTCGAAGCTCCGCGGGTCCCGTATCCGCCTTGCCGTCCAGCCCTCGCCGGGCGGTCTTCTGTCAGCAGAAATACGCCCAAGAACCAGGTACTGCGGCCGCGCTGGGACGCTCGGCCGGGGTGTGGTAGAAGATCGGGGGAGCGGTTGAGGCTTATCGAACGCGCGTTCGCCACGTTTGATCGGACGGAACTCCGAAACAACGACGGCAGCTCCGCTGAGACAAGCGTGTAACTGGGCGGGCAAGTCAGATTTTCTTCTTTATTGAGTGTTGGTGGAGATATTAGCTTGGAGGTTCTTTGGCAGGATGGTGATCGCGTCCTCCACCGTGAACGGCGCCGCGGCGCCGACGGCAAATGGAGCCCGGCACTGGTCGTGCTTCCGGCCCAGGACCACCCCTCGCCTTCGAGCCTCGAGCGCCTCGACCATGAATATGGCCTGAAGAACGAGCTGGATAGCGCATGGGCGGTGCGGCCGTTGGAATTGGTGCGCGAGGGCGGCCGGACGATGCTGGTGCTTGAAGATCCGGGCGGCGAACCGCTGGCCCGGCATCTCGGACCCCCTATGGAAACGGGGCATTTTTTGCGTGTCGCGATCGGCATCGCTGCTGCCCTCGGCAAGACCCACCAGCGTGGCCTGATTCACAAGGACGTCAAGCCGGCCAACATCCTGGTAAAGGGCGCGAGCGACGTGCGGCTCACCGGCTTCGGCATAGCGTCGCGCCTCTCGCGCGAACGGCAGGCGCCCGAGCCGCCCGAAGTGATCGCCGGAACGCTGGCCTACATGGCCCCGGAGCAGACCGGGCGCATGAACCGCTCGATCGATTCCCGCAGCGATCTTTATGCACTGGGCGCAACCCTCTATGAAATGCTGACTGGGAACCTGCCCTTCAGCGCGGCCGACCCGATGGAACTGGTCCACTGCCACATCGCACGGCAGCCGATGCCGCCGCACGAGCGGGCGGCAGGCGTTTCACCGGCGGTCTCGGCGATCGTCATGAAGCTGCTCGCCAAGACGGCCGAGGACCGATACCAGACGGCCGGCGGCGTCGAGCGCGATCTTGGCCGGAGTCTCAGTCAATGGGAGGAGGAGCGCCGCATCGACGCATTCCCGCTCGGCCAACACGACAGTCCGGACCGCTTATTGATTCCCGAGACGCTCTACGGGCGGGAGCGCGAGGTTGAAACCCTGGTGACGTCCTTCGACCGTGTGGTGTCGGGCGGGGCGCCGGAGCTGGTGCTGGTCTCCGGCTATTCCGGCATCGGCAAGTCGACGGTGGTCAATGAGCTCCACAAGGTCCTAGTGCCGCCGCGCGGGCTGTTCTCGTCCGGCAAGTTCGACCAGTACAAGCGCGATATCCCTTATGCGACGCTAGCCCAGGCCCTCCAGGGTCTGCTCAAGGGGCTCCTGGCCAAGAGCGAGGCCGACCTGGCACCATGGCGCGAGGCGTTGAGCGAGACGCTCGGCCCCAACGGACAGCTCATGGTGGACCTGGTCCCGGAGCTGAAGCTCATCATCGGCGACCAGCCGCCAGTCGCTGAACTCTCGCCACAGGACGGGCAACGGCGGTTTCAGCTGGTATTTCGGCAGTTCATCAGCGTCTTTACACGGCCCGAACATCCACTGGCGCTGTTCCTCGACGATCTCCAATGGCTCGACACGGCGACGCTCGACCTGCTCGAGGATCTGATGACCCGTTCGGATGTCCAGCACCTCATGCTGATCGGTGCCTACCGCGACAACGAAGTCACCGCCGCCCATCCGCTCAGGCGCAGGCTCGACACGATCAGGGCAGCAGGCGGCAAGGTCGCGGAGATCAAGCTTGCCCCGCTCGGCCCAGAGCATCTCCGGGCGTTGGTCGCGGATGCGCTCCACTGCGAGCCCGAGCGCGCCACGCCGCTGGCGCAACTGATGCACGGCAAGACCGGCGGCAATCCCTTCTTCGCCATTCAGTTCATGTCTTCGCTCGCCGAAGACGGATTGCTGACCTTCGATCATCACGCGGCATGCTGGTCGTGGGATCTCGGTCGCATTCACGCAAAGGGATACACCGACAACGTCGTTGACCTGATGGTCCGCAAGCTCACACGCCTGCCGTTCGAAACCAGGCAGGCGCTGCAGCAGTTCGCCGGTCTCGGAAACATTGCGGATTACACCCTGCTTTCGCTCGTTCTCGATATCCCCCAGAACCGGATTCATGGCGCTCTTTGGCCTGCCGTCTCTCATGGACTGCTTGAGCGTCCGGTCGGCGCCTACCGGTTCGTCCACGACCGAGTCCAGGAAGCGGCCTATTCGTTGATCCCTGAGGAGAAGCGGGGCGAATTGCATCTTCGCATCGGTCGACTGCTTGCGGCGAATACGGCGCCGGAGCTGATTGACGATCACGTCTTCGACATTGTCAGCCAGCTCAATCGCGGCGCCGCCCTGATTGCCTCATCTGACGAACGTAAGCAGCTGGCCGAATTCAATCTGCTCGCGGGCAAGCGCGCAAAAGCCTCGACGGCCTACGCCTCGGCGCTCAACTATTTTGTGGCCGGCACGAAAATGCTGCCGGAAGACGGCTGGCAGCGCCATCACCAGCTGGCCTTCGCACTCGAGTTGAACCGGGCCGAATGCGAGTTCCTCATTGGTGCGCTGGCGGATGCGGAAAAGCGGTTGGCTGAGCTTTCCCATCGCGCGGTCTGCATCGACGACCAGGCTACCGTCGCCTGCCTGCGCATCGATCTCTATGCTGCGCTCGGCCAGACCAGCCGCTCTGGCGCCGTCGGTCTCGACTATCTGAGGCAGCATCTCGGCCTCGACTGGTCGCCCCATCCGCGCGACGAGGAGGTGCAACGGGAATACGACCGGATCTGGTCGCAGCTCGGCAGCCGCACGATCGAAGAGCTCATCGATCTGCCATTGAGAAGCGATGCTACCCTGGACATCCTCACCCGGCTCATTGGCGCGGTGTGGCATACCGACGGGAATCTGGCATGCATGGCAATCTGCCTGGCCGTGAATCTGAGCCTCGAGCGCGGCAACGGCGACGGGTCCTGCTACAATTATGTGTCGCTTGGCTATGTTGCGGGGCCGCGTTTCGGCGACTATGAGGCCGGATTCCGCTTCGGTCAGCTTGGCTGCCAACTGGTCGAAAAGCACGACCTGAAGCGCTTCCACGCCAGGATTTTGAAAGACTTCGGAGCCCATGTCATACCATGG
The DNA here is from genome assembly GCF_056403475.1 of Rhizobium sp. P2_G9. Taxonomy (NCBI): domain Bacteria; kingdom Pseudomonadati; phylum Pseudomonadota; class Alphaproteobacteria; order Hyphomicrobiales; family Rhizobiaceae; genus Rhizobium; species Rhizobium sp. P2_G9. The sequence goes on along the minus strand of NZ_JBFUFK010000034.1, from coordinate 63,089 downwards.
ACGCGACATATTCGAACCGGCCGCGACATGTTGCGGCGCGCGCTTGAAATTGCCAACCAGAGCGGCGATCTCGCCTTTGCCGGATATAGCTATGCCAGCTTGAATTCAAACCTGCTGGCGGCGGGAGATCCGCTTGTCGACGTGCAGCGCCAGGCGGAGACAGGCCTCGCATTTGCGCGGAATGTGCGGTTCCAGTTCGTCATGGATCTCGTCAGCGCGCAGCTCGGCCTCGTGCGGACGCTGCGCGGGTTGACCCGGACGTTCGGCTCCTTCGACGACGACGAATTTGAAGAGCTTGCGATGGAACGCCGCCTTTCGGAGGATCCGAACTTGATTCTGGCGGAGGGCGCCTACTGCGTCAGAAAACTCCAGGCACGGTTCTTCGCTGGCGACTATGAGGCGGCCGTCGAAGCGTCATTGCGGGCGCAGCGGCTGCCATGGACATCGGTGGCGCATTTCGAGGAAACGCCGGAGCACCATTTCTTCGGCGCCCTGGCGCGCGCCGCGTGCTGCGAGAAGGCCACGGCTGACCAGCGGGAGCGGCATATCGAGGCTCTCGCCGCCCACCACCGGCAGCTTCTGATCTATGCGGAGAATTGTCCTGATAACTTCGAGAACCGTGCCGCGCTGGTCGGCGCCGAGATAGCGCGCATTGAAGGCCGCGAAATCGACGCCGCGCGGCTTTACGAACAGGCTATCCGCTCGGCGCGCGCCAACGGCTTCATCCATCATGAAGCCCTCGCCTATGAACTCGCCGCCCGCTCTTATGCGCAGAGAGGCTTCGAAGACTTCAGCCGGCTCTATCTCGGCAACGCGCGCAATTGCTATCTGCGCTGGGGTGCTGACGGCAAGGCCCGGCAACTCGAGGAACTCTATCCCCATCTGCGAGCCGAAGAGCATGCTCCAGCGACAAAGAGCACGATCGGAGCACCTGTGGAGCAACTCGACCTCGCGACCGTGATAAGGATTTCCGAAGCCGTATCGGGCGAGATCGTACTCGAAAAACTGATCGACACGCTGATGCGCACCGCGCTCGAACATGCCGGCGCGGGGCGGGGTGTGCTGCTCGTTCCAAACAATGGGGAACTCAGGTTCGAGGCGGTGGCCGAGACCACCGCCAGGGATTTCACCATGCGTCTGCGCCCTCCTGCCGGAAGCATCCCTGTGCCCGAGGCGATCGTCAATTTCGTCGCGCGGACAAGTGAAGTCGTTATCCTGGACGACGCCTGCACCGAGAATATCTGGTTCGATGATTATATACGCGACTTCAGGCCCCGGTCGGTGCTCGGCCTGCCACTCGTCAAGCAGGGCAGGCTGATCGCGCTGCTTTATCTCGAGAACAATCTGGCGCCGCGCGTCTTCACCCCGGCCCGGATCGCGGTGCTGAAGCTGCTTGCCTCGCAAGCCGCCACTGCGCTGGAGAACACCCGGCTCTACGAAGATCTCGCCGGACGCGAAGCCAGAATTCGCCGCCTCGTCGATGCCAACATTATCGGGATCTTTATCTTTCGTCTCGACGGCCAGATTCTGGACGCCAACGACGCGTTCCTCCGCATGATCGGCTACGATCGCCAGGATCTCGTCTCGGGCCGTATCCGCTGGACCGATCTGACCCCAGCGGAATGGCTTGACCGGGACGTGAGGCTATGGGTGCCTGAGCTCAAGGAGACCGGCATCCTGCCGGCCTTCGAGAAAGAATTTATTCACAAGGACGGCAGCCGCGTGCCCGTGCTGATCGGCGGAGCGAGCTTCGAAGGCAACGAGGACGAGGGTGTCATCTTCGTGCTTGATTTGACCGAGCGCAAACGGGCTGAGGAGGCGTTGCAAAAGGCGCAGTCGGAGCTGGCGCATGTCACGCGCGTGACGACGATTGGGGCATTGACTTCGTCGGTCGCCCACGAAGTCAACCAGCCTCTGGCAGCCATCGTCACCAACGCCGATGCGGCTCTGCACTGGCTCGCCGGTAAGACGCCCGACCTCGACGAGGCACGCGCGGCGCTGGCACGCATCGTGCGGGATGGACACCGGGCCGGCGAGGTGATCGGCAAAGTGCGTGCGCTTCTCAAGAAAACGCCCGCTATCATGGGTCGTGTGGATCTGAATGGGCTGGTCAAAGATTCGACCACTCTTCTCCAAGGCGAGTTGCGCCGCGATCAGATCATCTTGAAGACCGAGCTGGCAGACGATCTGCCATTGGTGATTGGCGACCATGTGCAGTTGCAGCAGGTGATCCTCAACCTGATGATGAATGGCATCGACGCCATGGCTGATGTGACAGACCGACCGCGCGAACTGACGGTTTTGACCCGGCTTGAAGGATCCGAGGCGGTGTTCGCTGTCCGGGACGTCGGCATCGGCCTGGACTTGCAGGCCGCGGAAAAGGCGTTCGAGCCATTTTACACCACGAAAGCCGAGGGTCTCGGAATGGGCCTGGCCATCTGCCGGTCAATTATCGAGTCACACAGCGGTCGGCTTTGGGCCGGCATGAACGGGCCGCACGGAGCTGTATTTCAATTCACAGTGCCACTGCATGTCTGGATTCCAGCCATTTGAAGCACGCCGTCAGTATGAGTGCCACGCAAAATGAAAACATTTGGTGGTCCTGCATCCGCATACCGATAGGCCACTGAGGCTATCGTGATCTCCACGGGCCTCACCGAACCAGGGCGCTCCCGGGGCCGACGATGCCGTCGAAGGTACGCTTGATGGAGGTGTCGGCTTTCGGGAAAACGCCACTGCTGCTCCTGCGGCTGATACGAGGGCGCATAGCCGCCGCTAGCGCCAGCTTGACCTCACGCGCGATCCTACCGCACTTCGCGAACTCCTTGCTGCCCGAGCCGAAAATTTCGGTGTGACCCCGCTCGGCAATATTGGTCTAACTGGCCACATCGCGAAGGTCGATCGCAAGCGGGGCCTACCAAAAATAATCGCATGATTTGCGTATTGCCGAGGACCACGGGATCAACCCTCAAGTTTCAGCCGACGAAAAACCGGCGCCGCTTCGATTTGACCGCATCGTTGTATTGAGGATCTAACCAATCCGCAGTCACAGGTTTCAAAAAGCCTGCATTGGGGTCGTCTTGTCCCGATGCCTTCAGCCGTGCGATTATGTAGCGCGTATAGTGATGGTCGAAGATTCGCATGAACTCGCCGAAATAAATGTCCGCGACGCGGGTATCGCCGCGGATGGCGATCATGTTCTCGTCGTTCTTCTCCTGCGACGGTTCGCTGAAATTGGCGGTGCCGGTGATCACGATCGGGTCATTGGACAGCGGGTCGACCAGCAGGAATTTGTCGTGGATATAGCGGTTCTTGTTGAAACCGGTGAGATGTTCACCGAGGAACAGCTCCATGTCACCCTGCTCGAGCTTGCCGCCGACGGCGAGGATCGTGTTGCGGTTCTGCCGGACCTCGGTCTCCTGCTGGTCGTCGAGCGCCTTGTCGAACACCAGGTAGCTCAGTGCGTCGGTCTGGCCCTGGACCGCTTTCTGGAAAACCGGATCGAAGTTGAACGCGAAGGTCATGCACGCAATCTCCCTGGCGGAGGCGAGCAGGTCGGCATACCAGGCAAGCGTCGCAGTTGTGGCGTGTGGATCAGCCTTGTCACGCGGGCTGAAATAGGTCGGCACGCGATCTGCGGGTGGAAGATCGCCGATGGCGGGCGAGGGCTCGACCGCCATGTTTCGCGTCCGCAATTTAGCGGTTGTCACATCCTCGTCCGCCAGCGCTTCCCAATAGTCGAGATAGCGTTTGGCAATGGCGGCGTCGTGAATGACATGCCCGACATTGGAATGCCCGAAAATGCCGCCGGCCGAGATGTTTGTCGACCCCGTCCAAACCGCGACCGGCGCATTATGATGCAAAAGCACCATGAACTTGTTGTGGCGGATGCCGGCGCGCACCTTTTGCGGCTCGCAGATCGCCTGGATGCCGACCTGCGAGATGACCTGCTCGTTAACGTCCTTGTAAGACTGCGCCTCGTAGCGGATCGCGACGTCCGCGCCCGCATTCGCGGCTGTCTTCAGCGCCTCGGCCACGGGAGCGTAGTGGAACTCATAGAACATGCACCGCAACCCGTAATCGGCGGCGTCCGCGCCCGCCGCGCTGGCGATAAAGCCAGTCAGCGCCTCGAACAGGCCGCGCGATAGCCACCGCATCTGCGGCGAGTTCGGCTGATTCTCATCCGGCACCATGCCTGGAAACTCACGCGCATAGGCTTGCGATCCTGCGACGCCGCGATTGAAATGAACGTCGTGCTTGGCGCCTGCCGCATCGACGGGCGCGGTAGGGCGCTCGGTCTTGACGCGCACGCGCTGGGCTGCCGCCATGTCGGGCTGGCAATTTCCCGGCGTGCCGACGACGGGGGCGACGACATATTCGTAGGCCGTGTCCGGCTTCGCAGTATAGTCGCCCCATTGAAACGACTGGATCGGATGCGTCGCGGACGGGACCAGCGTGCCCGGCGGGAGTGCGTCGTCGACACCGCGGAAGCGCTTGATGCCGGGGATCCACGACGGGTTGATGGCCGCGCCGTTCGCGTCCACCTCGGCTCGGCCGAGCGCGAAGCCGAGAAAATCGGCGCGATTGCGCCACGTCAAGTCTACCAGGTCCCAGGCGATCGTGGTCACGTGCAGGCCAGCAATGGCCCGCACCGCCAGGACGTTACCGCTGTTGCGTTGCCGCATTCAAGCCTCCTCATTTTATTCGGGTCACCGCCCGTTCCCAATCCCGAAGGTTAGTCGATCASGATCATATGACATGTTTATTGCAATCGAAAGTAATCGCGCCTGTTTTTTTCACCAAGTGGCTACAACACTTATGGGTGTACCACACTCTGATCATCTTCGATGAGCGCAACGCGTCTCGCGTCTCGCGTCGAACGGCGGCCGCATGCCGGCGCGTCGCTTGAAGGAAGCCAACAGCTTCGCATAATGCCGGAAGTTCCCCCCGACCCTCGCAGGCCGATGAAGGATGGTCCGCTTTGGGAAAAATCAGTTGGATCGATCAGCGACCGAATTGAGGACGCAGAGCCGCTTGGTAGATGCACAGCTCCAGATGGCCGCTTCCGCCAACAGCAGTCGTGCACCGAGGACGTCGATCTTCGACGCGCCGACCCCATTGACGGCGTCAGGCAAAAATGAAACCTCCCTGTCGGAAAAGGTGAGGCCGAAAGCCTCTGTGCAAGGGAAGGTTGAATGAGAGTCCTGGTCGGCTTCGTCTGCTTCCTCGGCGCCTATTGGATATCCGCCCTGCTGCTCTGCGGCGACTTCATGGCGCCCTTCTATGATGCGCTGATGGCACCGGCGGGAGCGAACAGAGTCTGGCACATATTCTTCGTCGGGGGCTTCTTTGCCGCGTTCTTGATTGCGTCACCCCTGGTGACGCCGCGTCCTCCGGGCACGTTTCGCCCCGCATTGTTCATCGCGGCGTGGATGTGGCTGGCAGCGCTGTCGGCAGGCTTTTATGGCGACTGGGTGCGCAGGCAAGCGATTGCTGACTTTCATGCCGACAGGCAGATCCAGGATTCGTTTTTTATCTCTCTGCACCAAGTGCCCAACGAATTCCAATTCTACATCCATGCCGCAGTCCTCAAGCACTGCGTGCCCTATATCTGGAGCTACAGGAGGCTGGCCTTCTTTCCGCTGGGCGCGAACACAGCGGTCAATGTCCTGCCGCAGGAATGGCTGACGGAGTGCGGCATCAAACGCAGTTAGGCGAGTGGGTAGATCGGGACGCCTGAGCGTACGGCGCCGGGATCGCGAGCCCGTCGCCGATCAGTCTCTGCTGATGGCGGTCATCGAGCGATCGCCCGGCCTTCATCCGCTGCATCTACGGCAGAGGTTGACAGTTCCCGTGCCTTGTTCGATCCTCGCCGTCATATCTGGGCCGCGCCTTCGGCCTTCTGGGATTGCCGATGGATCGCAAGCTTGCCGCCATCCTCGCCTCTGACGTCGTGGGATATTCCGCGATGATGGAGCGCGATGAGGCGGGGACGCATGAGCGGGTGCAGGCGGTGCGGCGGGATCTGTTCGAGCCCGCCATCGCGCGGCATCACGGCACCGTCTTCAAACTGATGGGCGATGGGCTCTTGGCGGAGTTCGGCTCCGTTGTCGAGGCGGTCGAATGTGCGGTCGAATTGCAGCGCACACTGGCCGCGTGGAGCGCGGATTTGCGGCCCGAGCAGCAGATCCGGGTGCGGATCGGCGTCAATCTCGGCGAGGTCATCGTCGATGGGCAGGACCGGTTCGGCGAAGGCGTCAACATTGCCGCGCGTCTCGAACAGCTCGCCGAGCCGGGCGGCATCTGGGTGTCCGCCAAGGTGGCGCGGGAGGTCGAGAAAAAGCTCGCCTTCGGCTTCGAGGCCATGGGGGCGCAGAAGGTCAAGAACATTACCGAGCCGGTGGACGTCTATCGGGTGACCCTGGATGGACGGCCGGGACCGCGCGCTGTCGTCAAGCGCCGGACTTTGCCCGCCGCGGCCGCACTGGGGATCGCCGTCATCGCCGCCGGCGGGCTCGGCTGGTGGGGGTGGGCGCTCTCGGGCCGTGGCATGTCCCAAAGTCCGGTTTCGACGATGGAAAATGCCGGCGTGCCGGTGATCGCGGTGCTGCCGTTCCAGAACATGAGTGGCGATGCCAAGCTCGATTATTTCAGCGATGGCATGACCAGCGACCTGATTTCCATGCTGGCCGGCGTGTCTGAGCTCAAAGTCATGTCGGGCAGCGCCACCTATGCCTACAAGGACAAGCATACGGATGTGCGCCAGATCGGCCGCGAGCTGAATGTCGCCTATGTCATCGAGGGCAGCGTCTGGAAGGAGACGGACAGGCTGCGCATTACCGCCCAGCTGACGGACGCGCATAGCGGCGAGCATGTCTGGGCGGAAAAGCTCGACAAGAAGGGGACCGATCCGCTGGCGCTGCAGGACCAGATCGTCGACCGCATCGTGGCGACGCTGGGCGGCCAGCGCGGCAAGATGTATGAAAGCGAATACAAGCGGGTGTGGGAGAAGGACACGCCCAAACTGGCCGAATACGACTTCTTTCTCCGGTCGAATTTCTATTTCCAGCAGTTCACCCCGCAAAGCCTGGTCAAGGCGACGGAGATCATCCAGGAGGGGCTGAAGAAATTTCCCGATTCCGCCCTGCTGCGCTTCGGCCTGGCCTGGGACAATGTGCTGGCCGCCAATTACGGCTTTGACCAGACGCCGGCAGAGCATTGGCAAGTTGCCTCCGATCTTCTCCACGAGACGCTGGCACGCCCCAATCTGGGGCCGGACGCGAAGAAAAGCGGCCTCTGGTCGTTCAGCTATGTCGCCGCCCATGAGGGCAAGTTCGACCTCGCCGTGCAGAGTGCTGAAGACGTGGTGGCGCTGTCGCCCGGCGATGCGTTTCTCAGAGGCGATATGTCGAGCGCCTATCGCTGGCACGGCATGACCGACAAGGCGATCGCATGGGCCGACGACGCGCTTGGCAACGACCCCAACAATGCGCATTACTATCTCAGCATGAAGGCCTTCGTTCTCACCGATATGCAGCGCTATGCGGAGTCGGCCGCGCTGATTGCCGGCACGTCGGATGTCTTCGTCGGCGTTCCGCTGCTGCGGGCGATCAATTTCGTCAATCTCGGAAAACCCGATGAAGCGCGAAAGGAGGTTGCCAAGGTTTTGGCCCAGCAGCCCTGGTACACCGCGCCGCGCTGGCGCGACCTGACATTCAACATCGACCCCGCCGTGATCGACAGGCAGGTGGATGATCTGGTGAAGGCTGGGCTGCCGGAGAAGTAGCGGGTCATGGGGTGGGGCTGGCCGAGCTCTGGTCAAGGTCGGCGATGGCGCTCTGCAGGAGCGGCGTTTCACCCCTCACCAAGCGCGCCCAGGCACTCGACTTCGTCTCGCGCGGGCTTGCTATCCTCTCCCGCAGGGGGAGAGGTAGGGCGCCACGAGCATCGGCCTCGGTTGTGGCAAGGCAGTGCCGCAGATTATTCCTCGCCCCTTGCGGGAGAGGATACGAAGGCCGGGTGAGCACTTGCGAACCCTTGGCCGAAGTTGGTGAGGGGTAAATCCCCACTCGCCCCACAATCAAACCGGCAGCGGCCGGTTCTGCAGAACCGTCTTCATTACCAGCGTCGAGGACAGCCGCAGCACATGCGGCAGGGTGGCGAGCTTTTCGTCATAGAGGCGCTGGAAGGCGGCGAGGTCCCTGGTGATGACGTTGAGCATGTAGTCGGGGTCGCCGAAAAGGCGCTGCGCCTGGATGATTTCCAGAACCTTCGGCAGCGCGTTCTCAAAAGCCTCGACAGACTCGCGGTTGGCTTCGCGCAGCGTGGCGAAGACGATGGCCGAAAAGCCGAGGCCCAGTTTGGCCGGATCGATGACGGCCCGGTAATCCGTGATCACGCCGGCCTGTTCCAGCGCCCGCAAGCGCCGGTGACAGGGCGACAGGCTGAGCCCGACCCGCTCTGCCAGGTCGGTGGCAGAAAGCCGGCCTTGCTGCTGCAGGTGAGCAAGTATCTTGCGGTCTGTTGCATCCATGCGCGAGATTATGCCTCAACTGGCCTCGTTCAGGCAAGAGATAGGCAACATCTCCTTGCTCTCGTGGCGTAATCTCCCTCTATCGGTAGCGGAGGGATTGCACATGGATTGGAGCTTGCTGGCGGCGTTCTGGATGCTGTCGTTTTCGCTGGTGGTGACGCCGGGCGCGGACTGGGCCTATGCCATATCGGCGGGGATGCAGGGCAGGGCGGTTTTCCCCGCCGTCAGCGGCATGCTGATCGGCTATCTGATGATCACGCTGCTTGTCGCGGCGGGCATAGGTGCGCTGGTCGCCAGCCTGCCGGCGCTGCTGACCGTGCTGACGGTCGTGGGGGCGGCCTATCTGCTCTATCTGGGGGTCGGGATCCTCAAAAACCCGCCCGGGCCCTCTGCCGGCAGCGGCGAGACGACGACATGGCCGGGGCTGCTGTTGCGCGGCTTCGTGGTCAGCGGGGTCAATCCCAAGGCGCTGCTGCTGTTCCTCGCTTTGCTGCCGCAGTTCACCAGCCGGGCCGCGCAATGGCCGATTGCAGCCCAGATCGCCGCCATGGGACTGGTGCAGATCGTCAATTGCGCCGTGGTCTACCTCCTGGTCGGTTTTAGCGCCCGCGCCATCCTACGAACCCGCCCGCATGTCGCGCGCCGGGTCAGCCAGCTTTCGGGTGGCGCCATGATCGCGATCGCGTCGCTATTGCTCGCCGAGCAGGGTTTGGTTCTCAAGGCGATGCTGTGAGTGCGGTCGGTCGAGCGACCAGCCTGGCCTTCGCGGTCTGCACCTTGCCGGCGTGAAGACGGCGACCATTTGCGTGCATTGCTCTTGATTGCCTTGCGGCGATTGCGGACAAAACTGGGAGGAAAACCAGCCGCAGAAGACGGATTGGCCTTCAGCGCTGCTGAAGTGCCAATCTCACGCCAACTGCGCAATAGATTGAGCCAACAATCTTACCCTGCCACTTCGAAACCGCTGCGTGACGGCGCAGGAAGGCGCCGAGCCTGCCTGCGCTGCAGGCGAATACAAATGTGCTGACGAAACCGAGGAGTGAAAAGATGACGCCGAGGATACTCAATTGCACAAACACAGCCCCATTTTCAGGGCGCACGAATTGCGGAAGGAATGCCAGAAAGAACAATGCGGTTTTCGGATTGAGCACTTCAGCGAGAATGCCCTGCCGAAAGGCCTGGGCAGCCGTCAGCGGCAGTTCGTTTTTGCCGATCACGGAGGCGTCCTTTGCCAGGATCGCCTTGACGCCGAGATAAAACAGATAGGCCGCCCCGATATACTTGATGACGCTGAACAGCGTGGCGGATGCCGCGATGATCGCCGAAATTCCAACCACTGCAAAAGCCGTGTGAATGATATCCCCCGCTGTGATACCTGCGCCGGTGGCAACACCAACTTTCGTCCCGGAGGTCGAAGCTCTCGCAACGGTCAACAGCGTCGCCGGCCCCGGAATGAAAACGAAGCCCAGAACAATCGCGCAATAGGTCATGAGGGTCGTGTGATTGATCATTTCGCGTCCTCCCGAGAGACCTCAGGTAAGCGATGTCTCGCTTGCACCTTGATCGTTATACTCTTTGCGTTTCGAAGACGACTGCCTTGATGGTGACGGCCAGCTTCGTGCTACGAAGCGGTCACGCCAGAGATGTGAGGCACTACGTTGAAGCAGACGGGCAGCCATTTCCTTTTGATGGCTGCCCAAATTTCGCACCAGGGACAGACTACGCTGTCAGCGGGCTTTGTCCGATAACCATTGCCCCTTTTGCGGCAGCGTTGCGGACGACTTCAAAGCCATATTGCATCATGTCACGCTCATAGACAGCGAGAGCATCGGCCAATGGCAGTTCGCCTCGTGACACTGCAACAATCTGCCTCCCCAGTTTTGCCGCGTCCCGGAGGGCGACATTTGCGCCTCGACCGAGGCTTGGTGACATGGCATGGGCCGCGTCACCAAGCAGTGTGACATTGGGTGATGGGGCCAAATCGAATGGGATACTGCTATACATCTCCACATAGAAGAATGATCCTCGCTCTCCACCAAGGATGACATTCCTTGCCTCTGCGGGCCAATCTTTCAAGAGATCGCCTGCGAGTTGCTGGAGGTCATCGCTGCTTGCGAGTCTGAGCTCAGCATCTCCCTTGCCGATGTACTGAGGACGCGCTGCAACGATACATGCGACATAGTCCTCGCGGTGTGGAAGATTTGCCGCCGGCAGCAGACTTCTTGCAGCCGCTGACGGCTCGATCGGAAACATGACGCCTCCTAATCCGAGCAGGACCTTGCGGTCATCCGAGCAGAAGGTGAACACATCAGCCACCGCGTGGGCGGGTAGCAATTGGCGAGCGCGAGTAGCGGAAAGCCGGCCGTAAATGCATCGCACGCCGGTGTCCATTGATTGTGCATGAGGAGCCCRCTGCCGACGAACAGCCGAACGGATGCCGTCCGCACCGACCAGAACAGCCCCGGTCACTGTCTGCCCGTCGGAAAGGGTAACTTCCACGCCGTGGTCGCGGCCTTCATAGGAGACGACAGGGTTGCCGTAGTGGCAGGCGTCATCCAGTCCGGTGAGTAGGATCTGGCGAAGGATGGCGCGGTCGACATTGACATGCGTTGCCAACCCTGCGGCGATGTGATGTTCGGTGTGGCTGTAGATGTCGATCGGAATACGCTTGTTCAACAAGAGATTGGCATCGACCATCGTCGTGTAAGGCAAAGCGCGCATCGCGGTCGCCTCGAAGAGCGCCAGAAGCTTCGGCGACAAGACCTCACTGAGGCCGCCAACGCCATCGGCATCGATATGCAGGCGGTAGCCTTGGGAACGTTCCCAAGGGCTGGCGTCGCGCTCGAAAACGTGAGCATCGACACCGGCATTCTTGAGCATTTGCGCGAGTGCTAGGCCGCCAAGACCTGCCCCGGCGATAAGGACTTTGAGTTTAGTTCTCATGACTTCTCCAGTTATGAAGAAGCGTCCGGAACATGGAAAAACGAGGTGAGATGCAAGAAGGCTCCACGACGAACACCATGCCCGAAACGCATTCGGGTTGATGCCGTGGGTATCGCGTCAGCGATGCGGACCTGAACTCAGGGACCGGAAATACCAACCGGTCTTTTCCTTTTCGACAAGACGCTGATTAGTGTGAATTTCGAAAATCGTCAAGACGAATGGTTCGGCTCCTGTGGGACAGGCGGGTTTAAAGGGTCCTTCGGGCACAGATTACCGTGCTGGGCGATACCACGGCAGCAGCTCATCAAATCTGGCTCTGCTTGTGGCCATTGACGATGGCAGTGAGCGTGCTGGTCAAATACACAGGCGGGTCGATTGCATTTCGCTTACACGTCTCGATGAGCGAGGCAATGGTCGCCCAGTTCTCTGCACCCGCGTCATGCCCTGCGAAGAGTGCGTTCTTTCGGTTCAGAGCCATCGCAGGTTCATTCTGCCCATGTCGGGCTGCTAGTAGAAGTTCATTATCGATGGCGCCCACTTTACGGTGGTTGTTTTCGGCATGAAGGTCGTGAGGATCGCGCTGGTGGCGCGATCGTGCGGGTGGAGGTTAGGCCGGGCGAAGTCATTCATGTCTCGGAATGGATGCTGGATCGGGCATTTTGCGCCGGCATGGAGATGGGCGAACCGCGCGTTGCGGTGACCAACCTCATGGAGCTTCATGGACTGCTTGCTGAGCGTGGTTTCAGGCAAACCTTCGACGGATGGACTCACAGCCATCCAGGAGGCGCGCCATGAAGATACAACCACCCTCGACATTACCAATACCGATCCGGCAACTGAGCATGTCGTTCGACACGCCGCAGATACGAGGCCTGAGCGATACGGAACGGAGCGCCGTTGTCGCCAGACTGGCAACCCTTCTGATGGCCGCGGCCGGCGTCGCGGCGAAGGAGGCGAGCGATGACGAGCAATAATCTCCTTCCCGCCTCGGTGCTGACGCGCAAGGCTGTAGTTTACGTTCGACAGTCGACCCCAGGTCAGGTCCAAAACAACCTGGAGAGCCGGAGGCGACAATACGAACTTGTCGACGTTGCGCGCCGCTGGGGTTTCCGTGATGTGGACGTGATCGACGATGACCTTGGTCGTACCGCCAGCGGCGCTATTGACCGCACTGGTTTCGAACGACTGGTGAGCGGCCTGTGCACGGGCAAATCGGCGCGGTTCAATCACATATCAGGCCACGGCGGGCAATGTGGGAGCAGAACGCCGGTTACGACCTCAGTTTGAAACCGACACGACTATGCGTCAAGCGCCTGCTCTTTTCCATCGCCTGTTCCCACGGACTGCGTTGTGCCCTTGATGACCGCGCCGGGTCGCGAGGAGCCGAGACGTCAGGTCTCTGATGCGTCAAAAGAGGACCTCAACTAGGCTGGTGAGGCGCACAATTTTCGGAGCCATGGCACGACCAATTCGGCCAACGTACCTGGAGCTTCGATTGGCAGCATATGCCCCGATCCCTGAACGATAACGAGTTCTGCATTGGGGATGCCAACTCTCAGTTCCTCGGCTTCCAAGAGGCTTCGAAGACTGTCGTCGGCAGCGGCAACAACGAGCGTCGGACAGCCAATCTCGCCCAGCCTGTCCAGGTCGCTCTCTCTTTGCGGAGCCACCTGGCGAATGAAAACGTCTTTGCCCAGATCAAGGCCCATGCGACGGACACGCTCCATCATCGCGACGTTGTTCGCATTCCCTGGGTGGAGTGATTGCAAGATTGTCRCTCGGCTCAATCCGGTAAAACGGGAGATGCGCAATTGTTCTGAGGCTCTGGCCTTTCGAATGATCTGCTCGGGCCTATCTGTGCGGGCGGATGTGGCGATGAGCACCAGCGCCTCCACTCGACCGGAAGCGATACGAGCTATTTCTCTCGCCACGTAGCCGCCCATGGAGAACCCAATCAAAGCGAACGTCTCTGGCGCTTGGACAATAGCCTTCTTGGCCATGTCGGATATTGAGGTTCCATCGAACACGTCGGCATGAGTCACAGGGCCGATTTTTTCCAGATCGGATATGACATCGTCCCAGAGAGACTTTGTCGCCATGAATCCGGGAACGAGGAGAATGTTCAAAACGCCAGTCTCCCAACGTTGAAGAGTTGACTATCGGCGGTTATGTCGGTGGTCCATCCCGCCCGTGATCCGACCAGACGCTTTTTTCAGCGCCGAGCGCGACAAGCGAAGGGCCAGTTCAAACCATCGGGTCTGTCGCTCCTATGCCATTTCGTTTCCACGACCGTTGATGTTCAGTTCAGCCAGATTGCAGTGCCTTCTCGACTGCTGCCTCGGCGTGGGCAATTGTTGTGTCGATTAAGGGGACCGGGCTGTCCTCTGCCTTAATGAGCATGCCAAATTCGGTGCAGCCGAGAATAATGACCTCCGCACCTCGGCTCGCCAGAGATTCCAGGGCAGCCTTGAACTTCAACCGCGTTTCAGGCCGGAAGATTCCTTTGGTCAGTTCTTCGTAGAGAGCATTGTGAACATTGGCTTCATGCTCACCGTCTGCGACAAGCACTTTCAGGCCATACCGATCCTTCAGCCGGTCAACAAAATACGTTCCTGTCATCGTATACCGGCTACCAAGCAATCCGACCGTTTTGAACCCGCTAGCCAGTGCCTGCTCAGCTGCTGGATCAACGATATGGATAAACGGCAGGTCAACCCGTCCCTCAAACACATCCGCCGCTGTATGGACCGTATTGCAGGCGACGATGTAGAAATCCGCTCCGGCCGCCTTTAGCTTGTTGGCCTCTTCCGCAATCAATCCCCCGACCAGATCCCATCGGCCTTCAACCTGTCGACGTTCAACTTCGTCGAAGTCTGTCTGGGCCATTACCAGCTTTGCACAATGCCGACCGCTTCCGCCCATTCGCTTCGCTATCAGTTCATTGATGGTCTGATAGTAAATGATCGAGCTGGGCCAGGCGACACCGCCAACTATCCCGATGGTTTTCATATTATCTCCAGGGTGTTTCTCGCAGCTGATGGCCGGCTGACGCGGGCTTGGACCCGTAAAAGCAGGAGGGCGGCCAAATTGGCTTCGCTGATCGAGTTCTGACGCCCCATCAGTTCAGCACCACTGGAACCAGCGAGGCGAGAAGCAGGATCGCCATCGCGATGTTGAATACCCTCAGTGCGCGGTCCGAACGCAGTACGTGTCGGGCCGATGCCCCCATCAATGCCCAGCTTGCACCGCAGGGCATGCTGACCGATGCGAACACAAGCGCGAATGCGACGCTCATCGCCAGGGCGCTCCACCCGTCTGACATTGCGCCGTAGGCCAGGATGCCACTTGCACCACCCAACCAGACTTTCGGATTGAGCGCTTGAAAGAACACTGCCTGAATAAAGGTGAGAGGTTGGGCGCTATCCGCCTCTCCTTCGGATGCCGTGCTGGGACGGCTCATGGCGATCTTGAAAGCGAGCCAGGCGAGGTAAACGACACCGCCCCACTTTAGCACGTTCCGAAAGGTCTCATTCTGCAGTAATTGGCTGCCAAACACACCAAGTCCCAGAAAGATGATGCAGATGCCGACGCCCGTGCCAAAGACGTGCGGCAACGAACGCGCGAAGCCGTAGTTTGCGCCGGTTGTCGTCAAAAGCATGTTGTTCGGCCCAGGCGAGCCGGACGAAGCCACGGCAAAGAAGACCACAGATAAGATCCAACTCACAGTCACAGCATTGCCTCGCCCACAGGGCGGTCGCGCCCCTCGGCATCTCGATCAACTATCCGTTCGGTCGACATTGGCATCCCAGCCTCCAGTCAAGTGTGGCCATAGCTTCACAAATGCAGCGTCACCAATCAAACGAATAGATTTGGAGAGCGCTATTCGATATGCTGATAGCGCCATGAACAAAATCTTTGACCTTGAACTTCTGAGTACCTTCGTCGCCGTCGTCGAGACTGGGAGCTTCACGAATGCGGCTCCTCGCGTCGGGCGCAGTCAGTCCGCCGTCAGCATGCAGATGCAGCGACTGGAGCAATCCCTCGGGACGCAACTTCTCGTGCGAACGCCCAAGGCAGTCATTCCGAATGCGGTCGGCAAAGATCTGCTGGCCTACGCACGCCGTCTTCTGAAGCTCTCTGACGAAGCGTGGACGAGCGTCACCGGGAAGCCGGATATAGGAAGCGTTCGTCTCGGCATTCCTGACGACTATGCGGCCTCCCTGCTGCCTCAAGCCCTCCGACGGTTTGCGAACGAATATCCGCAGATTGCTGTCAATCTCGTCTGCGAACCAAGCGACAAACTCAATTTGTCGATTCATGAGAATCGCGTCGATCTGGCAATCGTCACTCGTGCACGGGATCAGGCCATCGAAATACTCAGGCGCGAACGCTTGGTATGGGTTTCGTCTCCGACACATATGGCCTGGGAGACTGATCCGCTACCTGTCGCCTTGTTTGAAAACTCTACGGCACGCGCCCATGTTCTCCGTGCTCTCGCTGACAGCGACCGCGCCTATCGGTGCACCTATTCAAGTCCTAGCCTGCTTGGTCTGGTGACGATCGTTCAGACGGGACTTTCGGTAGCCGCGCTGGCACTATGCAGCGTGCCGGATTCCCTGCGGATAATCGGGGGAAACGAAGGGCTTCCAACGCTCGACGACCTGGAAATCGGAATTATTCGAAACCCGTTGTCTGATGGCGCGGCGGTTGACCGCCTCTATGATACGCTTCGACGTGATCTGTCGCACATCGGGTCCTAACTCGCGCGGCTCGCCCGACGCAGCGTTTTGTTATCTTTTGAAGAGCGAAAGTTTGCTCTGAGCCAAAGGCGGCCGATGAGCCAGGGCAGCTTCGCGCCGGAAGCCGAGAACCACGAAGCGGCCATGCGCGCCGAAACCATGGGATCGGGAAGCAGGGGTGACATGGTTTGCCTGCCGACATAATGGTGCGCAAGTGAACCGGCGGATAAAGGTGTCTTTATGTCTCCGCAGATCAGGCTTCAGCGCCCGCGCCATTCTGCGAACCCGCCCGCATGTCGCACGCCGTGTCAGCCAGCTCTCGGGTGCGGCCATGATCGCGATTGCGTCGCTGCTGCTCGCCGAGCAGGCTTTGGTTCTCAAGGCGACGCTGTGAGTGCGGCCGGGCAGGTTCGGCCAGGCGATCGGAGAAATCGATCCGGTGGATCGATTTCAGCGACGAATGCCGGCAGGCCAGAGAGGGTCTTTATCCCAAATGCGAGTGCCCGGCATGTCTCCCGAAAGCGATGGGATTACTGCCCCTTCGTCGGCAGCACTGCATCCTCGGCAAGGTGTGGTCTCAGCGTCTCGTAGGACATTGTGCATTCCTGGTCGAAGTCGGTGAAGGGCAGGGTGAACGTGATCGATTTGCCATCGAACTCCCAGTTGGCCGGGTCGCGAAAATACCCCATGAATTCGTTCGATGGCCGATGGTTTGCCTTGTCACCGGTGCTGGCCTGCGGAAGGTATGTTTCGTCTTCCAGGCCAGCCATGACATGATCGTAGCATGACTTGGCCAGAAGCGAGGCGTCGTATTCCTGAAGCAGGTCGCGGTAGGAAAGCGTGGCTCGTTTGTCCAGGAATTGATTGATATATATGGTTGAACCGTAGATGTGGAAGCCGTTGTCGGATTGCTCGGCAATGGGGGCGGAGATGAAGTTTTTCACCTGAAAGGGTGGGTTCATCATCTGGCTTTCGCTGCAGTGGCTGCAGTCATAGGTGTTGGTGGTGTCGACGCTGACGGACTTTGCGACCGGCTGCTGTCCGCCGCCGTTATCCGTGAAAATCTTGTCGACGGCTGCATTGAAAGATATCTTGCCGTCCGTGTCCGGTTCTTCGAACTCGTAGAGGGAGATATCCGTCCCGCCCCAGCCGTCGCCAGCATCCACATAGACACCTTTGAACACCAGCTTTCCCTGGCTCGTCGGGCCTGTTCCATCCGCGCTCAGCAGGAATTCGGTCCTGGCACGGATCATCGACATCAGGCATTGCGGATCGGCTTTCTCGCAGTCCTTCCTGCTCCAAAGCCATTCTTTTTGCATGTTCTTGATCACGCGCTGCTGCTTCTTGTCGCGACCCTTGTAGAGATTGCTGTAGGCCTCGTTCATCTCTTTGTCGGCCTGCAACAACTGGGGATCGGCGCAGATGGCGCTGACGACAGTGTCATCCTTTGCGGCTTTGCTCGAACAATCCAGCGCGTGCGCCGGAAGCGCGAAGGCGACCAAACCGATGATTGCAAGACATTGCGAAAGCCGAGCCATGGTGAATGATCCTGATCGAGCGGACAAAGGGTTTGCGTTGGGGCCGCGCGGAACATCCCTGCAGGCCCGACCGAATGCATCTAAAATAACGAAAATCCCTTTTGATCGCGTAAATCGAGCCGATCGAAGATTGCAGGCCCGGACAGCCGCGCGAAACGCATGGCGCCCCGGCAAAGTTTGCGTTGACCGTTCGAATTCGCCGCGCCACACTCCGGCCTGGAGTGAGACAGGAGGAAAACATGGACGAACCAGACCGTTGGCGACACATGCGCAGCGCGCCCAGGGACGGCAGCCGCATCCTGGTGACGATCCGTGAGTCCGAACAGGGGCCGGGAACCGTCGACCTCGCCTATTGGTCGAACGGCGATCAATTCGGCGGCGAAGCCTGGCGCTCTTCCGATTCTGCGCCAGGCCGGATCATCGAATATGCCGAGCCGGAATTGAAATGCTGGATGCCGCTGCCGACAGCCAATCTCGACCGCATGACATTCCCCACGCCCTGGGAGGGCGAAGACGCCAAGGAGCTCGACGGGTCGGGGATTTGAGAGCGCGGATGCGGAAGCGCTGCCCGATCGTGCCGGGCCGGATTGCGCCAACAGAAGCCAAGACCTCAAGTCTCCGAGGCGCCAAAAGCCGTCATTCGGCTCGACAGATGCCATTTCGGAATAACCCATACAGCTTCTGCATCCTATTCACGGCGTCAGACGCGCCTGCCTCGGCGACAGGCCGTATGACGTCTTGAATGCCCGGCTGAAAGCGGCCTCGGAATCGTAGCCGACATGGCGGGCGATGTCTCCGACGCGCAGGTTCGATTTGCGCAGCAAGTCGGCCGCGACAGCCAGACGCCAGCCATGCAGGTATCTGAGAGGTGGTTCGCCGACAGCCGCCAGGAATACTTCCGCGAACCGCGAACGCGACATTCCGGCAATCGAAGCCAGGTCAGCCACCGACCAGGGTCGGCTGGGATTTCTGTGCAGTGCAGACAATGCCCGGCTGACCCTGGCGTCTGCCAGCGCACCAATCCAGCCCTGCTTCTGACCATGTAACTTTGACCAGGTCCTGATACTGCGGATGACCAGGATATCGATCACCCGCGAGATCATCAGGGCGGCTCCCGGCTCGTTCGCCTGCTTCTCGAAAACCAGGAATTGGGCGACATCCCTGATGAGGACGGCGGATTGATCGATGTCTCTCGCTATATGGATATAGTTGGGCAGCAAGCTTACGGCAGGCTGCATGCCGCCCGTGTTTTCGAACTGAAAAGTCGCGCTGAGTGTCCTTGCTATCACCGGCCCGGTGCCGTCCCGAAGCACGTCGACCTTGACGCCCGATCCATCGACTCCAAATTCATGCCTGGCCTGGCGCCAGCTTTTGCTGGGACAGGCCAGAGCATACCTGATCGGATGCGGCAGCACGAAGACGTCACCCCTGGACACTCTCAGCGGCGGATCGTCCTCGACATAGATATCGATCTCGCCTTCCTGCACGACATGGATGCATCCTGAACTGGGTTGGAAAACCATATTGAATCCTTGGGCGCATTCCGTCGTAAAGACGCGCCCTCCCGTCAGCTGCACGAACCTCAGGATATCCGACAGAAGGTCTGGGGACGTCTCAATATCGGACGCTGGAGCAAGAACTCCGTTGTTGCCGTCATGGGGTGCCAAGACATTTCCCTCTAGTTTCAACGGCAAGCGATACAACGAAAATTGCTCTCTGTTGCGGGCATTTAGGCCCACCGGATGGAGGCCGCAATCGACCGCAGCTTTGGTATCGCGACTTTGCTGAAACGCCTGCTTCCTCGCTGGAAGCGTGCATCGGTTCCATTCTTCCAGGAGAAAATAAAATGCGTTCTCTCATCATGACAGCCGCAGCATCGCTGCTTGCCAGCGCCGCCTTTGCCCTGTCTGCCACCGCAGGCGAAGTTCCCAAGGGCGCGGCGCACAACATCGTCCTCGTTCATGGCGCTTTCGTCGACCAGACAAGCTGGCAGCCTGTTGCCGACATTCTTGTCGCCAAGGGCTACAAGGTCACCCTGGTCGAAAATCCGCTCACGTCGCTTGCCGCTGACGTTGCTGCGACCAAGAAGGCGCTGGCCGAACAGAATGGCCCGACCGTTCTCGTGGGGCACTCCTGGGGCGGCGTTGTCATCACCGAAGCAGGCAACGATCCCAAGGTGAAGTCACTCGTGTTTGTTTCGGCGTTTGCCCCGGATGTCGGCGAGTCTGTGGCCGCGCTTGCCAAGTCCGGCCCGGCGACTGACGGTGCGAAGTCCATCCATCCGGATGACAAGGGCAATCTCTATCTGGACCAAAAGACCTTTCCCGAATTCGTCGCGCCTGAACTGCCGCTGAAAATTGCCGAGAAACTTGCCGCCGACCAGATGCCCTTGAACCACACGGCCTTCGAAGCGCCGGTGGATACCGCCGCCTGGCACGTCAAGCCCAACTATTTCGTCATCAGCACGAAGGACCGCGTGATTGCTCCTGAAGCACAGCAAATGATGGCAGCACGGATCAAGGCCAAGGTAACCGAAGTTCCCGGCAGTCACGCGTCGCTGGTCGTGTTCGCCAAGGACGTCGCTGATGTCATCGAACAAGCGGCGCTCGCCAAATAATAGCGGGGCTCGGCCTTCGGCCCTGACTGGCCGCCCAATCGGTTGGGCGGTCATTGTTGTGTAATATCCTAAGCGTCCATGGCGCTGTCGGCGGCAGGGTCACCAACCCGATGACAGACCATTGAAGCCGTATTGAGCATGATCGGAGACCTTTACAGATGAATGACGCCGAGCCGAGCGGCGTGCGCCACCGCATCGGTGCGGCCTGTGGCGTCCAGCTTGTCGATCACCCGCCCGACGTGGAATTTCGCCGTGTCCGCAGAAATCCCGAGCTTGCGAGCGATCTGCTTGTTCGAAAGCCCATCCGCGAGCAGCGCCACGACCTCGCGCTCGCGAGCCGTCAGGCCCGCACTCGCCAGGCTGGCCTGGGCAGTGGAGAGGACCAGCTCGGCCTCCTCTCCATCCGCCGCAACGCGTACCCCATCGACTGACGTCAGCAACGCCCTCAGCCGCTCCGCAAGCGCCGGGTCGTCGATGCGTACCGCGATCGTGACAGGGCCCGTGTCACTCATCCGCGCGGCCGGGTCCCGATAGTGATCGTCGCCTCGACGTCCACGCCCGCACGCCTGATTCCCAAGGAAACCGATTGGCCGATGGATTGATGATCGAGGGTTCGCACGAGCGCATTGACCGAAGGGACAGTCTCGCCGTTCCAGCGAAGGATGATGTCTCCTTGGAGGAGACCGCCGACAGCGCCCGGTCCATCGGGATCGACGCTCATCACCATCGCGCCCTGGCCGCCCCCCGTGGCGATGACCTGATGGAGCCCGAGACCCAGATAACCACGCCGGACTTCGCCATGCTCAAGGAGGAGGCCGGCCGCGGCCTCAATGGTCGCGGACGGAATGACCAACGTTCGCCCACGTGGTCCTCGGACAACCATGCCAATGGCTTTGCCGTCCCCTGTGATGGCCAGCCCCCCTTCTGCGCGATCACGCAATTTCATGTCGAGTTCGATGCGCGCGTCAATCTTGCCGCCGCGCATCGACCGCCAAGCAGGACCAACCGCGATCGCGCTTGCGAACGAAACAAGAGGCGCGCTTTCTGCCGCAGCCGCGATCACCACGAGGGTTCCAGGTCTAAGCGGTTCTTGACTGAGCACCGCCGATGGCGCGTCAGCTCCGTCGACCCGAAGGAGTGCGACATCGGTCGAAGGATCGCGGCCCACCACGCTCGCCGTGCGCTCGGTGCCATCGGCGAATTCGACCAGAACCTGGCCCTCGTCGGCAAGAGATTCGTCGGCGGTGATGATGAGCCCCGCACGCCATACAAAGCCGCTGGCGAGCGATTGGTGGGAGGCAATCTCGACAATGCTCGGCGAAACGCTGGCGGCAGTCTCGACGATCATGGAAGACATGTTGGCAAGGAAATTAGGTTCGGTCATGGGTGATCTCCTGTAGAGCTTTGAATATGCGTCTCCAAGCCGCTGTTCGCTACTGCCCGGTCAGGTAGGTTGATCGACTTCGGCTTGCGCTCTGCAATTGCTCGGCGTCGACATTTGGCCAGATGCGCGTCAAATGATCGACACAGCGCCTACGACCAGGCCGGATTAGGGCGATGTCCGCGCCGCGCCGGCCAAAAAGAGACCAAACCAGAACCGCACAACCGGCCCTGTGGAATTTGCCACATGACGTTGCCATCTCTATTATCGGTCTGGATTTAGCAATGGGATTGATAAATGAGGAAAGGCGACTTTAGCGACCTGGCGGTTTTTATCGCCGTCGCCGAGGAAGGTAGTTTTACCCGCGCCGCAGCCAAGCTGGGGCTGTCCCAGTCCGCCCTGAGCTACGCAGTCCGCATGCTCGAGGAGCGCCTGAAAGTCCGACTGCTCTCGCGGACGACGCGAAGCCTGTCGCTGACCGATGCCGGGGAAAGGTTGTTGAATGGCCTCAGACCTGCGTTCGACCATATAGACAGCGAACTCGCCGCGCTTACGGCGCTTCATGATAAACCCGCCGGAACGATCCGCATCACCACATTCCGGCATGCGGCCAAAACCGTGCTCTGGCCTGTCCTGTCCAAGCTCCTTCTGGAATACCCGGACATCTCGGTCGAGATCAACCTGGAAGAAGGACTGACCGATATCGTGGCAGGTCGGTTCGATGCCGGCATCCGCCTTGGCGAGCAAGTCCAGAAAGACATGGTGGCAGTGAAGGTCGGCCCGGATATGCGGATGGCAATCGTGGGCTCGCCCTCCTATTTCGCCAAGAATAAGGCACCGGAAACCCCGCGCGACCTTGGCGACCATCGCTGCGCCAGCTATCGGCAGACCACGAGCGGGGGTCTTTTTGCCTGGGAATTTGAGCGGGACGGCGTCGAGTTGGAAGTCAGGGTCAATGGTCCGCTCATTCTAAACGACGGAGAGATGTTGGAAGCTGCTGCGCTCGACGGGCTGGCACTGGCGTGCATGTTCGAAAGTCAGGTCTCCCAGCATATCGCGGCAGGACGCCTCGTGCGCGTCCTGGAGGATTGGTGTCCTGCTTTTGCGGGCTACCATCTCTACTATCCGAGCAGACGCCAGCACACGCCCGCGTTCGCCGTCCTGCTCGAAGCGCTTCGCCATAAGGGATAGTGGCTCCGCGCCGCGCCATCTTGTCGTACGCCAGGACAAGCTCTTCTCGCGACGAGCACCTGGAACAATAACGCGGATTTATCTCTCTGATTTCTAGCTTCATGCAGATTATGCCGTCTAATCGCATGGATCGGTCCCGGCTATATTCGTCTTCATGAAAGCCGGACGGACGAACCGCCAGTTTTCACATCACACCAACGGTTTTCCCAAAAGCCGCGATCCCTTCGATCGTGGCAACGGAGAAACGTGGCCAATCGACGGAAGAGGACACGACCATGAAGAAACTCATCATATGCGCAGCGAGCGTTATCGCGATTGCCGCCGGCTCGACTGGCCACGCGCAGGATGCACAGGTACCCGGCTATATGATCGCCAACTACACGATCAAGGATCAGGCCGGCTTTCAGAAATACATGGAAGAAGCTGGCCCGCTGGCTCCGAAATTCGGCGGAAAGATCATCGTCTTCAACCTGAATGCGACTGCAGTCGAAGGCAAGCCGCAGTCCGTCATGGCCATCGCCGAGTTCCCGAGCGTGGCGGACGCCCAGCGCTTCTACAACTCTCCCGAATACACGGCGGCGCGCAAGTTCCGCATCGCTTCGACCGAAGGTTCGGTTGTGATCACCGAGGGCTTTGTCCCGCCCAAGCAGTGACGGGCAAGCGAGGCGGCACCTGATCCCGAGCGCCGCCGCCATTTTCTGTCAAACATCCATCTCATCAGGAAGGAGCCTGAAATGGGCAACCAGAATGACACGCCGCTTCACCCAGATGGCGTAGCGTCCACCAGCCGTCGGCAGCTTTTGAAAGCCGGCGCGGCACTCACCACCCTTCCCATCATGGCCGCCGCCACCGCAAGCGCCCAGGCCGCAGACGTGAAAGTGACAGCAACCATGACCGATACGAAATCAGAAGAGTTCATCAACGGCATGGCCGACCTGATGGCGCACTCGACCCGCACTCCCATCCTGCGATGGCCGCATGAATACGGCATGGAGTTCGAGGAAATCTTCTTCCCGGCGATGGATGGTGTGACGATCGAAGGCTGGCTCATCCCCGCCGATTCAGATCGCCTGATCATCTGCAATCATCCCATGCCCTGCAATCGCTACGGATATCCCGGCCACCTCGAGCCTTGGACGAATTTCGGCGGCTTCGAGGTGAACTTCCTGCCGGAATACAAGATCCTGCACGATGCCGGCTATAACATCATCGCCTACGACATGCGCAACCATGGCCGCAGCGGCACGGGAAGCGGCGGCGTCAATGGCCACGGGGTCCTGGAATATCGCGACGTCGTCGGCTCGATGCGCTACGCCAAATCCAGACCCGACACCAAGGACATGAAAACGGTTCTCTACAGCCGCTGCCTCGGTGCCAACGCGACCATCGTCGGCATGGAGAAGCACCCGGAAGAGTTCAAGCACATCAAGGCGTTGATCGCACTGCAGCCCGTCTCGCCGAGTGTGTTCGTCCAGACCGCGGTCGAGAACCAGAAGATCGAGAACGGCCTCGAACGCTTCGACACCGCGTTCCACAAGCGGACCGGCTTTCATCTCGCCGACGTCTGGCCGATGGAATATGCCAGGGCGGTCACCGTACCGACGCTCGTCGCCCAAGTCCGCGACGACTTCCTGACCAAGCCATCCAATGTCCAGGAAATCTACGACACGATCTCGTCGAAGGACAAGAAGCTGTTCTGGATCGAGGGAACCGATCAGCGCTTCCAGGGATACAACTACTTCGGTCAGAACCCGCAGCTCGTGCTCGATTGGTTTGGCACGCATATCAACGCCGTCTGATGGCTCGATCGGCGCTGTCTCCAAGATAGCCATATTGGAACGCCGCCCGGCGGCGAGGAGACGCTGTCGGGCGTTTACGGCAAGGCGCCAATTTAGAAATGCCCTTTCTAAGTACATGCAGATAATAGCGCCTAATCAGCACGCCGCACCTGTCTTATCTTGTCGTCACACAACGAAGGAATGTGAATATGAGCAACGTATGGATGATCACAGGTGCCGGGCGCGGCATGGGACTTGAATTCGCAAAGGCCGCGCTGGCAGCCGGTCACAAGGTGGTGGCGACCGGGCGCAATCCCGACAAAGTATCCAGCGCCATCGGCGACGCGGCAGAGTTGCTTGTCGTCAAACTGGATGTGAACGAGCCTGAGGATGCCGCGCTCGCGGCAAAATTGGCAGTGGCCCGCTTCGGCCGCATCGATGTGCTGGTCAACAATGCCGCCAGCTTCTACGCGGGCTATTTCGAAGAACTGACGCCTGCCCAGATGAATCTGCAGCTGGCCACCAGTTTCAATGGCCCTATGAACGTTACGCGTGCCGTGCTGCCAGTGATGCGAAAGCAGCGGTCGGGCAAGATCATCTCGATTTCGTCGAGTGCCGGATTCGGCGGCTTCGAGTTCGGGAGTGCCTATGCGGCCTCCAAGTTCGCGCTTGAAGGATGGATGGAGTCGGTTGGGGCCGAGGTCGCGCCATTCGGCATCCAGACCATGATCGTCAATCCGGGCTTCTTCCGGACGGAACTCCTCACCGAAGAGTCCACCAACTACGCGGCCCCTGCGATCGAGGACTATGCCGAGCAGCGGTCGCAGCAGTTGGGATTCTGGAAGTCCTACAACGGTAAGCAATCCGGCGACCCCGCCAAGCTTGCCCGGGCTTTGCTGAAGCTTACCGATCTGCGCGAACTGCCAACCCGCTTCATCGCAGGCGCAGATGCCATCGGCACCGCCGAACAAAAGATCGCGACGCTTCAGAAACAGATCGACGCCCATCGACAGCTCTCGACATCGCTGGATTTCGACGACGTTGCCGCCACGGGCAACTGAGCGCCAATTGCAAGAATGGCTTCCAGTCGTCGTCCTGCGAACCCCGCGAGTTCATGACCGACGCGCAGACACCGTACGCCCACGTCGCCCTCGCCGACGGGACACCTGTCGTCAGGCGACGGAGCTGACCAGTCGCGTCGGCGCGGGTCGGAGCGCAGCACGCATGGACATCCGGCCGTTCCCCTGGCGAAGCAAGCCGCCGTCGTTCCCATCACTCACGATCGATGCTATGCTCCGGCATGCGCCCAAGCACCCGCTATGCTCGCAGTGGCGAATTGAACATTGCCTATCAGGTCGTGGGCGATGGCCCCATCGACATCGTCTATGTTCCAGGCTGGGTTTCGAATTTTGATCACACCTGGGAAAATCCGCGTTGGGCGCGCATGTTTGAGCGCCTGTCGGGTTTTGCGCGGGTCATCCTGTTCGACAAGCGCGGGACCGGGCTTTCGGATCGCAATGTCGGTTTTCCGACGCTTGAGCAACGCATGCAGGACGTGCAGGCGGTCATGGATGCGGCGGGCTCGCGGCGTGCGGTTCTGATGGGCACGTCGGAGGGCAGCAGCATGTGCATGCTGTTTGCCGCGACCTTTCCGGAGCGCACCGCGGGGCTGGTCCTCTATGGCTCTTTCGCCAGGGGCCTGTGGGCCGAGGACTATCCCTGGGCCAAGACCGCCGAGCAGGTGGAGGAGGAACTGGCGATGATCGCGCGCGACTGGGGCAATGCCTTCGACCTCAGCAACGCCGCGCCGACCCTCGTAGGTGACAGGCAGGTGAACGAATGGTTCGCTGCCTATCTGCGCAATTCGGCTTCACCGCAGGACGCGATCGCGCTCTGGCGCTGGAATACCGAGATCGACGTGCGCGACATCCTGGGCTCCATCCACGTTCCGACGCTGGTTCTGCATCGCACCGGCGATCGATGGCTCAAGGTCGAGGAAGGCCGCCTGGTTGCCGATGGCATTGCCGGCGCGAAATTTGTCGAGCAACCCGGCAACGACCATGTCATCTGGGGCGAGGGCGTGGACCGCACCGTCGACGAGATCGAGGAGTTCCTGACCGGAATGCGCCCGCTGCCCGCATCGGAACGCGTGCTCCTGACGGTGCTGTTCACCGATATCGTCGGCTCGACATCCATGGCGGCGGAACTGGGCGACCAGCGTTGGCGCGATCTGCTGCGCCGTCACGACGAGCTTGTCCGCATGGAATTGCGCCGCTTC
Source organism: Rhizobium sp. P2_G9 (assembly GCF_056403475.1). NCBI lineage: Bacteria > Pseudomonadati > Pseudomonadota > Alphaproteobacteria > Hyphomicrobiales > Rhizobiaceae > Rhizobium > Rhizobium sp. P2_G9. The sequence goes on along the minus strand of NZ_JBFUFK010000034.1, from coordinate 36,091 downwards.
AACGGCGTCGAAGTCAATACGACAGGCGACGGCTTCCTGGCGGCCTTCCAGGGGCCGACAAAGGCGATCCAATGTGCCGACGCCATCCTGAAACAGGCAGGCAAGATCGGCATCGCCATTCGCACGGCACTGCATACCGGCGAATGCGAGCGGCGCGAGGACGACCTGAGCGGAATTGCCGTTCACCTCGCCTCACGTCTTCTCGGCTTGGCCGGAGCCAACGAGATCATTGCCTCGCAGACCGTCAAGGACCTCGTCGTCGGATCGGGCATCGCGTTCGACCCCCGCGGCGAAGCGGAATTGCGGGGTGTTCCAGGGACGTGGCAGATTTTTGCGGCGCGCGCGGTGGCAGGCTGATGGTTTGAGAATGCGTTGCCTCTGATCATGACCCATCGCTGGCCAGGTTTGATCTTCGAACTGCTGGGTGTCATCGGTCCGTTGACGGATTCCACCAACCACGGCGGCAAGGCCGAGGACGCCTTCCATCTGGTCATCCCGTCCATTTCCGGTTTTGGCTTCTCGCAAAAGCCGACGCGTCTACTGGGAGAATCTAAAGGCAGGCGCGAAGCTCGCTCTATCTTTGGGGTACATCCTTCGCACTTCTGGCGACCGTAGGCGGGGTGTGGGCGTGGAATGTCGCGTCGCGAAGTCTGCCGGTCGCGCTGGCCGCGCAATTGATCGTGTCGGAAACCGCCTTTGGAGTCATCGGGGGCCTTGTCGTTCATGGTCGGTGGCCGACAGTAATGGAAGTAGCAGGGATCGTGATCCTGCTCATTGGGGTGGTCCTGTCAGTCCGCATTTTCTACGAAAGACAGTTTCGATCGGGCGGCGCAGTGCCCGCCCATAATTAAATGTGTCGCTGCGGTCCTCGTCGTCTCGACCTCGTGTCCGGATTGGCCGGAACCGGTCGAGTGGTCTCGGCAGTTTGCGCCGGACGCAAACAAGCCCGCCGACAGGCGTGACGACCTCCGCGGCCGTCACCAGCCACATTTTGGCAGAATATGTATTCGCTATACATTATCCGCCAAACCGGCATTGCACTACATTGAAGGCATATCATTTGCCTAAATGGAGTTTTGCAATGTCCGAGATGGTTTTGACTGATGACACCAGGTTTGTGTCCAAACCCAAGCATACGATCAGGCTCCTGCCGATCAATCTCTTCGCCTCCGTGATGGGGCTTGCCGGACTGAGCCTGGCGTGGAGGGAGGCGGCGAAGCTCGGTATCGTCGAGGCGGCTGTGGGGGAGGCGATCGGCTGGGTTGCCGTCGCCGTTTTCATCGCGCTTGCGACCGGCTATCTCGCCAAGCTTGCGCTGCATCCGGGTGCTATCCTGGCCGAATATGATCACCCCGTGCAGAACAACTTCTTCGCCACGATCGCCATCGGCATCCTGCTGCTGTCGTCGTTCCTGCGGCCGTACAGCACCATCGTCGCCCAGACGGTCTGGACGATCGGGACGCTGTTGACCTTTGTCACCGCCTATGCGGTCATGCAGCGCTTCCTCGGCCGGCAGCACCGGGGCGAGGACACGCTGCCGGCTCTGCTCATCCCGGGTGTCGCCACGCTCGATATTGCCGTGACGGGGTCGGCCATGCCCCTTGCCTGGGCGCACGAAGTCAACCTGCTCGCCTTTGCCGTCGGGTCGGTGATCGCCGGCGTTCTGGTCGTGTTGATCTTCGGTCGGTTGCGGCACCACGAGGCGATCCCGATGATGATGCGGCCGTCCCTGCTCATCCTGATCGCTCCGTTCGCCGTCGGCTTTCTGGCCTATACCAATCTGACCCGACAGGTGGATATGGTCGCCGCCTCGCTCTACTATTTCGCGCTCTTCCTGCTCTTGGTCTTGGTGCCGAAAATCTTCCGGTCCGGCATAGCGTTTGGCGTCAACTGGTGGGCCATAGGCTTCCCGCTCGCCGCCTTTTCCATTGCCAGCTTCCGCTATTCGTCAGCCGTCGGCAGTCCGTTGCTGCAGGGCCTTGCGGTTGCCATCTTTGTCGCGCTGGCGATTGCGATTGCCGTCTTGTTCACGCGCACGCTGGTGATCATACTGACGGGGCGTCTGTTCCGTCTGGAGAGCGGCAAGTGAGAAAGATCGCCATCCTGGCCATGCAAGGTGTTCAGCTTCTCGATGTCATCGGCCCCAGCGACGTGTTTGCCGAAGCAAACCGCCAGCTGGGGCAGCGCTATTATCAGCTGGAGATCGTCAGCGCCAAACGCGGGCCGGTGCGGGGATCGTCCGGCGTGCAGCTGATCGCCGATCGGGGGATCGACGAACCTGCGGGCGAAATTGATACCCTGCTGATTGCCGGCGATCCCCTCATCCAGGAGCGCCCTGTGCCGGACGACATCCTGCAATGGGTGAAATCCGTATCGGATGAGACGCCGCGCGTCGGTTCGGTCTGCTCAGGCGCCTTCGTGCTGGGGGAGGCGGGATTACTTGACGGCTTGCGGGCCACGACACATTGGTCGCAAGCCGGTGAATTCGCCCGCCGATTTCCTGCCGTGAGACTGGAACCGAACCGCATTTTCACCACGGACGGAAAAGTGTGGACGTCAGCCGGCGTCACGGCTGGCATCGATCTGGCGCTGGCCTTGGTGGAAAAGGATGTCGGCCTTGACATCGCGCTGTCCGTCGCCAGGGAACTCGTGGTTTTTCTCAAGCGGCCCGGCGGCCAGTCGCAGTTCAGCACGCATCTGATTGCCCAGAGCGCGCAAAAGACGTCGATCAAGGCGGCACAGGATTTCATCAACGACCATCTCGAATCCGATCTGGCAGTGCCGGCCCTTGCCGAACGTGTCGGCATGAGCGAACGCAATTTTGCGCGGCTGTTCAAGCAGGAGGTACAGATGACGCCGGCGCAATATGTGGAGTCGGTTCGCCTGGAAGCGGCGCGCCGGCTGGCCGAAGATGCGAGGATTCCGATGAAGACGGTGGCGAAACAATCCGGATTTGGCGATGTCGTCACCCTGCGCCGCGCCTTCCTGCGCAAATTCTCGATCTCTCCCACGCATTATCGCAAGAGCTTTTCGCGCTGAGGCTATGTCGGATCACCGCAGCACGCGGAAATCGCCAGGCACGCGGTCGGATTCGAGCGGCTCGCGGTCAACGCCCTGCACGCGGCCGCGAATCCGCACCAGCAATGCCTTTTCGCCTTCATCCATGCGCGGCTCCCATCGGCGCGGGGAATTCTAAGCCGACTTTCGTTGGCAAGCCAGGGATTCATCCGCTGACTGCATCAGAAGCGGAGATGCCGCGGCGTTTCATGTCCAAATCGGCAGCGGCCCGTTCTGCAACACCGTCTTCATGACAAGGGTCGAGGACAGCCGCAGCATGTGCGACAGGGTGAAAAGTTTTTCGTCACGGAGCGCTGGAGCGCGGCGAGGTCCTTGGTGATGACATTGGCCGCCCGCACCGTGTCGAGCAGCAGCAATGCGCGCGGACGCTTCCGCGCCTCGATCCCGACAGCTTTCATCGAGACCTTGCCGATTCCTCTATGCTTTCCATTCCCTATACATGTCAAACGCGATAAAAGGTGTATCTTGAAGAGTTGAGGATGAATTCTACTTCAGGAGGAATACGATGAGCGGTACTGGAACAACTTCTTCGGTCGTCACCGCCACCGGCGATCAGTATATCGATGGAGTTTTGGTTGGTCATAAATGGGCCGATTCCGTTATTTATTATTCATTTTCAACATCTAACGCAGCCTATAGTTACACTGATTCAAGCGTGACCGACCTGCCGGCCAACTTTCGCGTTTTCACCGCACAGCAAGAGACTGCGGCGGAGTTTGCCTTGGATGGCTCGCAAAATGCCGCAGCGGTGGGTTTTTCCATCGAAGGCTTCACGCTGGCCGATATCCAGAGCCGTGGCGACGTCAATTCCACCAGCGGCACAAATATCCGCTTCGGTGGAACGACATCCAGCCAGCTCGGGACGTCGCGGGTGGCCGACTTTCCCGGCAACATCATCACGTCCGACACCAGCGACGACGGCGATATCTGGATCGGCAGCTCCACGGATGGAACGATTTACGACTATCGCACGCCGGTTGCGGGAGGTTATGCATGGTATACCCATCTGCATGAAATCGGCCACGCAATGGGTCTCAAGCACTCTCAGGAAAGCTCGGTCTACGGTGCCGTTCCAGCAGACGAAGACTGTATGGAATTCACCGTCATGTCCTATCGGTCGTATGAGGGTGCGAATATAAGCAATTTGCACAACGAGGAATGGGGCCACGCGCAGACCTATATGATGCTCGACATCGCTGCGCTGCAGACGATGTACGGCGCTGACTACACGACCAATTCGGGCGATACCGTCTATAAGTGGACCCCCGATTCCGGCAATACGGTGATTGATGGCACCATAGTGATCGAGCCCGGTGCCAACCGGATTTTCGCCACCCTCTGGGACGGCGGCGGCAGCGACACCTATGATCTCAGCGCCTATACATCGGCCATCAGCATCGATCTTCGGCCGGGTAAATGGTCGGTCTTCGACAGCGATCAGCTCGCCGGTCTCGGTGACGGACATACCGCGCGTGGGAGCATTTTCAACGCGCTGGAATATCAGAGCAATCAAGCTTCGGAGATTGAAAACGCCATCGGCGGGTCGGGCAATGACACGATCACCGGCAACGATGTCGACAATGTCCTGACCGGCGGCGGCGGCGGCGACGCCTTGATCGGCGGAGACGGCTCGGACACCGCATCCTATTCGAACGCCGCCGCGGGGGTCACCGCAAATCTGGCCACGCCGGCCAGCAATACCGGCGACGCCGCAGGCGATACCTATGACTCGATCGAAAACCTCATCGGCTCGGCTTCCGCCGATAGCCTCACAGGTGACGGCAATGCCAACGACCTGGCCGGCGGCGGCGACAATGACACGCTGACCGGCGGCGGCGGCGCCGACGCCTTGTCCGGCGGAGACGGCACGGATACCGCATCCTATTCGACCGCGGGCGCGGGGGTCACGGCCAATCTGGCGGCGCCGGGCGGCAATACCGGCGACGCCGCGGGCGACACCTACGACTCGATCGAAAACCTCATCGGCTCCGCCTTCGCCGATATCCTGACGGGTGACGGCAATGCCAACAGCCTGGACGGCGGCGGCGACAAGGACAAGCTGGACGGCGCCGGCGGCAAGGACACGCTCGATGGCGGCGACGGCAATGACAAGCTGACGGGCGGAGCGGGCAGGGACAAGCTCTATGGCGGCGGCGGCGCCGATCACTTCCTGTTCGCTGCAGACCAGACCGGCGACACCAAGAAGAGCGCCGATACGATCTTCGATTTCTCCAAAGCCGAACACGACAAGGTCGACCTTCACGCGATCGATGCGAGTACCAAAGCCAGCGGCGACCAGGCTTTCACCTTCATCGGCGCCGGCAATTTCGACCACCATGCCGGCGAGTTGCGCTATGTCGACACCGCGACCGACACTTACATCTACGGCGACGTCAACGGCGACGGCAAACAGGATTTTGCCATCCGCCTGCACGAGGACGTGACGGTGACGGCGGGGTATTTCGTGCTGTAGGTTTGTCGTCCTGGGGTGCTGAGCCTTTGTTTTACGACGCTCCATTCCCCAGGCAGGTCAAAAGCGATAAAATGTCCCTCTTGGACAGTGGCAGATGAGATCTTCCTCGGGAGAGTTCAATGAGTGGTACTGGAACAACCACCTCTGTCGTCACCGCCACCGGCGATCAGTACATCGACGGGATTTTGGTCGGTCATAAATGGGCCGATGCCGTTATCTATTATTCATTTTCGCAGACCAACGCGGCTTATAACTATACGTCACTGCCTGACCTGCCGGCCAACTTTCGCGTTTTCAGCACAGGGCAAGAGACTGCGGCGGAGTTTGCCTTGGATGGCTCCCAAAATTCCGCAGCGGCGGGTTTTTCCATCGCCGGCTTCACATTGGCTGATATCCAGAGCCGTGGCGAAGTCGATTCCACCAGCGGCACACATATTCGCTTCGGTGGAACGACGTCCAGCACATTGCCAACGTCGCGGGTGGCCGACTTTCCCGGCAATCTCGTCACCGCCGACCCGAGTGACGACGGTGATGTCTGGATCGGCAGTGCCTATGACGGAACGACGAACGACTATCGCTTTCCCACGGCGGGAAATTATGCATGGGCTACCCATTTGCATGAAATCGGCCACGCAATGGGCCTTAAGCATCCCCATGACACCGGAGGGTCGGGCGTTGTCGTTCCGCTCGACGAAGATACGATAGAATTCTCCGTCATGTCCTACCGGTCCTATTACAACGCGTCGACGGCGGGTGGATATAGAAACGAGCAATGGGGCTTTGAGCAGACCTATATGATGCTCGACATTGCCGCGCTGCAGACGATGTACGGCGCCGACTACACGACCAATTCGGGCGATACCGTCTATAAATGGACACCCGATTCCGGCAATACGGTCATCGACGGCAGCATAGCGATCGCGCCGGGCGCCAACCGGATTTTCGCCACCCTCTGGGACGGCGGCGGCAACGACACCTATGATCTCAGCGCCTATACGGCGGGCATCAGCATCGATCTGAGGCCAGGAAAATGGTCGGTCTTCGACAGCGACCAGCTCGCCTATCTCGGTGACGGAAATTTCGCGCGCGGCAGCATTTTCAACGCTCTGGAATATCAGAACAATCAGGCGTCCGAGATTGAAAATGCCATTGGCGGGTCGGGCAATGACACGATCACCGGCAACGATGTCGACAATATCCTGACCGGCGGCGCTGGTGGCGACGCTTTGTCCGGCGGAGACGGCACGGACACGGCATCCTATTCGAACGCAGCCGCAGGGGTCACGGCAAACCTGACCGCTCCGGGCGAAAATACCGGCGACGCCGCGGGCGATAGCTATGACTCGATCGAAAACCTTATCGGTTCAGGTTATGCCGACAGCCTGACGGGCGACGGCAATGCCAACGGCCTGGATGGCGGCGGCGGCAATGACACCTTGACCGGCGGCGCCGGTGCCGACGCCTTATCCGGTGGAAGCGGTAGCGACACCGCATCCTATTCGACCGCCGGTGCAGGGGTGACGGCCAACCTGGCCAACCCGGCCGAAAATACCGGTAATGCCGCCGGCGATAGCTATGACTCGATCGAAAACCTCCTCGGCTCCGCCTTCGCCGATAGCCTGACGGGTGACGGCAATGCCAACCGCCTGGACGGCAGCGGCGGCAATGACACCCTGACCGGCGGTGCTGGCGCTGACGCCTTGTTCGGCGGAGATGGCAGCGATACCGCATCCTATTGGACCGCCACCACAGGGGTCACGGCCAATCTGGCCATCCCGGCCGAAAATACCGGTGATGCCGCCGGCGACATCTATGCCTCGATCGAAAACCTCCTCGGCTCGGCTCTCGCCGATAGCCTCACGGGCGACGGCAATGCCAACGGCCTGGACGGCAGCGGCGGCAATGACACCCTCACGGGCGGCGCCGGTGGCGACGCCTTGATCGGGGGCGACGGCACCGACACCGCATCCTATGCGAACGCGGGTATAGGGGTCACGGCCAACCTAGCCGCCCCGGGCGGCAATACCGGCGATGCCGCCGGCGATACCTATGACTCGATCGAAAACCTCCTCGGCTCGGCTTCCGCCGATAGCCTGACGGGTGACGGCAATGCCAACGGCCTGGCCGGCGGCGGCGGCAATGACACCCTCATAGGTGGCGCCGGCGCCGACGCCTTGTCCGGGGGCGATGGCACGGATACCGCCTCCTATGCGACTGCAGGCGTGGGGGTCACGGCCAATCTGGCCGCCCCGGGCGGCAATACCGGCGACGCCGCTGGCGACACATATGACTCGATCGAAAACCTCATCGGCTCCGCCTTCGCCGACAACCTGACCGGTGACGGCAATGCCAACGGCCTGGATGGCAGCGGCGGCAATGACACCCTCATCGGCGGCGCCGGGGCCGACGCCTTGTCCGGCGGAGACGGCATGGACACGGCGTCCTATTCGACAGCCGCCGCCGGGGTCACCGCCAATCTGGCCGCCCCGGGCGGCAATACCGGCGATGCTGCCGGTGACACCTATGACTCGATCGAAAACCTCCTCGGCTCCGCCTTCGCCGATAGCCTCACCGGTGACGGCAATGCCAATGTCCTGGACGGCAGCGGTGGCAATGACACCCTGACCGGCGCCGTCGGCGGCGATGCCTTGCTCGGCGGAGACGGCACGGACACCGCATCCTATGCAACCGCGGGGGCCGGGGTCACGGCCAATCTGGCCACCCCGGGCGGCAATACCGGCGATGCCGCGGGCGACACCTATGACTCGATCGAAAACCTCATCGGCTCCGCCTTCGCCGACAGCCTGACCGGTGACGGCAATGCCAACGGCCTGGACGGCGCTGGCGGCGGCGATACGCTCAACGGCGGTGCCGGCGCCGACGCCTTGTCTGGCGGAGACGGCACGGACACGGCGTCCTATTCGACAGCCGCCGAAGGGGTTACGGCAAATCTCGCCGCCCCGGCCGGCAATACCGGTGACGCCGCCGGCGATACCTATGACTCGATCGAAAACCTCATCGGCTCGGCTTTCGCCGATAGCCTGGCGGGTGACGGCAATGCCAACGGCCTGGACGGCGCTGGCGGCGGCGATACGCTCAACGGCGGTGCCGGCGCCGACGCCTTGTCTGGCGGAGACGGCACGGACACGGCATCCTATTCGACCGCGGCCGCAGGGGTCACGGCCAATCTGGCGGCGCCGGGCGGCAATACCGGCGATGCCGCCGGCGATACCTATGACTCGATCGAAAACCTCATCGGCTCAGGTTTCGCCGATATCCTGACGGGTGACGGCAATGCCAACAGCCTGGACGGCGGCGGCGACAAGGACAAGCTGGACGGCGCCGGCGGCAAGGACACGCTCGATGGCGGCGACGGCAATGACAAGCTGACGGGCGGAGCGGGCAAGGACAAGCTCACTGGCGGCGGCGGCGCCGATCACTTCCTGTTCGCTGCAGACCAGACCGGCGCCACCAAGAAGAGCGCCGATACGATCTTCGATTTTTCCCATGCGCAACGCGACAAGATCGACCTTCACGCGATCGATGCGAATAGCAACGCGAGTGGCGACCAGAAGTTCACCTTCATCGGCACCGACAACTTCGACCACCATGCCGGCGAACTGCGCTATGTCGATACATCGACCGACACTTTCATCTATGGGGACATCAACGGCGACGGCAAACAGGATTTTGCGATCCGCCTGCACGAAGACGTGACGGTGGGCAATGGCTTTTTCATTCTGTAGATGTGTGTGTCTGGAGCCTGGAGCGCAGTTCTGATGGATTCAGCACCGCGCTCCAGGCTTTAACGGACCTTTCCCGCCCCTGGCACCTTATCGCTTCGCCCGGGGCAGCCGCTCGACGGCGTCGGCGATCATGTCGCAGAATTTCGCATGGTCGAGCTTCATCGCAACCATTGGCAGCCACGACCTCGGCCGCTTTGCGCCAAGCGCAGCCGGGGCGAGGGGGCCGCGTCGACAAAGCGGCAGATGTTCAATGATCACAAGAATTTACCGCAAACAGCGCCTTGGCGGTCAGATCGCGATGCATCGGCTTTTCACAGATCACGTCGCCGGACTATCGACCGGGAACGATCGATGGATTGACGCATCCACCAGTCGGCGCCGCCCCGGCTACTTCGATTGCTGGGCGCGCTTGCGCGACGGCGGTGCTTCCACGGCAGGCGCCGGAGGCTGTTCGAGCCGCAATGCCTTCAGCTTGGCCGTCTTCTTCTCGCGGGCGGCGGTTTCGGCCGCCACGATAAGACGCGCGGCATTGTCGGTTGTCGCCGCTTTCGCTTGGGGGTTGGCTCGTTTAGCAGGGAAAAGCTGTTCCCGGTCGGTTGCCACTGTCTTAATCCTCTTGCGCAATTCGCCACGGGCCGGTGCGCGCGCGGTTTGGTTCTGGTTCCCGGACCCATGCGCTCGCGCTACAGTTTCTTTCGCAATGCCCTGCGCTGTCTGCGGATTGCTTCCGCATTTGCCGCTTCATGACGCGAAGGGCCTGATCGATATTGTTGTCATCCACTCAGCAGACTTTCGTTGGCAAGCCAACGATTCATCTGCTTCGTTCCTTTATTTTGTCGCGGCTTGGGTGACCCTTTGCCGGACACTATTTCCTGGTTTGCAATGTCAACGGCTTTATCCAATTGCGCGTGCTGCCGCCGGCGTCAGGATCGGCGGAACTGCCGGGTGGCTTGGCCGATCGTTCGGCGTCGATCTCGCTTGCGCGAATGCGCCGTTCAAAGCCTTCTTGCCGGGATTGAACGCGATATTGCGCTGCGCCGGATTCATCGTTTGGAAGCAGCCCGATGACTTGATACTGGCCTTCCGCCCGGGCGCTGCGAACGGACCCCGTGAGCAGATAAACATGGTCGCCGACAGCGTAGGTCGCCTTTGTCATCGCGGTTCCAATCTGGACGAGACATGTCTCCCGAAGTGGTCACCGGTTTCGGGAGGCATGCGAAAAAACAAAAGCTGAAGCGCCCGGAGCCAATCCGAAAAGTCAGCGAATCCGAAAAATCGCGACGCGCTTCAGGGACAAAAAAGGCCGGGCATTGCCCGACCTCCATCAGCATTCATCCGTCAGCCGCCAGTACATCCGTGGTCGGCGACAGAGAATGCGATCACACCGCCACCAGGTTATCGGCGGCCGATTTGCCCGACCGATTGTCCCGGACGATGTCGTATTGAACCTTCTGGCCTTCGACCAGCGTCCCCATGCCGGCACGCTCGACTGCCGAGATATGGACGAACACGTCGGTCGCGCCATTCTCCGGTTGAATGAAGCCAAAGCCCTTGGTGCTGTTGAAAAACTTTACGGTGCCAACGTTCATGACGATTTCCTTTCAACCGTTGAATTGCCGCGACAACCATTCACCGCAGCGTCGATTAATGAAAGGAAATCTGGAGAGCGTGGTGCTCGAGCAAAGATCACAAGCAAAGGTCGATGCATCGTATGTAAGCTCTACCAGTGGCGGAGACAAGACCACAAGATAAATAAAAGCAAAACAAGGTCATGCCGCTGCCCTTTCGGGATCGGTGCATTGCCGCGTCGGGGGCGGTGCTGATGATCGCCATCGGCGCCGCACTGGCACTCCGCGCGTGCCGCCGACCACCGATTTGAGCTATCCGCGGCTGATCGGTTCTCTCTGGACCCTGGTGCGGACGCACGCCGTTCTCAGACGTGCCGTCGCGGTGCAATTCCTGATCTTTGCCGCCTTCATCGGTTTCTGGTCGAACCTCGCACTGCTGCTGGCCGGCGCGATCTCGGCCGGCCTGGCACTGTTGGTGTCGCGGCGGTCCTGACTTTGGCGGCAGACTGTCGACGTTGATTGCCTGGTGGAATCTTCCGTCTTGTTGGCTTGCCAACGAGAGACTGCCTGGGAATCACGCATCCGCCGGAAGATGGCGCTTCATGCTTTCCACGCACTGTCGGCATTCGTTTTCGAACCATTGCTTGAAGGGCAACACCGCGGCCCGATGGCGGCTTCGGTTCGGGACCGTCACGCAATAGGGGTTGGCCAGCCTCATCGCCTCGCCGACGACGACCAGCCTGCCTGCCTCCAGGTCATCGGCACAAAACAGGCCTTGCGCCAGGACCACGCCCAGCCCCCCGCGTGCCAGGTCGAGCGCGGCCATCGACGAATTGGCGGCCATGCCATGCCGAACGGTTCTTCGCTGTGCGATCCCCATCTCGTCGAACCAGTTTGTCCAGGACGGAAACGATGCGCCCGCCGGTCCCCAATCCGTGTGGATCAGTCGCATCCCCGCCAGCGCGCCGGGTCCGTCGATCCGGCCGCAATCGGCAAGCAAGGATGGGGCACAGACGGGATAGACGCAGTCGGTCACCAGTTCCTCGGTCTGGTGCTCAGCATAATGGGACGGGCCGTAGGAGAGGCGCAGGTCGATCAATTCCCTGTCGAAGGCAACTGGATCGTCCTCGCCTCGAAGGGAGATGTCGAGCCATCCATGGCTGCGGACGAAGTTCGCAAGCCGCGACGACAGCCAGCCCATCGCGACGGATGGAGCCACCGAGACGACGAGCGTCGAAACCGGATCGCTCGCCGTCAGCTCGCGCGAGACGCCGCGCAGCTCGCCGAAGGCCTGTGCGAGCCTGGGAAAAATGTCGACGCCGGCCTCGGTCAGGACAACGCGGCGGTTTGCCCGGTGGAAGAGCTTGCGGCCGACCTGGCTTTCCAGGCCGCGGATCAGCTGGCTGACCGCCGCCGGCGTCACGGAAAGCTCCTGCGCGGCTCCGACGAAGCTGCCGGAACGCGCGGCGGCTTCGAACGCTTCAAGCGCGCGCAGCGGAACGGTACCTGGCATGGGCAAACTCCGAGAGAAAGCTGGGCTTTCCTATCTCGCAGAAATATTCCTTTTTCAAAAGAGAATTTCTCGCATAGCGTTCACCATGAGAACGGTTGGGAGGCCGGAAAACGCAAGCACGGAGATAAGGCATGTCACCTGGACACATGATTTTGGCGGCGTTCTTCTTCAATCCCCAGGGCGACCATCGCGTTTCATGGCGCCATCCCCGGGCGCCCGGCCATGAATTCATGGATTTCGAATTCTACCGCGGACTGGTCGAGGCGGCGGAAGCGGCCAAGCTCGATACGATCTTCATTGCCGATCATCTCGGCATCTGGAACGGCCTCGGCAGCGGCGTCGCACATTACGCCAATCCTCGATTGGAGCCGCTGTCGCTGGTCTCAGCCCTTTCGGCGGTCACCCGGCATATCGGCTTCATGGTGACCGCGTCGACCTCCTATACCGAGCCCTTCAACACCGCCCGGACATTCGCGTCGATGGACCATATCAGCCGCGGCCGCGTGGCATGGAACGTGGTGACGTCGGCGCTTGAAGAAGAGGCGATGAACTACGGCCGCGACGCCAATATCGACCATGCCTTGCGCTATGACCGCGCCGCGGAATTCCTCGACGTGGCCAAGGCATTGTGGGACAGCTGGGAGGACGATGCGGTCGTGCTCGACAAGGCGTCCGGTCTCTTCGCCGATCCTGCCAAGGTCCACTTCCTGCATCACAAGGGCAAGCATTTCAGGGTCCGTGGGCCGCTCAACGTCACGCGGCCGCCGCAGGGCTATCCGGTGATCGTGCAGGCCGGATCGTCGGAGGCGGGAAAGAACCTTGCCGCACAGCATGCCGAAGTCCACTTCGCCGTCATTCGCAATGAAGCCGACGGCATCGCCTATCGCGCCGACATGGATGCGCGGCTTGCCAGATTTGGAAGACGACCCGAAAGCTTCAAGCAGCTTCCCGGCATCCTGCCGATCGTCGGCGAGACGACCGCGGAAGCCGAGGAGAAGCAGCAATATCTGGAATCGCTGATGCTCGATGAGGTGGCGGTGGACCTGCTGTCCACCTGGGCGGGCGTCGACCTCTCCGCCTATCCCCTCGACGGTCCGGTTCCCGACCTTCCGGAAGAAGCCAATTACAACGGCTGGCGAACCTGGCTGGCGCTCGTCCGGGACAAATCCAACGAGGGACTGACCATCCGCCAATTGGCGCGCAAGATCGCCGCCACGGGCTCGGTGCCGCTTGTCGCCGGTACGGCAAAGCAGGTGGCCGACCAGTTGGAGGCGTGGTTCGTTTCAGGTGCGGCGGACGGCTTCAACCTGATGTTCCCGCTCCTGCCGGACGACTGGATGAATTTCATGCGCAGCGTCGTGCCTGAATTGCAACGACGCGGACTGTTCAGGACCGAGTATGAACCGGGAATGCTGCGCGACCGGCTGGGCCTTGCGCGCCCGGCGAACAGTTTCGCCAGCGCTGCGAATTCGACCGGTCTGCGCGCCTGATCGACCGCAGGCTCATATCATGGATGTAGTGAAATGGGTGTCAGGAAAGTCCTCGCCATATCCGGAAGCCTTTCGGCGTCTTCCAAAACCGCAATACTCGTCGACGCCGTTCTCGGGGAGTTCCAGTCTCGCGGCATCGACACCGAACATCTCGCGGTCCGCGAGCACGATGCCGCGGCGCTGATGACGGGTGATGTCGGCCATGCGTCGCTGGCGGTGCTGATAGAGGCTGTTGGCCACGCGCATGGCGTGATCGTCGCGACGCCGATCTACAAGGCTTCGTTCACAGGCCTGCTCAAGGCGGCGCTCGACATCCTGCCGCAATTTGCCTTTGCCGGAAAGGTCGTGCTGCCGCTGGGCACCGGCGGCAGCATGGCCCACGTCCTGGCCCTGGATTACGGGCTTCGTCCGGTCCTTCAGTCGATGGGTGCGCGTCACATCGTCCAATCGCATTTCGTCGTCGAAGCAGACATTCCGAAAGACGGGCAGCCGATCATGATCGGCGAGCCACGCTGGTCCGGCCTCAGGCACGCCTGCGCCAACTTCCTGCATTCGCTACGGACGATGAGCACGCAGCGACCCTCGGCCATCCGCGGCCGGCGGCATAGCTCCTGCGATCGGTGATTGGGCGCGTTGCGGGCGCGATGTCCGGTTCGTTCCTTGGCCAACAGAAGCCAAGACCCCCAGGTCCCCGATGCGCCAAGAGCGGTCACGGCCTGTTTTCGCGGACGGAGGACATGGACCGGAAGGTCGTCGAACCCGTCGCCGCGGTCGCCGCAAGATTGAGCCTGCCGATGGCGCAGGTGGCCCTCGCCAGGGTTCTCGCGAAACCGGACGTATCCGCGCCTTTGATCGGCGCGACGGAAGCGTCACAGCTGGGGGATGCCATCGCCACCGTCGACGTCAGTCTCTCGCAGGCTGACTTCGGCAAGTTGGAAGCGCCCTATGTCGCACACGAGGTTGCGGGTTTCGAATAGACTGCCACCCGCAAGGAGGCAGCGGGCCGTCGTGTGACCAGCTGTATGTCAGGTGAACTTCTCGGCAAGCTCTCGTTTGCCACGGGGATCGACATGGGTGATCTTATCGCTCTCTGGATAATAGAACCCGGAGACATAGAGATCGTACTTCCCGATCATCACCCGGACCGAAATCTCCTCATTGTCGTCCCAAGTGTCGCGCAGTGAGGCATTCAAGGTCTCGCCACGCATTTCGAAGTCGAATGAAGCGGTCTTCCCGTCCCAGTTGTTGATCGCGGTTCTAATGAGAAGTTCGCTGACCGTGTTGCGCTTCTTCTGGGACAGCATGTCGAGGGAAGATTCCTTGATCGGCCCGAACATACCGCTGTCGTTCATGGCCTCGAGAATCTTGCGCATGTGCGCCCCGGCATGCTGGTTCACGAACAGCGAGGACCGGGAACCGTGCGGCGCGCCCAAAATGTTGGTGCGGATGTTCCACCACGTCTCGGCCACTTCCGATCTCGTGGCCTCGTCGGCCGCCTGCTGCACAAACCAGGCAAGGGCGTCACGGCTCCGGATGGTACCGTCAGCCTCAAGGTGTACGTTCAACGCCATGACGACCACGGGGCGGGCTGTATCTGCATAGAGGGGTTCGTCGAGGCGGTATGCGTGGAGGTCGGGAACAGACCTGACCGCTTCAACAAGCTTGTCGGCTGTCTTGTCCGAATAGGGGCATGTCACGAACCCTTTGACGAACTCGACCGTGTGGTCGATGCCTTCATACGTCGCCAACTGCGACAGACCGGAGACATGTTCGCCCCGCTTTCGAGGAGGGGTGGTCAGGATCGGATGCCAGTCGGGATAGACATCAACCGCGTTGCCCAACTCTTCGATGAGAAGCTTCACCTGTAGAATGCCGGCTTCCCGGTCCTTCAGGCTCTTGGTGAGATAGGCGGTCGCCTTTGCATTATGTTGTGACGCCACCGTCGGAGCCCTAAATTCCATGTTCACACGACCTTACGTGAAATTCTATAGAAACGTAAGTTGCACACTTTACGTGATATAGCAAGTTTACGATTTGGATTTGCCCGCGACGACGGGTCGATCGATCACCTATTATCTCGGCTCGAGCGTGGCTGGGTCTATAGTCGGACATTTCTGGGTCGTCTGGGGCTGTGACGGCGTCATGCTTTTCTGCCTGACGATGACGGTCTTCGTAGCCGCCGCAGCCATGACTGCCCGGACTTTCCTGAAGGGTCGCGCGTCCTGAGGTTTTTGGATTGAAGTGAGCGGTCAAGGACGCCCGCCATGGCACGCCATGCCGGGTTTAGGCGTTCGCATTTGCCAACGCTGACGGCGTTCGGTTGCACTCTGTTGATACTGCAACGCCACTATTGACTTCATGTCCTCAAATCGCCAAAGCGGGAGTGAGGACGGAACACATGCCGAAAACGAAATCTTTCGACGACCAACAGGTCGCTTTGCACGCTTCTTTGCGAACTCTCAAGGCGCGGGATGCCGACAACTACCGTGCGGCGATCGTCCTCATGTACAGGGTCGCGTCGGCGGCGCTGATCAGCACCAAGAAGAGGTTCTCCGACTGGGAGGAGTCTGACCTCAAGCGGGAGGCAGACGACTTGATCGAGTCTTTGTCCAGCGATGCGTTCGGCTTTATTCCCGGTCCGCCCGGAGACGAGCTGGCAAACTTCCGTGCCCTCGTCGTGCGCATACGCAGCTTGGAGCTCGCGCTCATGATGGGCGACACAGGTGGGCATCCAGTGGACCCGAACGACGCCTGGCGGGTTACCTTCGAAGACGAGGACGATGAGGATGACGCGTTTCTGGTGCCCGTGCCGAGACGGCGTTGGCGGACGCTGGTGCCCGGGCAGAACTACGAGTCATTTAAGAAGCGCATTTTGTATGCCCACCGCTTGATCCCGGTTTCAGCCGACGGAGCCGAGGTCACTTTCCATTACGCCGATCAGAGGAGGCCGTGCGATGCCTCGCTCCGTTTCGGCGGAGTTCTTTTTGAAGCCCTGAAGTTTTCGGAGAAGACGGCGTCCGGCACTTTTGTGATCGACGGCGTGACCACGCAGAATACCGCTGCCATAATCGAAACGGGCCTCAGGCGCTCCCACGACGAGAGATGCTTCGCGACTATCTTGCCGGAACTGCTCGTTTCCCCGACATCTCTGGAGGACGTGGTCAAGATACTCTCCGAAAAGCCGTTCCCTTCCTTGGCGGGTGCTTTGCCCCCCGCTATCGTCATCGCCGGAACGTGGCACGAGACCGACGGCACGACCTACACGAACACGGCGCATGTTCTCGACGGCGACGGCGAGAAGATCGTAACCTACGACAAGAGGTTGGCATACGGTGGCGGCCGCACCGAGCTGGAAGGCATCGTTCCAGGCAAACGTTTCCCCATCATCGTCACATCCGAAGGACTCGTCGCGCTGGCGATCTGCCTAGACTTCTGCGATCTGCAACACGACGGACCCTATGCGGAACTCGATGTCGATTTCCTGCTGGTGCCGTCATGCGGCGACGACAAGACGATGGATAGCCACATCGCCCGGTCTTACTCGGCGAGTGTAAGGCATGCCACGACAACGTTTGTCGTCCAACAGCGTTACCCTGTGCGTCCGGACACGGTCGGCTATGTGCTCCTGCGACGCGAAGGACCGCTCGCGGCGTTGGCGGACACACTGACAAGTGAAACATGGGTAACTAAGTTTACTTGAACTTTACGCCGGATGGTTGACAATCGCGCTGATACGCACAATGTAAAGCGATGTAAAGTGAGCGACGATGGCCATGGAAACGACAGTTCGGGAAATCAGCAAGCAGCTTGAACTCATCGGCCGCGGCGAGGTCCCCGTCGACGAGGCGCAGCCGATCGTGAAAGCTGCGTTCGCCCATGAGGAACTTACTCCCCACATCTCGGCGTCGCTCTTCGAGGCGACCTGGCGGTTGGTTTCGGCGCGCATCTTCGACGACGAGCTGATAGACTGGCAAAATCTCCAGAAGTTCGTCGCGGGTCATTTCCGGCGCAAGGGCAATCTCGAGGCCGCTGGGCAGATCAAGACGATGCACGAGATGATGGCCCGGGCGCATCGGTTTGCCGAGGCTCAGCCGATCGAAGAGGTTCTAGGGCGTAAACACGTCCGCTCCATTCTCGTGTTCCTGCGCAGCCAAGACCTGGCTGCCAGCCGGCAGGCGATCCTCGATCATGTCAAAATCGGCGAAGCCAACCTGTCACGGGTGATGTTGGTGCTCTCGTCCTCCGGGCTCGTCACGCGGAAGCTCGTCGGCAAGACCGCGCATTTCAAACTGACCGACGCGGGCACGAACGCCATCGCCCATGTGTCGGCTCCCGATCATCCCGGAGTGACCTTGCCCACCCACGAGGGGAAGTGGTGGGCGAACTTCCCATGTCCCGCGATCGTCTGGGATCGCGATGACGACGTTGCCGGCTACAACGAGGCATTCGCTGAAGCGTTGGGGAAAATGGGTGCTAGTAAGGAAACAGCACCTTCACTGGACACGTGGCGCATCCACCTGCGCACATTCGGCGAATCGACTTACGACGAATGGGACACGTCCGAGGTTCGCCTCGATGAGTCCAAGGTCCTGAGTTGGCGGGTAATGAAGATGTCTGACGGGAGGAAGTTGGGCATCGGCTACGACGTCAGCACATATCGCAACGCGATCGACGCGCTCAGCCTCCAAATCTCCCAGTTTGCATCCGCCAACGCAAAGCTGGGCGAAGAACTTCAGGCACTGCGTGGGCGCTTGGTGGACTACAACATGGCTGAACGGGCAGTCCGGACGTCCTGGGCTACACGCATACGCTCCCACATCAATCACATCGGCGTATTGGGAAAGAGCTCCGACGAATTCCTTCAAGGCAGTTTCAAGCTCCCACTGCCAGGAGTCTACTTTCCGGACAACGATCTTCCCGCCCAAAAGATGGACTACGAGAAGCTGGTCACGGGCGTGCTCGCTACGTGCGAGGGACTTCTTGATGAAAAGCTCACGCGCAGCTTCAACTTCAAGGGCACCATGATCAATGTCGCGAGAGAACCAGTGGAGCAATCCCTGTTCTTCGTTTCGGCGCTTTGCATCGGAAACTTCGATCCACTTCACGACCGCGACGTCGCCGGGTGGATTGACGGGAACAACTGCGTCCTAGCGTACAAGGGTAGGCTGGGGAGGAGTTGGAGATCGGCGAAGGCTTATGGGTCCCACTACGGCGTGGCGATGCCCGTGGAGCCAGTATCCGCGATGGGTCTCGAGTATGCGAGATCAATTGCTTCCGATTGGGGTGGTGATCTTTCCGTGGAGATCGACGACGAACTCGACGCCCAAGTCCAATTTAGAATCCCGATCGGCTGACATCGAACCGTCGACAACCGGATTTTCTGAAGTCGACCAGCCGAGGTACGAAATTTAGCCTCAACGCCGCCACGATCATTGGTAAAGTGATTATCGGGGACCACCTAGAGAAAATTCTCAGCCATAGCAGTCGCGACGGTAACCTTCCTGCAACAATGGGTACGCCGATGCCGCTTCGCACATTGTATTTCGACGAGTCCGGATACACCGGATACAACCTTCTCGATCCAATCCAGCCAGTCTTTGCCGTCGCGAGCAGCCTCATCGGCGACGGCGAGGCCGAGACGCTCATGCGGCGCGCGTTTCCCGCGTACCGCGGATCGGAGTTCAAGTTCGCGAACATCTGGAAGTCAGGAGCACGCGGCGGCTTCGCCGACTTTGTGCAACTGTTTCGAGATCGCCCCGAAAGCACCTTCGTGTACTTCATCCAGAAGAAGTTCGGCGTCCTGACGAAGATCGTCGACTTTCTGATCGAGCCGATAATGACCACTCAGGGGTACGACTTCTACGACGAAGGTTTCTGCTGGAGGTTCACAAACTACATCCACTTTGGCCTGTCTCAGTATGCCCCAGACCTCTACGAAGTCTTGCTTCGCGACTACCAGACCTTCAGTCGCGATCCCACCGAAGAGACGCTCGCCCAGCTTTGTTGGCGACTTCGCGTCATGGCAAACAGCGCGGAGCCGCGCACCCGCCACTACCTTCAATTGATGGCGATTGGGGCCGAGGCCTTCCATCATTTCAACAACCTAGAGACTTTCCGTTCAACCAGTGAACTCCAGACCACGTCGATGATCGCCACCATCGCGTATTGGCGGCAGCGACTTGGCGAAGACTTTGCGGTGGTCCATGACGTGTCCTCGACATTCATGCGAAATCGGGAGGTTTGGGAGCACATCACCAATGCCGACGTGCCGGAGCAGGATCATCGTCTGGGAGATGGGAGCTTTACGCCGTTCCCTCTAAAGGTCGTGTCGACWACACCAATGGACTCGAAGTCGAGCTTCGCAATCCAGCTCTGCGATTTGATCGCTGGATTGGCCACGAAATCGATAGGCGTAGGTCTTGACGATCCCGATCGGCCCTTCCTGGAGAACCTATTGTTCTCTGGTCTCGGCGATCTCAACTCAAATGGCATTAGGCCTGGGCCTGAATTTCCAGTTCGAATCCCGCCCAAACGCCTGGAAGGGCTGGACGCCGTTGATCGGATGACGGACATCATCCAAGGCTCGAAGGACAGAAGGGCGACGGCGTAGCAGCCGCTCTTCTACCCGACTACATGACGTTATCCCGACGTCCGCAATGGGCCAACAGAAGACAAGACCCGAGGTCTCCGATGCGCCAACAGCCGCCGCCGTTGCCCAGCAGCGTTAGGTTAATTCGGAGATAGGTACCGGAACGCCCGCCCGCCTCATGGGAAGCCGAACGCCTTATCTGCCATTTTCAGAGCTCCTTGAGCCTGCGAAGCTCGATTTCGACTTGTCGTTCGAACTTTCTCAACTGCCGCAGTATCTTCTCGTTTCCGGCGAACAGTTTGGCGCTTCGGCGGGCATAGGAGGAGAAATTTCGGGCGGCAACGGACGTGAACCTCTTGCGTAGCTTCTTGGTGTAAGCCTTTTCAGCCTTGCCAAGTGCGATGGCTTTCATCGCGGCTTCTCGCGTCCGGCGGACACCCTTGCGCATTTTCCGCCACTGCCTCGATAGCGAGCTCGGTCGAATGACCGCGCCTTCGTGGTGAAATGTGAACCCTAGATACTGCGCCGACCGCATGTACCGCAGCATGGTCTGCCCCGGGTTGAATTCCACGATCTCCGTCTTGTCCTTGCTGATCTGCAATACCTCGGCTTCTAATAGCGTCTCGATCTTCACCTCGACATCGCGGGCACTTGGCAACTGGCAAACGACCAGGATGTCGTCGGAATACCGTCTGTACAACGCCCCGATGCCAGCACAGAATGCAGTCATCTCCCGGTCGAAGTCGATCATGTAGAGATTGGAAAGCGCCGCACTGATCGGCGTGCCCTGCGGGATTCCGAAGCCGTTCGGGTTCGAGTGTATCGCGATCCCTGCGGCCTTGACGTCAGCCATGCTTGCGATGGGATCGCGCGTCTTCTTGCGGAGTTCTTGGGCAATCTTCGGATCAGTCTTCAGGTCTTCCAGTGCGACATTGTGGTATCGAGTCATAAAGCGGAAGACCTTGAACCAGTCGAGTGGCAGCTCCTCGACGTCCAACAGCCGCTTCAACCGCGATTTCAGAAGACGGTGATCAAGATTGTCGAAAAAGCCTTTCACGTCATAGGCCAGTATGGCCACCGGAGCATTTTCCCGTACATGCCGATAGACGTCGGATGCGAAATGGTAGTTGCCCTTGCCGAGTGCCCGATAGGCAATCACGCATTCCCCGATCTCCGAGGACGCGTAGGTTCGTTCAAGGAGCTGGTTGAGCTGCCATGCATAGAAGGACAGGATGCACGCGTCTCGATGCGATGCAAACATGATCGGCCTCGGCTTGAGAACCGTCTTGTGCTGAAGCGGTTTGTATCGCTTGTCGGCCTTGATGTAGTGGATGAGAGGCGAGAACGAATGCGACGCGACGAAGGAAGGTTCGGTTGCCTTTTCCGCAAACGAGGCACCGACCTGTCTGTCGAAATGCCGATAACCTCTCGCGACGAACCAGGGGTGACGCTTCAACGGCAAGCGCCCCGCAGAGTTCGGGGAATTGGTCCTGACCCTGGACCCCGGCCCATCGGACCGGGCACTCCCCGAACGCACGCCGCCATCTGCCTGCACCTCAGTCGAAGTCTCTACATCGAAGGCGATCCAGACACGGGTCTGTAAACGCGAGGCGGTATATTACCATGGAGGTCCGAGCTATGCTCAGTGTCTCATTCTCATGGGCGGCCCTGGTGTCGAAGCTGATAAGCTTCATCATGACGGGCGGCTCTTTCGAACTTGACAGTCTCAACGGTCCGACCCTCTGGCCAATTCCAGGGGCAGCGTCAATATAGTTGTCGTGCAACGTCACTTCAACCGTCGAAATTCTTACGGACCGCACTATCAACACCTAAGGCCTCGATAGACCGACTTGCGCACCATTGACGGAAGTCTACATCACAACGCCGGATAATTTTGGCGTGCAAATAATGGCCGACTGGAGGCGAGCCCTCTGGTCCCCGATGCGCCAAATGGGGCCGTCGGCCTAATCCCACGCTGCGTTCTGTAGGACAATCCTGTAACCGTCAGGGTCTTCGAAGGTTTTTCCATTTCGATCCCAATAGGGATTAAACGCTGTAACAGGCGGGAACCCAGACGCTACCATGCGGGCTACGGATGTATTCCACTCGGTCTGGTCGGGAATATAAAAGACGATCAGATTGTCTTCAGTCGGAGCGCGGCCGACAGTGTGCCCTACTTTCTTCGTGAATTCAAAATGATACGGGACTCCACGGTGGCCAACCATCATACCGTCGAAGCCATCGTGCCCTGCGAACTCGTAAAGCAATTCAAGCCCAAGACCGGCGCAGTAGAATTGGCGAAGGGCTTCCAAATTATCACTTGGCCGCGCCACGCGGATTGTCAAAGGTTGCAAGTCTCGGGCTCCTCGGATGTCAATAATCCGTGCATTTTCACGTCGTGACACCCTCGTCGTCAAGGAATTGATGTCCGGTTTGGGCCAAGGCCGGAGATTCACCCGAAATCAGACGCTCAATCCTGGGCTGTCGGTCGTATGACAATGCTGCCAATGTCCACATCGGCCGGCTGCTCGATCGCAAAGGCGATGCCCCGAGCGATCGAAGCCGGTGGGATAGCGACACCAGATGCGCGTTCTGCAATTGCCGACTTCACGGCGGGATCGGTTATCGAGCTTGCAAAGTCGGTCGAGATCATGCCCGGCGAAATCTCGGTGACCCTCAGATGCGGTCCCGCTTCCTGCCTCAAGGCTTCGCTGATGGTCCGCACTGCGTTCTTGGTCGCAGCATAAACACCCATGGTGGGCACGATCTTGATGCCTGCGGTCGAGACGATGTTGATGATGTGGCCCGACTGCTGACGCTGGAAGACCGGCAATGCCGCAGCGATGCCATAGAGCGTGCCACGCAGATTGACGTCGATCATGGCGTCCCAGTCCTCGACGCGGAGCGCATCGAAACGGGATATGGGGCCAATCCCGGCATTGTTCACAATGACGTCGAGCCTGCCGCCATGCTCAATTGCCAATGCGACAAGCGCTTCAAGATCGCTCCGCTGGCGGACGTCGGTCGCCTTGTGCACGGCCTTGCCGCCTGCAGCGGTAATTTCATCCACGATCGCTGCGAGCGCCTCCTCGCGGCGCGCGCCAAGCACGACAAAAGCCCCTCGTTCTGCGAGCAGTTTCGCCGTCGCGCGCCCGATCCCGCTACTTGCGCCTGTGATGGCGACAACCTTGCCTTCGATGCCCATAGCATTTCTCCTTCATTGATGTCATCGGAGAAGATAGGCACCTGGTTCGAGATGAGCTATGCTGGGATATCCATGGATTTATCGCGATCGTCCAAAACTGTGACTGACCCACTATCGGATGTCCTCAACGTTCTTGGCGCCAGGGTGAGCCGCCGCACCCGGCTGGAGGCAGCAGGACAATGGGCTCTCACATTTCCAGCGCTCGACCGGCTCAAGTTTGTGGCGCTGTTGCGGGGAACCGGCTGGATAATGCTGCCGGCGCGGGCGCCCCAGCCCATGAGCGCAGGGGATGTCTGCCTGTTGGGGCGCACGGCATATGCTATCGCCAGCGATCCGGAGGTACCGCCGCTCGACGGCCAAAGCTTCTACGGCACCGGCGGCGATGTTGCGCGTCTTGGGGGTGACGAGACGATTGCGATCGGGGGAGCCGTCACGTTCGACCCCGGAAATGTGGACTTCCTGCTCGACATGCTGCCGGATTTCCTGTTCGTCCCTCGATCCTCGGCCGCATCTGGAGCGATGGCGACGATCCTTGGGCTGATGAATGACGAGATCGAGCGCGATATTATCGGTAGCGAAATCGTCAATGCGCGGCTCGCTGATGTGTTGTTGGTGGAGGCGATCCGCGCCTATGCGGGGAGCATCGACGCGGTCGCGATCGGATGGCTTGGCGCGCTGTCGGATCCCCGGCTCGGCCGGGTACTTCGCCTCATTCATGGGGATGTCGCGCAGCCGTGGACGGTGGCCCAGCTCGCCAGTGTGGCCGGTATGTCGCGGGCTGCCTTTTCCGCGGAGTTCACGCGCCGTGTGGGACAGCCGCCACTCGCCTATGTGCGGGCGTGGCGTCTCACCATCGCTCGTGCGGCGCTGACTCGGAGTGATGAGACTGTCGCCAGTGTCTCACGCAAGGTTGGCTATACGTCGCAGAGTGCATTCGGCCATGCTTTCAGGTCCGCCTTCGGCTCACCGCCAAAAGCTCATGCTCGATCGTGAGAAGCGGCGGCTTGCAAGAGGATGAGCCTGGAAGCGCGCGTCCCTTAACGGCAGCGTTTCGGCCAGCACCTGCGGATATGATCGAATGGCAGCCTTTTGGGAAGCAGCGCACAGGCCGCAATGGCAAAAACGCAGGCGCATTGCCGTCCGGCAGCATTGGCAATCGGCCGGTCGTGTTTCTGATCGCATTTCTGCTAAAGCTGAGTAAGCGCGAATTTCTGCGCAGCTTTTCGCATTGAGCATGGTTTGCCGGCTAGCTAATTAGCGGGACTGACATCTGTCTTGAACCACTTGAGCGAGAGCCGCCGAATTGTGCCATCGGCGCGAGCTGCCTGAATTGCTTCGTTGAACATGTCCCGAAGGTCGGAATCCTCTTTGCGAAGGCCGACGCCTTCTCCGGCTCCCCAAATCGTTCCGGCGATTTTCGGACCCACAAATGTAAGAGATGTCGATTTCTCAAAGGTTTCTCCGAAATAGACCCAGTCGTCAAAGCCGAGATCGATTACACCTTTTTCGAGATCAGTATCCCGATCCGCGCTCGAGTTGTATTCCAGGATTTCGGACGCGTCTCCGAAGTTGTCATAAACGAACTTTGCGTAGACCGTTCCCGCTTGTATTCCAATTTTCTTGCCTGCAAATAGCTTTTTCAAATGATCGACTTCAGGCACTGAAACTTCATCACCCGCTAACGTGATCGTCGCGCTGGTTTGTTTTATTTCCGGGGTCAAACTGGTTTTCGCTGCGGCGAAACTTGCCGGAGTGATAGCGTAAGGTTCGCTGAAATCGATAATCTTTTGACGTTCCGCCGTTATCGAGAGCGCATCCATTATTGCATCGAACTTTCCCGAGTTCAGTGCAGGGATCATCCCGTCCCACGGCGCCGCGACGAGATTACATTTCACTTTCATCCGTTTGCATAGATAATCTGCGAGTTCCGGTTCGAAACCAATCAGTGAACCGTCGGCATTTTTCATGTTCCACGGTGCATATTGCCCTTCGAGGGCAATATTGACAGCGTGCCAGTCTTTTGCCAGCGCCGCCTCTCCACAAAACAGGAGCAGCGCATTCATGAGTACTATAACGCGTATGGCCATATCGTCCTCGGATATTTACTGCATCAGAAATTTCTGCATGCTGGTTTCGCTGTCGGTGGCCGACAAAGGGTTTCCTGCTTTCATAAAGGAGATAAACTCTTCCGACGACATGGGTTTCGCGATCGCGTAGCCTTGCAGGACATGGCAGCCCAATTCTCGCAGAACCTTGATATGCTGAGAGGTTTCAACGCCTTCGGCAACGACCTCAATGTTCAGGGATCTGGCCATGTCAATAATCGACGACAGAAGCTTTCTTTGCGAAATAGAGTTTACAATCGGGCCGACCAGCTTGCGATCGATTTTCAGCCTGCTAGGCGCCAGTTCCAGCAGGCTGACAATGGAAGCATGGCCAGTTCCAAAATCGTCGATCTCGACTTCAATGCCGATTTTCTTGATGTTCTTGATGATATCGAAATGACCAGGTCCGGAATCGTCAAAAGAAATTGATTCGAGCAGTTCGAAGGCAAGCTTCCCCTTCTCGAAGTGCATGCCTGCAAGCTTTTCCAGCAGATGTGGGTCTTTCAAACGCTGAGACGAAATATTGACTGACAGTCTGGGAACATTGATTCCGTTTGCCGCCCAACGCTTGGTTTGAAATATCGCGCTTTCAAGAATAATCGCATCCAGTTCTGCAGCGCGATGCAAACTCTCGAATATATTGAGAAACCGCGCCGGCGCCAACAGTCCGTGCTCGCGATGATCCCATCTGGCGAGCGCTTCAACCCCAACTACCTCAAGCGTTTGGGCATCGATTTGCGGCTGGAAAAACGGAATAAATTGATTTTGCTCCAAGGCTGCGAGTACCTCGTCCTCAGATTGCTTTCTCCGTAACGTCGCCAATCGGAGACCTTCAGAGTAGACACCTACCCGTCCGCGGCCAGTCTTTTTTGCCTCATAAAGAGAAATATCCGCGTTGATGAGTAGTTGATTGAGATCGTCTTCTGCCCTTGCCTGCCAGGCGATGCCGGCGCTCGCGCCAATTCGACATTCATTGCCGGATATTTCGAAGATCTCATCGTGAGCGTCTACAATCTGCCTTGCCAACGCGTTGGCGCGCTGTTCGGGCGCAGAGCCACGGAGGACGACCACGAACTCGTCGCCTCCAATTCGCGCAACAAACTCGTTTGCATCGAGGAGGCTTCTTTGCCTTGCAGCACTCAAGCGTAATACTTCGTCGCCGGCCGCGTGTCCTAATGTATCGTTGACATCTTTGAAACGGTCCAGATCGACATGGATGAATGCGTAGCGCCCAGCCTCTTCCGTTGGTCTGTGGCTCCCTATCAGTTTGTCCAGGTAACGTCGATTAGGAAGTCCTGTTAGAGCATCGTGCAAAGACTGATGCTCGACCATAGCTCGCGCGTTCTCCAGATCATCTTCGCGGGATTGCAATGCGCGAATAGTACGCTGACGAGAGCGTAGAAGAAATCCGACCCATACCAGTGGTACGACGACACAAGCCGAGACCAAGGTCATGCCCAAACGGAAGATTGTCATCGGTGGATGGTTTGACCATCCACCCCTTGGCCGTGCCGCAAGATACCAAGTATCATAACCCAGATCGATGGATATTCTGACGGGGTCGTCATTCACTATATCCAGCGATCCGACGAATGCTTCACTCTGCTGCAGCGGAGTTTTTTGAAGGCTGATGGACAGGTCCAAATCACTACCTTCGACGCCGCTGTCTCCAAACAATCGATTGAGATCAATGGTCCCCGACACGATTCCCCAGAATGACTGAGATTTTCCTCTCGTCACGTATACCGGACACCTTGCCATTAGCACGAGACTACCCGAAGTCGTCCTCAGAGGACCGGCCAGTACGGAATCGTGAATCTCTCGCGCTTGGTAGACGCTTTTGCGAAGTTCTTCGTTTTTCCGGTAGTCCAAACCGATCGTGTCCTGACCCACAACACCGGGGTATAAGAATTTGACTGTGAGGTTAGGTGCGGCTGCCACGCCGAGAAGCTGAGATCTCGCTCGGAATATTTGCTCTCCAAGCTGGAAGAATCTTTCCTGCTGTATCTGTGGCTCGGTACCAATTCCCGCCACCAATCCCTGAAGGAGCTTGACGTTGCCAGTAATGTTCGTTTGAATTTGCGCAGACAATACTGCGAGCCTCTCGGTGGCACGCTCCTTTTCTTCCTCGCGGAAAAGCCTGGTCCGCTGTGTGTCGGCAAAAACAAACACAGTGACGGCGACAACGAGCGCCAAAAAAGCAGGCACGAACGCGCCTAAATCGTACCATCTTTGGCTCATTCGCCTGAGTGCAACTGGGCGGTCCTCGTTTTTCATTACTGTCCTTGAAAGCGCAAGTCCGAAAAGCCACAGTCAGGTTCATCGATATCCGTGAACTGGTCAGGTTTCTCGATGCTTTTCTCGTCAGCGGGGCGCTTACAGATTCAGGCCAGGTACCCAGAACCTACAAACTTGGTGACGGCATTCAGAGTGCGTCAAAGACTGCTCAGCAACTGGCACGGTTCATCGGCATATTCGCATGCAGAAATTAAAGTATCGTTGTACAGGCGTGGCGCGGGTCTCGTCGCAAGCCAGGTATCAGGGCTTGCCTTCAGCCGCTATGTGATCGGTTAGCGTCGCCACGGCCAACGAGGAATGAGCGACTTGGGGCCGGACCCGGACTGTCCGCTGGCGGGCTGCGCAGAACGAAAGTGGACACACAGCTATCGTACGCCGTGGTCCGGAATCGACCCCTTTGCTGCCCTTCGAGGTCGATCCGAGGAATGTGCGGTACGTGCCAGAATGCGATCCGAAGGCGGAATGCGACAGGTCAACGCCTTGTTTTGCTAGGCGAGATGCCGGGCACGAAAAGAAGACGTTTGGTGGAACGGATGCTTGCAGGATGCCATGCGCCATGGCCCTCAGGGTGTCGATGCCGCGATCTTTGCCCTCGCCCTGAATTCGGCGGAAGAAACGGCCTTCGATTCAGGTGACGCAAAAGCCTACCGAGTACGTTTGCACCAAGATCGAAAACTCAGGCAAAGCCTTTTCCGCGCGTTTGTGGCGGTGACGAGGAATAAATCGGCGATGATTTCTAGTTGCCGTGCGCACCGGTCCGAACAATATCCAACCCCAGAAGCGGACACCCGCTTTCCACTTGTCACCGACATCATCGACCGTTTAGCGGCCTGGCAGCTTTCAGGAATTCGACAAGGCGGCTCGAATGGCCGAAATGAAGGCGCAAAGCCGCTTGGTGGATACGCAGCTTCAGATGTCAGCAATGGGCCAAAATCGGCGATTGCAGAATTCTCTATGGTCTCTATCCTGCGAAGTGGCAAAAATCCGGGGAGAAGCTGGCGTTTCGTCGGGTTTTCGGTGCCAGATATGTTGAGGACCGTTCCGCATGCGCAGCATTGACCAACGTCTTCGACTTGCTGTCGAAGACAATGTTGCCTGGTGCAGTGCGGTCTGCTCCGCCCATGGATCGCAGGAGGCCAGCTCATCGGGCGCGTGGGCGAATTTCGTCGTCTCGCCACCCTTTTATCCGAACATCATAACGCGACAGCCCGGCGCTCAAAAAGAGGTACTGGAGCTTGCTCGCGCGGTGAGCACCGTCAATCAGCGGAAAAGATGGGGCATCAAGGACAGCTTTCGCGACTTGGAGCTCGCCGATCAGGGATTTGAACCACTGCTGTTGGGCCATTGGTACGGCGGAACTGTCACGGGCGACTTGCCGGCGAATTGGAAGACCGTAGCCTCTTCAGCCGAGTTGCGCTTGTGGGAAAAAGCGTGGGGTGGTGGCGAGGAACGGATTTTCCCCGACAGCTTGCTCTCGGATCGAAGGATCACCTTTTGGTTTAAGGGCGAAGCCGACGCCATAGAGGCTGGCATTATCAGCTTCGATTCCGGAGTTTCGCAGGGACTGTCGAACTGGTTTTCTCCGGATAATCATTCGCTTGCCCAAACGGGTGCATTGCAGGCCGCGAGTTCGGTATCGCGGCAGCGACCGATTGTGTGTTGGTCTTCAGACGACTTGGAATTTCAGGAGACCGGCCTTGTCGCGCTTGGACCTCTGCAAGTCTGGATGTCCAAGGAGGCCTGAAAGCGCGAAATGCGCCGCAAATCTCGCCAGACGAAACCTGGGCGGAGAGTGAAGCCGTCCAAGCGACCATCGGGTATTTGCGCCGCATCATTTTGGCGCCGGACTGCGGGTGAGGGCAGAAACCCGCTGCCGCCGCGGGCATGCCTCAGCCCGGCAGCGCCGGTCCGGTTGGGTCGGGCTTGTCGCGATACCCATCGATCTCCTCGAAGCGCGGCGCCATGAATTGACGCAGGCGTTCGCCGGCCTCGGTGGTGGAGACGCTGCGGGTCGTGCGCGTGAGAAGCCTCGACCCCATCCGGGTTTCGAGCTGCTTGATTGCATGGCTGAGCGTGGACTGGGCGACAATCAGGCGAGCCGCCGCCCGGATGAAACTCTTCTCCTCGGCGAGCGCGACGAACCAGATAAGGTCGTTGAAGTTTCCCCGCGCCTTGATCACGACCTCGCTGTCGAAGATGTCGAGGCTTATTGATGGCGAAATTCGATAAGTTCAAGCGAATTATGCCACCTAGTCCATGAAGCCTGCAGCCTTTATGTCTCCTGAGCTAGAGCGATCAGGACCGGGTTGCCGATGTGAGCCGCGGTTCCGCAAGCAACAGATGAAGGACGGTTGAAATGGACAAGCGCAAACTGGGAACGGCCGGCTTCGAAGTCTCGGCCCTGTCGCTGGGCGCTATGGGATACGGCAAGTCGCGCGACATCGAAGACCGCGCCGACATGATCCGATTGCTGCGCGAGGCGGTCGATCTCGGCGTCGATTTCTTCGACACCGCCGAGGTCTATGGTCCCTGGACCAATGAAGACATGGTCGGCGAGGCCTTTGCCGGCATGCGCGACCGGGTCAGGATCGCAACCAAGTTTGGCTGGAACCTGGACCAGGCGACGGGCGAGCATCTCGGCGGCGTCAACAGCCGGCCGGAGCAGATCCGCAAGGCAATCGAAGGCAGCCTGAAACGGCTCAGGACCGACCATGTCGACCTCTACTATCAGCATCGCGTCGATCCCAACGTGCCGATGGAGGAGGTGGCGGGGGTGGTGAAGGAGCTGATCGCCGAAGGCAAGGTTTTGCACTTTGGCCTGTCGGAGGCGGGAACCGGATCGATCCGCAAGGCGCACGCCGTGCACCCGGTCACCGCGTTGCAGAGCGAATATTCCCTGTGGACGCGGGAGCCCGAGACCGACATCCTGCCGGTCCTCGAAGAACTGGGTATCGGGCTCGTGCCGTTCAGCCCCCTGGGAAAAGGGTTCCTGACCGGCAAGATCGATTCGGCTTCGTCCTTCGCGGCCAATGATCTGCGCAGCCGCATACCGCGTTTCACCGAACAGGCGCGGCAGACAAATCAGGCGCTAATAGAGCTGATCCGCGGCATCGCCGATCGCCATGCGGCGACGCCGGCCCAGGTCGCACTCGCCTGGCTGCTGGCGCAGAAGCCCTGGATCGTGCCGCTGTTCGGCACGCGCAAGCGCGAGCGCCTCGAAGAGAATCTCGGATCGCTCTCGGTGGCACTGACATCGGGCGATCTCGCCGAGATCGACGCTGCCGCGATCCGCATCGAGGGTGCGCGATATCCGGATGAACTGATGAAACTTTCGGGGCTCTGACGGCGATGCCCGTGGTCAAGGGACGAACGATCGACATGCGCTCTGCCGGTGACGATGAGCTGAACGGGACGGCAACGGATGTCGGGCGAGGCGGCGTGTGGCGGCTTGTCGTCCTGGCCGTGCTTCTGGGCTTTGCTTCCATTTCGACCGATCTCTTCCTCCCGGCTCTGCCGGCGATGCAGGTGGCGCTTGGGGCGAAAGAGGGCATGCTGCAATTTGCCATCTCGGCCTATCTTCTCGGTTTCGCCTTTGGCCAGCTCGGATGGGGACCGGTCAGTGATCGTTTCGGCCGGCGCATGCCGATCGCGCTCGGTGTCGTCGCCTTCGTGATCGGTTCCGCCGGATGCGCCTTGTCGGCGAGCGCGGGCGAGATCATCTTCTGGCGCATCGTCCAGGCCCTTGGCGCGAGTTCCGGTGTGGCGCTGGCGCGGGCCATGATCCGCGACCTCTACGATCGGGACGAGGCGGCGCGGACGCTGTCGGGCCTGATGACCGTGATGGCGATCGCGCCCTTGCTCGGCCCGATCGTCGGGGCGCAGATTCTGGCGCTGGCGTCGTGGCAGGCGATATTCTGGACACTCGTGGCAATCGGGATAGGCACGTTCGCCGCGGTCATGACCCTGCCCGAGAGCTTGCCCATGGCCAGGCGCGAGCGCGGCCCGGCCTGGTCGGCGATCTCCGGTTATGCGGAGCTGCTGGCCAACGGATCGCTCATGCGCTATGCGGCCGTCATCGGCTGCTTCTATGCCGCGGTCTTCGCCAACATTGCCGGCGCACCCTTCGCGCTGATCCATTATTTCGGCCTGTCGCCGCAGGCCTACAGCTTGGTCTTTGCCGCGGGCATTGTCGGGCTGATGGCCGCCAACACCGTCAATGCCCGCCTGGTCAGGCGCATCGGCAGCGACCGCATGCTGCTGATCGGCACACTCGGCGCCGCCGTGTTCGGGCTGGCCCTGTTCCTGGCATCCGTGGCCGGCATCGGCGGGGTCGCCGCATTCATCGCATTGCAATTCCTGTTCGCGGCGATGAACGGCTTTATTCTCGCCAATGGCGTCGCCGGCGCCCTGGCAAGCGTTCAG
The DNA here is from genome assembly GCF_056403475.1 of Rhizobium sp. P2_G9. Lineage (NCBI taxonomy): Bacteria > Pseudomonadati > Pseudomonadota > Alphaproteobacteria > Hyphomicrobiales > Rhizobiaceae > Rhizobium > Rhizobium sp. P2_G9. The sequence continues at coordinate 3,604 of NZ_JBFUFK010000034.1, read as the reverse complement.
ACGAAAGCCGGCTCGGCGTCGGCTGTCGTCGGCGCCATCCAATATGGCTCCGGAATGATCGGCTCGGGCGCCGTCGGCTTGCTGGCCAACGGCACCCATGTGCCCATGGCGGCCGTCATGGCGATCGGCGGGATGGGGGCGCTGATCACGGCGTGGCGAATTGTGCGTTTCGGTAACCGCATCTGAGGGCGGGGTGGGGCCTAAAAGGCGGGCGACAGCAGGGCAGTCGCGTGCCGGGTAAAGACCCTCTCTGGCCGGCAGGCCAGAGAGGGCGTTTGCGCCATATGCGACTGCCCACGTTGCCAGTCGAGCTTCCATGCGATCCTGATCTCGCGCATGACGAGCGCTCTATCGGGGGCTGGGCTGTACATTTCGCGCGGCGATGTCCGCTTCGTGTCAATGGCGACCCTCGAACCGGTCGGTGCCGCATACCGTGCCTTCCGCCACCATCGCAGCGACGGAGTGGGGAAGCGTGAGTGCCGTCCTCGCTGGCCCTCACACCTCCTCCACCAACACGACATCTCACCCCGCAAACTTCGCGCCGGTCGGGTCGGGCTCACCATCAAAAAACATATAGATGGCAGCGATCTTGCCCTCTCGCGCGACGATGAAATCCGTGCCCGCATAAGCCGGCGGCTCACCCGGAGCTCCGGCGACCCATCTCATCCGCGCGGCGAGCTCGTGCAGCACGTCCGCCGGCGCGGTCGGGCTATAGCGGAAGGTTGGATGGGTGGCGCGGATGATGCCGGCGATGCGGACGATTTCGTCTCGGCCGCTGGTGACGCCATGCGGTTCGACGAAGAGCGCGTCTTCATGCAGGATTTCCTCGGCCACCTGCCGGCGGCGGGCATCGTCGGCCTCGCCGAAAATGCCCTGGAGATTGCGTTCGATCAGCGTTGCTATGTCTGTCATGGCTGTTCTCCTATATCCGGCGTTCAGATCTGTACCATGCCGCCGTCGACGAAGAGTTCAATGCCGTTGACGAAGGAGGCGGCGTCGGAGGCGAGGAAGAGCACCGCTTTGGCGATCTCCCCGGGCTGGCCGACGCGGCCGGCAGGGATCAGGCCGGCGAGATAGTTCTTGGTGCTCTCGGCGCTTTCGCCGCCGCCGAAAAGTTCGTCGACGCCAGCCGTCTCGGTGACGCCGGGGCTGATCGCGTTGACGCGGATATGGCGGTCTTTGAGATCGAGCACCCAGTTGCGGGCGAAATTGCGGATCGCCGCCTTGGTGGCCGAATAGACGCTGAAGGCAGGCGTGCCGGAGACGCTGGTCGTGGAGGAGGTGAGGATGATCGAGCCGCCGTCGCGTAAGAGCGGCAGCGCCTTCTGTACGGTGAACAGCGTGCCCTTGACGTTGGTGTCGAATGTCTTCTGGTAGTGCTCTTCGGTGATGGCGCCGAGTGCTGCGAATTCGCCGCCGCCGGCATTGGCGAAGATGACATCGATCTGCGCATGCTGCGCCTGGACCGCATCATAGAGGCGGTCGATATCGGCGAGCTTGCTCATGTCGGCCTGGACGCCGGTGACGCGGCCGCCGATCTCCTTGACGGCGGCGTCGAGCACGTCTTTCCGCCGGCCGGTGATGAACACCGAGGCGCCCTCGGCGACAAAGGCCTTGGCTGTGGCGAGCCCGATGCCGCTGGTGCCGCCGGTCACGATCACGACCTTGTTTTCGAATGTCTTCGTCATGTCTTTCTCCTGTGTTTCGGCGTGTTGCCGTCGAGGAAGCAGATGGGGACAGAACGCTGATGCGGAAAGCCGGCAAAACTGTTACTCATCGTTCCGCAGGGAGAACGATGATGAAAGCAGACCTGAACGACCTCCAGTATTTTGGCGAAGTGGTCGCCCATGGCGGCTTTGCCGCTGCCGGGCGTGCGCTGCGCGAACCGAAGTCGAAGCTCAGCCGCAGGATAGCGGGGCTGGAGGCGCGGCTCGGCGTCCGCCTGATCGAGCGCTCAAGCCGCCGTTTCCGGGTGACGGATGTCGGCCAGTCCTTCTACGAGCGCTGCAGGGCGATGGTGGCGGAAGCCGAGCGGGCGGAAGCGCTGGTGGCCGAGGCGCAAGCCGAACCGCACGGACTGATCCGCATGAGCTGCCCCACCGGCCTGGTCGAGCCGATCTCCGGGCTCATGAACCAGTTCCTCGAGCACCATCCGAAAGTGCGGCTGCAGCTTGTCGCCGTCGACCGTTCCGTCGACCTGATCGAAGAGCGCATCGATGTGGCGCTACGCGTGCGCACCTCGCTCGAAGGCGACGCCTCGCTGACCATGCGCTCGCTGGGCAAGTCGGTGAGAATTCTTGTCGCCAGCCCGCAGACCGCCGGCCGGATCGCCGATATCGGCGATCTTGCGAACCATCCGACCTTGTCGAGCAGCGACGAACCCGGCGACGCCGAGTGGCATCTGGAAAGCGAGGGCGGCGAAAGGCATGTGCTCAGCCATGTCCCGCGGATGGCCTGTGCGGATTTCACCGCCGTGCGCGCCGCCGCGGTGGCGGGGCTGGGCATTGCGCTGCTGCCGGATCACAGCTGCCGGCAGGCCCTGGACGAGGGCAGGCTGGTCCGCGTGCTGCCGGCATGGCGCGGCATGCTGGGCGTGGTGCATCTGGTCTTCACCACCCGCCGCGGCCTGCCGCCGGCCGTGCGCTGCTTCATTGACAGCCTGGCAAGGGGATTTCCAAAGGATGCGCTGGCGCGCTGAGCGGGTTTGGTGGAGATCAGCGCGAAGAGGACGGCAAGACGATTGCAGGCGGACGACGTGAACCTGCCCCCAGGGTCGACGACGTGTCTTGGCATCGCGCCAATAGGTCTCGATTGCCGCTCGATCGATAGCAGGCAATCGCATATGGCGCGAAGACCCTCTCTGGCCTGCCGGCCATCTCCCCCACAAGGCGGAGGCAGGGTGCCCCGAATGCCAGCCTCGGTTGGGGCACAACGCCGCCGCGGGCTTTCGATCCGCCACACTGGTCCTCATGCGGTCAAAATGACGTCAATTCGGAATTCTTAAGCCAAACCGCGGCGTGGCCGATTGCTATTTTCGGTGCCTTGCTGTTGGTTAATAGAACGGCGGGCTGAGCAATTTTCTCGGGAGCAGGCATGAGGATGGCGTGAGGCATCTGGCTCTCTCCTCGCCAATCGCCGGAAGCGGTCGAGCCGGATCATTTGGGCCTTGGGGGGACCGATATGACTGCGATTGCAAGCAATTTCGTCACCAGCGGCAACGCCGCCAGCTATTCCACCGGCGATACGCTGACGCTGGCTTTCGACGCCTACCTGATCAGCACGGACAGTGATTCATTGGTTCTGGGCGGCACAAGCCAGACCTATGATCTGACAGTCGATGGCCTGATCGAGGGCAAACCAACCGATATTTGTTCGGGCATCTATCTCCAGGGCAGCACGAACCACGCGACGATCACGATCAATGCTTCCGCCGTCGTGCGGGGAGAGGCGGCTGTTTACCTCGAAGGTGACGCAGACATCACCAACCATGGCAGCCTTTCCGGGCAGGCCGGTACCGGCGGTGCTGGCATAAATTATCTCGGCAGCGGAGATTGCCTGATCACCAATACGGGATCGATCGACACTGTCGTGGGTGATGCTATTT
>NZ_JBFUFK010000033.1:0-89835 GCF_056403475.1 Rhizobium sp. P2_G9 | reverse complement strand
CTTGGAAAACGAAGCGCGTCTCGGTTATGCTCACGCCGAGCGATAACAGTCCAGGTCATCGGAAACCCCATTTTGATTTAGCACCAAAAGGGAATCACAACCTGCTGTTATCGCTCAACTACTTTTAAATCGGGCTCTAAGCTAAATAAGCGATCAAGGCTACACGGCCAAGCCTTCGCCGCGCCATCGATGGGAATGGCCTGAGGGGATGCGCGATGGCGTGTCCGCTCGCCAAGCAATGGACGCGGCGAGGCAATTCCCGCCACGTCATATTCGCTGTTCGCCGTCCGGCGAGCTCATCTCACGGGAACAACCCACGCGTCGCCTTGGCCTGCGCCACCTTGTCGACGCCGATCGCCATGGCGGCGACGCGATGCGAGATCGCATCCTTTTCCACCCGCTCCATGACCCGGCCGAAGGCGTTGTCCAGCAGATCCTTGAGCCGGCCGATCACCTCCGCCCGTCGCCAGAACAATTGCTGCAGGTCCTGCACCCATTCGAAATAGCTGACGRTCACGCCGCCGGAATTGCAGAGGATGTCGGGAATGACGAAGATCTCGTTGCGCCGCTGGTCGAGCACCAGGTCGGCTTCGGGCGTGGTCGGGCCGTTGGCGGCTTCGGCGAGGATGCGGCACTGGAGCTTGGCCGCGACATCGGCGTCGATCACCCGCTCGATCGCCGCAGGCACGAGGATGTCACAGGGCTGAACGAGCAACTGGTTGGGGTCGAAGGCGAGTTCGGTCGAAAAACCCTTCAGTGATCCATGCTCGCCGGCATAGCGAAGCAGGGCGTCGACATCGAAACCTCTGGGATTGAGATAGCAGGCCGTGTGATCCGAGACGCCGATGATCTTCACGCCTTGCTGGGCGAGCTCCAGCGCGGCGTAGGAGCCGACATTGCCGAAGCCCTGGATGATCGCCGTGGCGTTGCGCGGGCTCAGTTGCAGCCGCTCCATGACGCGCTGGATGAGATGCGCGACGCCCAGACCCGTTGCTTCGCGCCGGCCCTCGGTGCCGCCGGAGGAGACCGGCTTGCCGGTGACGATTTCGTTGACCGTGCGTCCTTGATACATGGAATAGGTGTCCATGAACCAGGCCATCACCTGTTCGTTCGTACCCATGTCCGGCGCCATGACGTCGACATAGGGGCCGACGAAGGGGATCATTTCTTGCATATAGCGGCGCGACAGGCTTTCGAGCTCGCGCTTTGACAGTGAATACGTATCGACCGTGATGCCGCCCTTGGCGCCGCCATAGGGCAGGCCGGCGAGCGCGCATTTCCAGCTCATCCAGATTGCCAGCGCCGACACCTCGCCGATATCGACGCTGGGCGCAAACCGCGTGCCGCCCTTGGTCGGCCCAAGCGTCAGGTGATGCTGCACCCGGTAGCCTTGGAACACGGCGGTCTCGCCGTTGTCGAGATTGATCGGGCAGGAAATGGCGATGGCGCGCTTCGGATAAAGCAGCCGATCGCGCTTGCCATCCTCGATTTCAAGATAGTCGGCGACGTGCTGGAATTGCTTGCGGGCCATTTCGAAGACTGGACCCGTATAGATGCTGGACATTCCGTTTCCTTATGCCGCTTGGTGATTTCGACGCGACCGGGGAGGCGGCAATCCCACGGTTGTATGGTGATTGGGTGAGATGGTTTTCGGTGGGATTTCGTTGCGTCGACGATGCGCATAGAAACGGCAGATTTTGGTAATTTTCAATGAGAAAATCGAAAAATAGAGGTGATTTCTGTTCAAATTTCTGCGGAAATCGGACCATTTTCAGCAAAAACGTGATTAAATCGATATAATCCCGATTTCCGGATGTTCTTATTTTTTTCAATTAATGCGTGTCTATGCCGAAAAAAGCATCGATCTTGTCGATCATATCGACCTCAAAAAGTCCCTGTGCATGACCGGCGCCGTGGATGACCTCGAATTGCAAGTCATGTTTGGCAAGCGCTGCCAATTCGCGACCGGACGCAATCGGCACGAGTTCATCCCGGTCGCCATGCAGCACCAGTATCGGCGCCGTGACGTCGACGATATCGAGATCGCTTCTGAAAGGCGACCGGAGCAGCAATGGAACGGGAAGGTAAGGGAATTTGCTCCAGGCGAGCGACAGCATCGATTTGAATGGCGACACCAGGACGACACCAGCAACCTGGCGATGTGCAGCAAGGTGGAGGGCCGGAGCCGTGCCGAGCGATTGACCGAAAACATAGATCGGATGGTTGGGGAAGGCCTTTGCCGTCCAGTCGTAGATTTCGAGCGCGTCGGCCAGCATCTTCTCGCCGTTCGTCGTTCCCTCTGATCGCGGATAGCCACGCAATGCCGGGGCCACTATGCCATAGCCTGCGGCAATCCAGCCGGCATAGAGAAAGCGGTAGGACTCGGGATAGCTGGCATTGCCGTGAAAGACGATGATGATCGGCTTGCCATCGGCAGGCTGGCCTTGAAGTGCAAACAGCCTGGTGCCGTCGACCGTCGGAATCATGACGTCCTCCAGCCCGAAGCGTGCGGCAGCGCCCTTCAACTCGACTGGAAGCGGGATGAATGCGCCGGGAAACAGAAAGCGATCCTGGCTGAAATAAAGGATGAGACAGGCGGCGAGATAGAGGCCGATCACGATGGCGGCAGAGAGGCGGAAGACCGGGTAAGGTATCGTCATGACCCGACGTTAACAGGCTTCCAGTGCGCGGCAAACCTCGGCAATTTAGCATTGTTGCCGGATTGTCATCCTGCCGAATTATTTCGGCAGTTGTGCGAAACCACATTGGTGCGCACGAACGCCAGTGCTAACGGTTCACCATGCCGAAAAATCGTTGTGCGCCGGATGATTCCGGAAACGTCATGGCGTGCGATTCTGGAATATCTCATGCTCGCTCCTCCATCCTCCATCCATCGTGACGACGCGCCGCGCTTCTTCGCCCTGCGCGCCGTTCTGCTGTTCTGTGCCCCTATGATGGTCAACGGCATTGCGGTGCTCTATTTTCCGGTCCTCCTGCAGGACCTGAGGATGACGCCGGCAGAGATCGGTATCATCACCTCCATCCCCGCGCTGATGCGCATTCTCGGCATGCCGGTCGGCGCGATGGCCGCCGACCGCGCCAAGGACCGCACGACCGTGCTCATGTGGTCCGGCATCGTCTCGTTGGCGACAACGCTGGTGATGTTCCACACCGTCACGTTTTGGCCGATCCTGCTGATCTATGCAGTCCAGAGCCTGTTTTATGCACCCTATGTGCCGATTGCCGACGCGGTGCTGGTGACCGGCGTGCGGCGCTGGGGCTTCGATTATGGGTCACTGAGGCTCTGGGGCTCGGTCGCCTTCGCGCTCACCACCTTCATCGGCTTCGGGCTCGACCGTTTCGGCGGCGCCATGGTGCTGCCCGGCCTCACCCTGTTCTTTTCGCTGACCATCATCATGGCGCTGACTGCGCCGCGGCTTGGTCGTGACCTGCCGTCGGCGCCGAGCGATCCGGCTGTCGCGATCGTCAAGGCGCGGTTCTGGTCGCCCGATTTCCTGCTCGTCATCATTGGCGCATCCGTCGTGATGAGCAGCCAGTCCATGCTTTATGCCTTTGCGACCAATTACTGGAAGGCACAGGGCATTTCCGGTGTCGGAATCAGTTTTCTCTGGCTTGCCGGCGTGCTCGCCGAAATCTGCCTGTTCTTCGTCTCCGGCCGCTGGCTGCGGCGTTCCAGCGTTTGGCACCTCTTCATCCTGGGATCGGTGTTCACCTTCATACGCTGGACATTGTTTCCGCTGGCGAGCGGCTTCTGGCCGTTCTTCCTGCTTCAATGCACCCATGCCTTCACTTATGCGATGATGCATCTCGGCGTACAGCGCTTTATGATCACCCGGGTCGGTGACCGGCAGGGTGCCTATGCCCAAGGCTTCTATCAGGCGGCGACATCGATCTTCGCGGTGATTTCCGGCTGGGCGTCCGGCTATATCTATGAGGCGTTCGGCGTCAACGGCTTCTATTCGATGAGCATTCTGGTCGTCATCGGCCTCGCCATCCTGTTTGCCGCCATGCTGTTTCAGCCCCAGAGCGCCCGCTCGGGCGGATAGACGAGCGACGCCTCGTAGCGCAGCGACGGTTTGCAATCTTCGGCGAGCAGCAATGGCCCGTCGAGATCGACGAAGGCCACGCCCTGTGCCAGCAGCACCGCCGGCGCCATGGCAAGCGACGAGCCGACCATGCAGCCGGCCATGATCTGAAACCCCAGCCGCTCGGCCTCGGCCTTCATCTCCAGCCCCTCCGTCAGCCCGCCGGCTTTGTCGAGCTTGATGTTGATGGCGTCGTATTTGCCGACAAGCGAAGCGAGATCAGCCGTTACATGGGCGCTCTCGTCGGCACAGATCACCAGTGGACGGTCGATATCGGCGAGCAGATCGTCATGCCCGGCGGGCAGGGGCTGCTCGATGAGCGCCACGCCACATTCTGCGGACACGGCGAGATGGTGTGCGAGGTTGTCTTTGGTCCAGCCCTCGTTGGCGTCGAGGATCAGCACCGATTGCGGCGCGCCGGCGCGGATAGCGCGGATGCGGCTTTCGTCATCAGTCGTGCCCACCTTGACCTTGAGCAGCGCCCGGTGCGCCCATTTTGCTGCCTGCGCGCCCATCTTTTCCGGTTCGTCGAGTGAGATTGTATAGGCTGTGGTGAGCGGCTCAGGCGAAAGATCGAGGCGCCCGGACACCGGCACGCCGCTCATTTTCGCCTCCAGGTCCCACAGCGCGCAGTCTATGGCATTGCGTGCTGCACCCGCATCGAGCCGGTGCTTGAGCTCGGCGCGGCCCAGGCCGGCCGCGATATCGCCGGCGAGTGAGCGGATCTGCGCCTCGACGCTGTCGAGCGTCTCGCCGTAGCGCTTGTAGGGCACGCATTCACCGCGGCCTGCGAAATCAGCCTCGCGGATCGTACAGACGATCACTTCGGCGGTGGTCTTGGCGCCGCGTGAAATCCGGAATTCGCCCGCGATCGGAAACTTGGCGATTGTGGTTTCAAGGTGACGCGTCACGTGCAATTCCTTTTGTTTTCCAATCGCCTGCCGATATGGCTTGAATGCGCCGTTAATCTATTGTCAAACGGCATTTCGCGCGTCGACTCGTTTTGTTTTACCACAAAAGACCCGATGACCGGGTCTCTGTGCAAGGCGCCAGTGAGGACTGCCAGATGGCGGATACGGCCGAACAAGCCGGTGTGACGATTGACCATCCGGATGGCGGACTTCTCGTCCGCCTGACCGGCGCTTGGCTCAACAGCACGATCGCGCAGGTCGATCGGGCGCTCAGGGAAGCCAGCCGCAACAGCGTTTCCGGCACCGTGCGCCTCGACCTCAGTGGCATTACCAATCTCGATACCGGTGGCGCTTGGGTGATCCGTCGGTTCATGACGGCGCTTGAGAGGAATTCCGGCAAAGTCGATCTCAGCGATGCGCGCGCCGGCTTCAACGAATTGATTACCGCCCTGCCGGAGGAGCTGAAGCAACCCGGCGACGACAGCCGGCAGGATCGCTGGTATGTGCGCTTTCTGGCGCCTATCGGCGAATCGATCGTGAACCTCTATACGGACACGATCGCGTCGATGGGCATCATCGGTTCGGCAGTGCGCGGCGCCCAGCTCAAGCTCGGCCGCAGTAGCGGGCTGTCGCCCGCTTCGGTCTTCACCCAACTCGAGCAGATGGGCGTCAACGCGACGCCGATCATTGCGCTCATGTCCTTCCTGATCGGCGCGATCATCGCCCAGCAGGGTGCCTTCCAGCTGCGCTATTTCGGCGCCGAAGTTTTCGTCGTCGACCTGGTCGGCATCCTGCAACTGCGCGAGATCGGGGTGCTGCTCACCGCAATCATGATCGCCGGCCGCTCCGGCTCGGCCATCACCGCAGAGATCGGCTCGATGAAGATGCGCGAGGAGATCGACGCGCTGCAGGTCATGGGCCTCAATCCGGTCGGCGTTCTGATCTTCCCGCGGCTGCTGGCGTTGATGATCGCGCTGCCGCTGCTCACCGTGATTGCCAATTTCGCAGCGCTTGCCGGTGCGGCGGTCGTCGCCAACATCTATTCCGGCATCACCTATCAAGTCTTCCTGTCGCGCCTGCAACAGGCAGTCGATATTTCGACGGTGATCTCCGGCATGCTGAAAGCCCCGTTCATGGCTGTCATCATCGGCGTGGTAGCTTCGGTGGAAGGCCTGCAGGTCGAAGGCTCGGCCGAGTCGCTCGGCCGGCATGTGACCGCCGCGGTGGTCAAGGCGATCTTCGTCGTCATCATGGTGGATGGGCTGTTCGCCATGTTCTACGCCGCGATCGATTTCTGAGGCGCGCATGGCGGAAACCAACGGGCAGGGACAGAAAAACGGACGCGAAGTGATCCTTTCGGCGCGCGGCATTACCGTCGCCTTCGGCAGCCATGTCGTGCTCGACAAGCTCGACCTCGACATTTTCAAGGGCGAGATCCTCGGCTTCGTCGGTGCATCCGGTGCTGGCAAATCGGTGCTGATGCGCACCATCCTGCGCCTCGTCCCTAAACAGGCTGGTGAAATCCAGATCCTTGGGCAGGATTATGGCCGGGTGAACGAAGATGAACGCTTCAACCTCGACATGAAGCTCGGCGTGCTCTTCCAGCACGGCGCATTGTTTTCAGCACTGACCGTCAAGGAAAACATCCAGTTTCCGATGCGCGAATATCTCGACCTGCCGAAATCGCTGATGGACGAACTGGCATTGCTGAAGATCGAACTGGTCGGGCTGGCGCCGGAGGCGGCCGACAAATATCCCTCCGAACTTTCGGGCGGCATGATCAAGCGCGCGGCACTGGCACGCGCTCTGGCGCTCGACCCGGCGCTGGTTTTCCTCGACGAGCCGACATCGGGTCTCGACCCGATCGGAGCGGCCGAATTCGATGAGTTGATCACCAAGCTTCGCGATACGCTGGGGCTTACTGTCTACATGGTCACCCACGATCTCGACAGCCTGTTTTCGGTGTGTGACCGAATTGCAGTGCTTGGAAAAAAGCGTGTGCTCGTTCAAGGGACAGTCCAGGATATGCTTGATTGTCCTGATGAATGGGTACAGTCCTACTTTCGGGGCAAGCGCGCGCGTTCCATCCCTGGCGTCGTCGACGGTGCCGGGCGGGCGGTGCATACGGCATCCACGACAGCAACCAATACGGGCCATTGATGGAAACAAGGGCAAACTACGCGATTGTCGGCTTCTTCACCATCGTCGTCGTGCTGATGGCTTTTGGCTTCGTCTACTGGATGTCCGTCTATGGCCGCGAAGGCAAGATGGAGCGACTGATCGTACGCATTCCCGGTTCCGCCAACGGCTTGAGCGTCGGCTCGCCGGTGCGTTTCAACGGTATCCCGATCGGTACGATCCGGGCGCTCGACTTCGATCGCAAGGCCCCCGCCTATTCGCTTGCCGTCACGGAAATCCGCACCGACGCCCCGGTTTTCCCGGGGACGCGGGCGGTGCTGGAAATCCAGGGTTTTACCGGTGCCGCCTATCTCGAATTCTCCGGCGGTGACCCCAAGCAGGAGCCGATTCTCGTCACCGCTCAGAAGGAAGGCAAGATCGCCACCATCGACGCCATGCAATCCGGCGTCACCAATATCGTCGCCACCGCCAGCAAGATCGCCGACAAGACCGATCAGCTGCTCGTCACGTTGCAGAGCTTCGTCAACGACAATCGCCAGCCATTGACCGATACGGTGGGCAATGTCGATACCTTCACCAAGGCATTGAAGGACAACGCGCCGGGGATCGACAAATTCCTGCAAAGCGTGACCGAGCTTTCCGGCACGATCAAGAACGTGTCCGGTCGGTTGGATACGACGCTTGCCGCTGCCGAAAAGCTCATCCAGGCGGTCGATCCGAAGAAGATCGACGACATCCTGGTCAACGCCCGCAAGGTCAGCGCCGATCTCGCGGATGCCTCCGGCAAGGTTGGCGGCGTGGTCGATGAAGTCCATGGCGTCGTGGCCGACGCCAAGACGACGATCAAGAAGGTCAATGACGCGGTCGACACCTACAAGACCTTCGGCGACCGGGCGACGGCGTCGCTCGACAAGGTCGACAAGCTGGTCGCTGCCATCGATCCGCAGAAGATTCAGGCGACTGTCGATGATGTTCACGCCGCCGTGGCCAATGCAGGCAAGACGGTCAAGGACCTGGATGAGGCGATCGCCACCTACAAGACCTTCGGCGAAAAGGCCAATGTGTCGCTGGACAAGGTCGACAAGCTGATTGCAGCGATCGATCCCGACAAGGTCAAGGGCTCGGTGAGCGACATCCACGCCGCGATCGCCGATGCGCGCACGACCATCGCCAATATCAAGGGGCTCTCGGACGACATCGGCAAGCGGCGCGTCGATATCGACAAAACGATCACCGATGTCACCCAGTTGATGGCCAATCTCAACAAATCCTCCGGCAAGGTGGATGGTGTCATCGACAAGGCCAGCAGCGTGATCGCCGCGATCAATCCGAACGAGATCAGTGCCGCCGTTTCCGACGCGCGCGCAGCGATCGGCAATTTCAAGGGCATTTCGCAGGACGTCGACAAGCACCGCGCCGATATCGACAAGACGATCACCAATATTTCCGAGATGTCGGCCAATCTCAACAAGGCTTCGACCCGTGTCGACGGCGTGCTGGCCAAGGTCGACAGCTTCCTCGGATCAGGTGATTCCAAGTCGCTGTTCGCCGACGCACGGGCGACGCTCAAATCCTACAAGGATCTGGCCGACAATATTAATGGCCGCATCGGACCGATCGCCGAAAATATCGCCCGTTTCTCGGGCTCCGGCCTGCAGAATGTCAATGCGCTGGTCGAGGATGCACGCCGGGCTGTACAAACGCTCAATCAGGCCATCAGCCGGCTTGACAACAACCCGCAACGGCTGTTGTTCGGTGGTCAGGAAGTCAAGGAATATAACGGCCGCACGAGGCATTGAACTGTTGTGTGTGGGGAAGGAATGACAGCAGGACGTCTTCTGAGCATTGCCCGTGCATGTTTGCCGGTCCTGCTCCTTATTGGATTGTCGGGTTGCGGCGCGAGCCAGGCGAAGAATGACACTTTCGCGCTCTCCGCCATGCCCGAAATTTCCGGCCCGAAGGCTAGCAAGAAGCAAATCTTGATCCCGGAGCCGAGTGCGCTCAAGGCGCTCGATTCCGAGCAGGTGGTGATCTATGTGACGCCATCGGAGATCCAGTATCTCGCCGGCGCCCGCTGGAGTGACACGCTGCCGAAAATGGTGCAGGCCAAGCTGGTCGAGGCTTACGAGAATTCCGGCAAGCTCGGCGGCGTCGGCGTGCCGGGGCAAGGGCTGGCGATCGACTTCCAGGTCGTCACCGACATCCGCGCCTTCCAGATCGAGACGGCCGGCGGCAACCGCGCCCATATCGAGATTTCGGCAAAGATCCTCAACGATCGCAACGGCGCGGTCAAGGCACAGCAGGTCTTCTCCGCCACGGCTCCTTTGACTGGCTCCGGCAACCCGGCCTACGTCAAGGCGCTGGACATCGCCTTCAGTAAGGTGATCTCGGATATGGTCGCCTGGACGCTGAAGTCGATTTGATACGAGGTCTCGATCCCGATTGATCGGCGACAGGCGCAAGCCCGGTTCAGCAGGAGAGACTTCTCGTCTTGTTGCACCATGGGTTTGACCAGCGCTACACGATCTCAAAATCCAATTGATCGAGAGACGTCCCGTTTGTGATCGAGGCAAACAGCACGCGGTCATATGTGTCGCCCGATCCGTCGCGATCGAAATAAATGTCGCCGTCGGCCTTGTCGTAGAGAATGCGATCGGAATTGTCGACGCCAGTCGTCGAGGAGCCGCTGGCGATCAGTTTGAATGCGGCGCTGGCGAGCGCGCCCACGCTCAATCCGGCAAATACGCTGCTGTCGAGGTCGAGCCTGTCGCCTGCCTCGAAATCCTTGATTGTGTCGGCATTGCCCGGCGTCAGCGTCGCGTCGAAGACGAAATGGTCGGCGCCCGTTCCTCCATAGAGCAGGTCGTTGCCGACCCCGCCGATCAGGGTGTCGGCATTGTCATGGCCCTTCAACGTGTCATCGCCGCCCCGACCCCATATCCGGTCGCTGCCGCTTTCCCCAAAATGGTAGACATTGCCCTCGATGATATTGTCGTTGTTGTCACCGTAGAGCAGGTCGTTGAACGTGCTTCCGTCGAGGTTTTCGATCGATATATAGATGTCGCCGGCGCCGGTGCCGGTATTTTTAGATGAATCCATCAGGTCGGCCGTCACCCCGGTGTAATCCGCATCGTAGCCGACCGTGTCGGAACCGTTGCCCCCATCCAGGATATCGCCGCTGCCCTTGCCGATCATCAGGTCCTTGCCGTCGCCGCCGCTGAACTTGTTGACGCCATCCGTGCCGTAGAGGATGTCGTCGTAGTTCGAGCCGATCAGGTTCTGAATATTGATGTAACTGTCGCCCAGGGCTTCGCCTGAATTGGCGTTCGCATCCTCCAGCCCGGCGAACAGACCTGCCGTAGCGAATGCATAGCTTGCGGTGTTTTCGCCTGTCCCGCCGTCCAGCACATCAGCCCCGCCGCCGCCGATCAGGGTATCATTGCCCTCATAGCCGTAGAGCGTGTTCTCCGCGTCGTTGCCCCTCAAGACATTGTCGAAGTCGTTGCCCTGCAGATAGAAGGACAGTGATCCTCCGATCGTGCCGTTCTCGACATACTCGGTGAGCGCGTAGCCATCGGCAAACGACTGGGGGTCGTCGATGGCGATGACGACGACCGTGTCGATGCCGCCGTCCGCCTCTTCCACGACAGCGTCGTAATGATTGAGCTCCTCTGGAGTGCTGCCGCCGATCAGGTCGTAGAGGAAATATTTGTCATTGCCGCTGCCGCCGATCAGTTGATCGTCACCCAGCCCGCCGGTGAGCGTGTCATTGCCGTCGAGGCCGCTGAGCATATTGGCGGCGTCGTTGCCGAAAAGCCGATTGTCCAGCTCGTTGCCGTAGAGACCAAAGTCGATCGCGCCTCTGATCTCGCCGTTCTCGACATTGTCGGTCAGCGTATAGGTGTCTGTATAGTGCTCGTCCTCCTCGTGGAAGGCTGTGACCAGGACCGTGTCCCGCCCCTCGTTGGCGGCCTCGTCGACATAGTCGTAATTGCCGCGTCGATAATCGAGTTCGTAGACATCATTGCCCACGCCACCCATCAGCACGTCGCCGCCATAGAACCCGCCGCCGTTGAGGGTGTCATCGCCTCCGCCGCCGATCAGGATATTGTCGCCGACGTCGTCGAAAAGGTGATTGTCCGATTTATTGCCGATGAGCGTGAACTGGTCGGCTTCCGCGCCGACGATCGCGCCGATTTCCACATTGTCGGCAAGGGTGTAGGAGCGAACCGAGCCGTCTACGTCCCTGACCTGGATCTGGTCCACCCCGCCGCCGGCCGCCTCGACGACCCTGTCGTAATGACCGTTTTTGACATCGAACAGGAAGTAGACATCGTTTCCGGATCCGCCGTTCAGCGTGTCGGTGCCGCTTCCGCCGTCAAACTGGTCCTTGCCGCCGGCGCCGTTGAGAACGTCGTCTCCTTCGAGGCCTGAAATCTTGTCGTTTCCGTCGCCGCCGCTGATCGTATTGGCAAGCGCGTTTCCGGTTGCGGTGAAATTGCCGGTCCCGGTAAAGGCCAGGTTTTCCACCTCGCCCTGCAGATAGTTCGACTGCTGCAGCGAATAGGTCCTGAGCGAGGTAAACACCTTGTCGCCCAGGTCCACGCCGCCGACATTTTCGAGCACCATGTCGGTCGTATCCGTCACCAGGTATTTGTCGTTGCCGGCACCTCCCTGCATGACGTCCCGGACACCGTCGGACTTGCCGTTGAAACCGCCATCCAGCGTGTCGCGACCGTCACCGCCATAGAGATCGTCTATTCCCGCGCCGCCGATGAGATAGTCATCGCCGCGCTCGCCGCGCAGCGCGTCGCTGTCGGCGCCGCCATTCAGCTCATCCTTGTCATCGCCACCGTACAAACTGTCCTTGCCGGCAAAGCCATTGAGGAAATCGTCGCCATTTCTGCCTTCGAGCCGGTTGGCGATGAGATTGCCGTTGATCGTATCCGTGCCACTTCCGCCAATGGCGTTTTCGACATAATTGGCGATCGAATTGGGGTCGAAATTCGCTTCCCAGGAATTGAGGCCGGCGGTGTCGACGGCTGCGGCGATGGCGATGTTCTTCTTCAGCCCGCCGACATCGGAAAAGCTTTCCAGATCCAGATTGATCAGCTGTTTGTTCGCGTAGCCCGAGAAATCGAGCGTGTCGTTTCCCTTCGCATCCCAAACGGTGAAAACGGCCTTCTCGTTGGCACTGCTGATGAGAAAGGCGGCGCCGGCATTCGAGTTAAATCCATAGGTGGTATCGTCGGTGCGCGTCGCCATGTTGGCACCATAGAGCCGCTGTGCGGCGGCAATGTCGTCGAGAGACGGCGTACGGCTGAAGCTGCCCTTGAAATTGGCCCCTGTCGATGTCTCCGACAGGTAGCTCATCTGCGTGTACTGCAGTGAATCTTCAGGATAGGCCGCAACGATGGGAACATTGCTTCCGGCATTGTATTTGCCGGGATGCGACAGCCCGATCGCATGTCCCACTTCGTGAATCAGGGTCTGCCGGTCAGCTCCGCCCTGGCTGAGCGCTGTCCCGGGCGTGTTGACCAGGTTGAGCCCCACTCGCACCGTCGTGTCGGGATTGAGGGCCAGAAAATGTTCACCATTTCTGCTCTCGTACGGACCGGTCGTGCCGCCGGTGCTGTTGTCGTTTTTTCTATAATTCTTGAAGCCGATTTCCGGGTCGTCGTTGTCGACGAAGAAGCTGATATGGGCGACGTCGCTCCACATCCGCATGGCATCCTTGACCGCGGCCTGTTCAGCCGGCGTGAACGCGCCGGTCCCGCCGAAAAAGCTGTAGCTTGCGACCGCCGGAATGCCAAATCCCTCACCCTGGGGATCATTGCCCCGGGAGATGATCGCCGCTGCTTGCGTTGTGGTCACCATGGTGTCTGCTCCGGTTCATCTCGTCGGAGGTCATTCGTTCAGCATTCACGCGTCATGTGCAGGCAAAGCCCGATTAATCGCCCTTGCTCATTTGGATGAGCCCGAGCGTTGTGGTAACACTAGCCGTTTGTTTCGGATGGAAGGACAGGCGAGGTCAGACCGCGCTGTGTCTCTTCAGCTCAAATGGCGAACGATCTACACCGTCCTCACGGCAGTGTTCGATCAAGAAGCCACCAGGCTTCGCATAGATGGAAATGCCATCTGGTCCTTTGCCCTCCCAAGCAAATTTTAGCAGTTCTTAATAAGATATTTTGTAAACCAAGTCCATCAAAGAAGTTTTGTAAAAATACAGGAAGTTTGCTCGGTTTTCRCTGGCGATATTGGACGGGTTGCGGCTCCAGTGCATCGTTAGGGGTACGGTAGCCAAATGGGAGCGAAGCTTTGATCAATCTGGTGCTCTACAGCGACCAAATCATTCCTGAGAATGCCGCGATTGATACGCAGCTTTTGATGATGATGGAGGCGAGGGGTTCCGGAAGGCGCATCGGATATATTGCTTCCGGGCCGGAGCCGGATCGCCGGTTTTTCAACGGGCGGAAAATCTATTACGCGCAATCCGGCCTTCACCTCGCACAGTTCCATGATCTTGATGCGAGCCATAGCGATCAAGAAATCGAGAAGCTTTTGGCATGCGACGCCATTCATCTTGCCGGTGGCCAGACCGGCCCCTTTCTGAATCGGCTGAGGCGCAGCAGGATGTTGGGCCTCTTGCGTGACTGGGCGCTGTCAGGAGGAATCCTCGTCGGAGCAAGCGCCGGCGCTATCCTCACGACGCCGACGATCGCAACGGACGCATTGTTCTCGGATCGACAGCCGGAGGAAACAGAGGATGGCGCTGCACTCAATCTTGTCCCCTTTGAATTTTTCCCTCATTTGGGTGGCAAGCCCAGCTATCTCCTCGATCTCCTGCGCTACAGCAGAAACACGCCAAGACCGATCGTTGCTTGCCGGGACGGGGACGGCATCGTCGTCACGCGAGGGATGATTGAATGTGTGGGTCAACCTGTTTGGATAGCTGCTGGGGCGGTCAGGAAAGCAAGTGAGATAACGCCTGCTGGCTTCTCAATCCGACCGGCTGCTGAATAAGAAAGCTGGAGGTGACCAGTCCAGTGGGATTCAGCGAAGGTGTTTGCTTCGAGCCTCCCGCGAGATAAGGCGCGAGAGGCCTGAAACTTTGAAAACCTACTCGTTCCGTTACGAGAACCGCCCCGCCGCATGCGCCAGCATCGTGTAGACCTTGCCGGTGTCCGATGTCAGATAGCTCTGGGTCAGCGCCTTGTCGCGGTCGTTGCGGGCAACGTCGGCCAGAAGCTTTTCGAAGTCCGTGATGTAGCGGTCGACAGCGGAGCGAAATTCCGGCTCGCGCTCGTATTTTCGCTTGATGTCGTCGAAGGTCTGCTGGCCCTTGAGCGTGTAGAGGCGGCGGGTGAAGACGTCGCGCTCGCCGCGCTGGTAGCGGCGCCAAAGCTCGACCGAGGCGTCATGGTCGATCGCCCGGGCGATATCGACCGACAGCGAGTTGAGCGACTCGACCACATGCCGCGGATTGCGGTTGTCTGGGCGGGTTGCCTGCTGCTGGGTCGGCGCTACCGGACGTGCAGGGACCTCCTCATCGCGCGAGGCACTGCGCAGCAGATCGCTGATCCAGCCCTGTCCCTGCGGTGCCGGAATATCATCCTCGCGGGCAGGTTCCTGGCGGCGTGCGGCCGGCTCGGTGGCCGCGGGGCGAGCGATTTCGCGCGCCGGCGCTTGGCCGCGCTCGATGCCGAGCGAGCCACGCAGACCAAGCGGTTCCTGCCGCGGCTTTTCTTCCGTCTTGCGAGCCTCTTCCACTCGGCGGGTCTCATCCGTCCGGCGCGTTTCGTCGGCCCGCGGCTGAGGCAGGATTTGCCCGGTCACGCGGGGACGATCGGCCGTCACGGCCGAAGCGGTGGGCAGGTTTTCCTCCCGGACGGCCGGCCGCTGTTCCGGCTGGCGGACCGCAACTTCCGGCTCGCGGCGCGGCTGCACTGGCTCCTGGCGGGTGGGCTGCTGCTGGACCGGCTCCTGGCGGACTGGTTCGGAGCGCACAGGTTCGGACCGGACCGGCTCAGAGCGCATAATTTCGGTGCGCACTGCCTCCGGCCGAACGGCATTTTCCTGCCGCACCCGCGGCGCTTCGAGATGCGAGGCGGAGACGCCGATAATGCCGGTCAGTTCCTGCAGCGCGCGGACCTGTTCCGCCACGGCGCGGCGCATCTGGGCGGCATTTTCCTTGGCTTCTTCCGGCAGGTCGAAGGCGCCACGCTTGAGTTCGGCACGGGTGTCGGTGAGTTCCTTGCGGATCTCGCCGGCAGTGCGGCGGATTTCGTCTGTGGCGCCGGAGAAGCGGCCAACCGCTTCGTCGATCGCTTCCTTGAGCGTGTCGCGCAGTTGCACGGCCGTGGCCGACGAGCGCTTGCCAGTCTCGCCGAGCAGCCGGTCGACATCGCCGAGCGAGGTCGTCACGCTGGTGCGCAGCCGCGCCGCAACATCCTCGGCATTCTCATTGGCCTTGGAGAGCGTGATTTCGACGGCGGCGGAAGCGTCGCTGGCCGCTGCCGAGATTGATTGGCGCATTGCATCCGCCATGTCATTGGCGCGTTTTTCGGTATCTCCGAGGATACGGCCGATCTCAGCAAACGAGCTCTGCACGCCGTTGCGCAGGTTGTTGGACATCTGGCCCGAGCGGTTTTCGGCGCGGTCGAAGGCGGCTTCGACCAGTCCGGCGAGCGAGCGCATGGTATTCTCGATCTCCTCGGACTTGCGCAGCAGGTTGACGGCGAGCGTCTGTAATGCCTCCTCGCGTTCTTCGAGCGTCGAAACGAGATTGGACTGCGCCGCCGAGAGCAGGTTGGAGGCCTGGCCGAGCACCTTGGAGTGGTCATCGAACCGTCCGACGATATTGCCGATCTGCGACAGCGTCTCGCTCGACACGCTGCTCAGCCGGTCAGCCGTGCCGTCCAGCAGGCGCGTGGAAGCGCCGAACGAGTCGGAAGCGCGGGTCGCCGTCTCGGCGAAGCGGTCGGCGCTGGCCGTGAGTGCGTCGTCGATGGCGCCGAGATTGGTGCCTGTATCGGACACCAGCTGGCGGATGCTGGAACTGCTCTGGTCGAGTGCCTGGACGAGATCCAGCACCGTCGTCTTGAGCGTCTGCTCGGCGCTTGCGACAGCGCGGGCGCTTTCCTCCGTGCGTGAGGCGATCGCATTGAGCAATGTCGAATTCTCGCTGCGCAGCGTGTTGACGCCGTCCTGCACAGCCTGGCCGAAGCGGTCGACGGCCTCCCGGCCGAGGCCGGAGAGATTGTCGACGGCCGGCCGCGCCTTCTCGTCGATGATGCGGGCGAGTTCGGCGGAGCGCGACGCCAGCATCGAGTTGAGCTCTCGGGTGCGGTCGTCGAGCGTCGTACGGATCGCGTCGCCGCGGGCGAGCAATGCCTTCTCGGCGGCGTCGAGGCTCGCCTGGATGTTCGCACCGTCTTCGGCCGCCTTGGCGCTCGCAGTGCCGACACGGGTGGCAAAATCGCCGGCATTGCGGGCCAGCGCCTGCGTCAGCCGTTCGGTCTGCTCGGCAAGGCTGCCGGAATAGGCCTGGGCTTCCGAGGACAGCCGGCCGGAATAGTCGCTGGCGCGGCTCTCAAGCCGCGTCGCGAAACCATCCGCCTCGCTGGCCATGCGCATGGTGAACGCATCCGCATCGCCGGTGAGCTTGCCGCTGAGCGCCTCGGTCTCGCGCGCCATGCGGGCGGCATAGGTGTCGGCATCGGCGGTGACGCGGCTATGGAAGGTCTCCGCATCGCCACCGACCCGGCTGCTGAAGGTATCGGCAGTGGACGACATCTGATTGTTGAACGCATCGGCAGTCGAGGACATCTGACCGCTGAAGGTGTCCGCGGTCGAGGACATCTGACTATTGAGGGTGCTGGCGCTGGACGACAGCCGGTCAGCGAAGGCATCAGCGTCGCCGGAGAGCCGATTGCTGAACGCATCCGCCTCGCCGGCAAGACGGCTCGAGAAGCCGGCGCTGCGGGCGGCCATCTCATCGGCATATTCGAGGCCCTTGGAGGCGATCGATTCGAGTGCACGCTGTGCATCGGCGTCCATGGACTGCGATGCTTCCATAACAGCGCCACGAAGCGTGTTGGCAAGACCGGCGGCCTTCCCGTCGATCATCTTGGAAACATTGTCGAGGCCGATGCCAAGTGCACGGTCCATGGTCGAGAGGCGCTCGTCGACCTTGGCGGTGCGCGTGTCGAAGKTCTCGGCGATCTGCGCCGCATGCGTGTCGAGCGCTTCGGTCATCCTGCCGGTATTCGAACCGAGCGCGGCCTCCAGACGGCTCGCATTCGAGCCAAGCGCTGTTTCCAGCCGGTTGGCGTTCGAGCCGAGCGTTTCGGTCAACCGGTTGACATTGGTCTCGAACGTCCCGGTGAGCTGGTCGGCGCCGGTGCCGAGCATGTCGGCTACCTGGTTGGCGCCGGCATCCAGTGCGCCTTCGACCCGCGTGGTGCCCGCGCCGAGAGCTGCAGTCAGCCGTTCGGAGCCGGAGCCCAGGGTTTCCTCGAGCCGTGTCGTGTTGGAGCCGATGGTCGAAGCGACCCGGTTCACGCTGGCATCGAGCGTCTCGGAGAGACGCGCCGCATTGCTGTCGAAGGTTTCGGCGATGCGGCCGGTATTGGCGTCAAAGGTCTGCGCGATCCGTGTCGAGCCGCTTTCGGTGACATTGCCAAAATTCTGGATCTGGGTTTCGACCAGGTCCCTCAGCCTGCTGCCGGCCTGTTCGATGGTTTCGGCGAAACGGCCGGCATCGGTGTGGATGCCGGTTTCCAGCTTGTCGAAGCCGGAAATGATCCTGCCGCCGGTTTCATCGAAGCGCTGGGTGACGTCGGTGAGCGTCGCCTCGATGCGTCCGGAGAACGTGTCGGCGGCGCGCACGATCTCGCCGGCCTTGTCGCCGAAACGCTCGGCCAACACGCTCGCGCTCGTCGCGATGACCTTGTCGAGTTCCGAGGCACTGGCGCCCACCGCAGCCTTGAGTGCCGCCTCGCGCTCT
Source organism: Rhizobium sp. P2_G9 (assembly GCF_056403475.1). Lineage (NCBI taxonomy): Bacteria > Pseudomonadati > Pseudomonadota > Alphaproteobacteria > Hyphomicrobiales > Rhizobiaceae > Rhizobium > Rhizobium sp. P2_G9. Next base: position 71,671 of record NZ_JBFUFK010000033.1, on the reverse strand, counting down.
TCGAGCTTCATGTCCAGCATCATGATGTTGGACAGCATGTTGGCGGCGCCGCTTTCGATCCGCTCGTCGAGCGAGGCGCTGCTTGCCTCGATCGTCTCGCGCAAAGCGTCGCGATGCGCGCCGATCTGGGCAATCAGCTTTTCGGCCATCTCGTTGAGAGACTGGGTATTGTCGGTAAGCGACCGATGCAGGCCTTCGTAATTGCCCTCCATGCCGGCGCCGATGGCGGCGGCGGTGCCGATCAGCCGCTCGTCCAACGCTTCTGCCGCGGCGGTTATGGCGTTGACAAGGCTTGCCTCGCGTTCGGCAAGCGTCTCTTCGATCTTCTTGGAGCCGTTGGAGAAAGCAAGCGCGCTCGCCTGCATGCGGCCGTCGAGCGAATCCGCGGTGGCATCAAGCACCTGACGCAGGTTCTTTTCGCGGCTTTCGATCCGCTCGGCAAAGCGGCTGGCGCTGGCGTCGAGCTCGGTGGCGCTGCGCGCCATGGCATCGCTGAGCGTCGAGGTCTGGCCGGAGATCGAGTTGGTCAGGCCGGCCGAGGCGGTGTCGACGGTGTCGGTGATCGCCTTGGTGCTCTTCTCGATCGTATCGCGAAGCCGGCCCTCGCCGTCTTCGAAGGACATTTCGAGCATGCTGGCGCCCATGGCGATGCTGGTGCCGATGGCCGTCGCCTGATCCTGCAAGGTCTCATCGATTTGTTTGCGGCCTTGATCGAGCGCGACAGTGATGGCGTTGGTGCGGTCCTCGAGCGTGGCGCGAATGAGCTCATGCGTCGAGGCGAGCTGGATGGAGAGATCGGCGCTACCATTGTCGAGCGCGTCGGAAATGTCCTTGACCGATGTGGTGAGCGTCGTCTGGATCTCGCGGCTCGCCGTGCTGGCCGACTGTTCGATGCGGCTCGCGCCGCGCTCGACGATATCGGACATCTCGGTGCTGCGCTGTTCGAGAATGCTGGCGAGCCCTGTCGTGCCGCGCTCCAGGTTTCCGGCCAGGCTGGCGCTGCGCTCGGCCAGGATGCCCGAAATGCCCTTGGTGCCGTCACCAACGATCGTCGACAGGTTCGAGGCACTCTCCTGCAATGTGCCGGCAAGCGTGGCGCTACGCTGTTGCAGAATGTCGGTGATGCCTGCCGAACCGTCGGAGAGAATCCCGGACAGGTTTGTGACGTTCTGCTGCAGGGTCTGGTCGAGGTGGCTGCTATGCTGCTCGATCGTCTGCGACAGCTCCGCGTGGCGCTCCTGCATCGTATGCGACAGTCCGATGGTGCTATCGCGCACCATGTCGGAGAAGCCGGCGGTGCCATCGGTCAGAATGCCGGAAAGCGTCGTCGTGTTCTGCTGCAGCGTGTGCGAGAGTTCCGAGTGGCGCTGCTGCATGACCTGCGAAAGTCCGGCCGTGCTGTCGCGGACGATGTCGGAGAAACCGGCGGTGCCATCCGTCAGAATGCCGGAAAGCGTCGTCGTGTTCTGCTGCAGCGTGTGCGAAAGTTCCGAGTGGCGCTGTTGCATGGTCTGCGAAAGCGCGGCGGTATTGTCGCGGACGGTGTCTGAAAAGCCCCTCGTGCCGTGCGCAAGAATACCGGACAGGTTGGCCGTGTTCTCAGAGAGCGTCGTGGAAAGTGCGGCGCTATGCTGCTCGATCGCCAGCGTCAGACCCGTGCTGCCGTTGAAGACGATGTCGGAGAACTCCGTCGTGCCGTCGGTAAGGATCGTCGAGACACGCGAAGCGCCGTCGTTGAGAGTCGATGCAAGTGCTGCGCTACGCTCGTCGAGTGCGCCTGCGATCGCCGCGGTGCGGCTCGCCATGGCCTGGTCGACCCGCATATGGTTCTCGCCAAAGGTCGTGGCGATGGCGATGGCGCCGTCGCCGAGCGTTTTCGCCAGCCGCGAGCGTGCATCCTCGACATTGCCGGTAATCAGTTCCGTGCCGGCAGCAATGGCGCTCTGCAGCCGATCGTGATTGCCGGCAAACGACGCCTCGATGGCTGCGGAGCGCTCATCGAGAAGGGCCGACATCCGCTCATGGCCGCCGGAAACGGCAGTTTCGAGCCGCTGATGGTTGTTGGCGAACATGGTCTCGATGGTTTCGGAGTGCGCCCCGAGCAGTGTTGCCATTTTCTCATGCCCGTCGCCGACGCTTCTTTCGAGGCGCGTGCGGTTTTCAGTGAACGAGCTGTCGAAGGCATTGGCGCGGTCGCTGAGCAGCGATGCAATATGCTCGTGGCCGGCCGTAATTGTATCGTCGAGTTTGCGATGCGTCTCCTCGAAGGCGGCGGCGATGCCGGCGGAGTTATTGTCCATGAGCGCCGCCATCCGGTCGATGCCGGTATTGATGGCTTCGGTGCGGTTGGAAATCGTCGCGGTCAGCGCGTCGGCCTTGGCGGCAAAGCCTGAATTCAGCTCCTCGTTGGCGCGGCCGATCACCTGGGTGATTTCGCCGACCTTGCTGTCGAGCGCCATCTCGATGACTTCCTGGCCGGTGCCGAGCGCCGTTTCGATCGCCAGCGCCTGGCCGGTGAACGACGAATCCATCCGCTCGAGCGAGCGGTCGAGCAGGCCGGATATGGTTTCGTGGCCGCCATTGAGCGAGGCATTGATGCGCGCCAGGCTATCGGACAGCTTTGCGTCGAGCGAGCCGGAGCGCTTGTCGAAGGCATCGGCAAATTCGGTGATCCGGCCATCGAAAGCCGAGGACACGATATCAACCGTCGAGCGCAGCTTCTCGTCGAAGAAGCCGGACCTCAGGTCGAGATCCATGATTGCCTCATCGGCGGTGGTCTTCAGCGACTGGCGGAAGGTGGTGCTCTTTTCGTCGAGGCTGGAATTCAGCGACGTCAGCACATTGTCGAGGCTCGACGTGATGGTGTCACCGCCGGTGGTTAGCGCCTCGTTGATCTGGCGCGTGCGGGCGATCAGGGTCTCGTTGAGCTGCCGTGTGCGCTCCTGTAGCGCGGCATTGAGCTTCTCTGTATTGGCGTCCAGCACCGAGGCGCGGGTTTCGAACTCGGCGAGCAGCGATTTGCCCCGTTCGCTCAGCGCCACGCCGAGCGTATCGATGCGGGTGTCGAACTCGTTGACCAGCGACAGGCCGGAGCTTTGCAGCGCAGTGACGAAGTCTTCCGTCTTGGTCGACAGTACGTTGCCGATCGAATTGGCGGCATTGCCGGTCCGCTGCATGATGATCGCCGCCTGGGTGTCGATCATCTGTGCAACGGCTTCGCCTGACGTTGCGATGTTCTTGGCGATGCTGGAGCTTGCCGCAGTCAGTTCCTCGCGCAACTGCTCATGCGCGCTCGAAATCGACGAGCGGACGCGCTCGGCATGGCTGACGATCGCTTCGCGCTCTGAGCCGAGTTCCTGCACCAGGCTTCGGACGCGCATCTCGTTGTCGGTATAGCTGCGCTCCAGCGCGTTGACTTCCGAATGAACGAGCGTTTCGAGCTCTGAGGCGCGCGCAATCGTCCGCTCGATGCCTTCGTTCATCGCGGTGACTTCGCGCCGCACGGCCTGGCCGACCGACATGATGCGTTCGGCGGCGGCATTTTCCGGTTCCGCCAGGCGCAGGGCGACCTCTGCCATCGACCGGGCGGCGTGGCGCAATTCCTGCGCACGGGCGATCATGGTGGCGAAGGCGAAGAATACGAAGATCGGGAAGATGGCGGCGACGAGAATGGCGAGCGCGCCCGGGACGGTTTCAAGGTCGTGTAGCGACCGGATTTCCCAGATCTGCGGTGCGAACATCAGATGCGCAAGCCCGGCGCAGGCTGCAACCCAWACAACTGAAACGACCGCAGCAATACGCAGCGCCGATGAGGAACGATGCGACTCGAGGCTGCGTCCGACATTGGCGTTGGCTGCCGGTCTCTGATCGTTGGCAGGCTTGTGCGACGGCGATTTCGGGCCGGGTTCCGGGGCAAGGGCGCGGGCGATCTCTTCAGATTTGCCGGCATTCTTGGCGGACTGGTTGGCTACATCAGACACATTGCCCTCCCGAGGATCAAGATTGCCCTGGGGGCGCTTCTCATGGAAATTGAATTCGAGGGCGTCTTCAAGCGCTTTGTATGCGCTTTCCTCGACCTCGTCTTTTTCCTTCTTGATCGTCATTCCGTTTCGCCTCGTATTTCACACACCCTGGGGCGGAAGTCGACCATTATCGAGTCCAGCCATCATGGCTCTGCATTTGCCGGCTCATAGTCGCATATCACGATGTCGCGATCGACCGTGAGGCGTCCAGTCGCCCGGATTTCGTGGCCTTTTGGTAAAAGGAGCCGCAATTTTCCACGTAACGTAGTGGCACAGAAGCCGTTTTGACACAATGAGTTGGGCCGGCAAAGCGAAAATCGTTAACTGTTTATTAACGGGATTCTCAGAGCACCTGTGCAGAAAAGCGAATGAATCGCGGTGTTTATCCGTTGTTAACCATAGTTGCAGTTTCCCAAACGCGAAATTGCCGTAATTAAGCTTTCATGCGTGCCTCGATGTGAAGATAGGGCCTAGAGCCAAAAAGGCCTGTCTCACTATCAGACAATAACAGGGAAATACCAATGGCAGCCGTGAGTATCGCTTTCGAAGCCCCCGACAATTATCGAGGCTTCGTTCCGTCGAAAAACCGTCCGATCGATCTCGTTCATCTCGCCCGGCAGACATCCGGCAGCAAGGATCTCGAACTCGAAGTCTTGCACATGTTCGCCAAGCAGGCGCGCGCCTGCATGACCGAAATGGCTGCTGGCGAACGGGATTTGATCCGTCAGACCGCCCACAAGCTCAAGGGTGCGGCACTCGCCGTCGGCGCCTTCACGGTGTCGGAAGCGGCCGAGCGTGTTGAAAACCAGACCGATGAAGCAAGCAGCATCGCCAAGCTTGGCCAAGCTGTCCTCGAAGCCGAGAATTTCATTCTCAAGCTGTCGCGCTGAGGCGCAAAGGCGTCGGCAGTTGCTGTTGACGCAATCTGGATTTTGTTGGAAAAGGCGCCATATGAGGGGCGTCCGCCGGCCCTTTCCAACATCATCAGGAATTCCATGCCCAAACTCACCATCATTGCTCATGACGGCGCGCGCCACGATCTTGATGTCGCCAGCGGCTCCACCGTCATGGAAAACGCCATCCGTAACTCCGTCCCCGGCATCGTTGCCGAATGCGGCGGCGCCTGTGCCTGTGCGACCTGTCATGTCTATGTCGACGAAGCCTATGCCGAGAAGGTCGGCAAACCCGACCCGATGGAGGAGGATATGCTGGATTTCGCTTACGATCTCCGTCCGACCTCGCGGCTTTCCTGTCAGATCCGCATCACCGACGCGCTGGATGGCCTGGTGGTTCACGTGCCGGAGCGTCAGGGCTGACCTGGCGTCAGTTCTGTAAGGCGGGAGTGACGTAACGGAAGGCGCGCCCCAAAAAAGTGCCTCGCTCTCTGGTTAGGATAGCGAGGCGAGAGAGACGCACCGTCAACAGGCGAGGGAGGAGACACCTGCAGCCACTCGAATGCGCCTAGGGAAACCACACGACTACGCTTGGGGATAAACCGTAAGGCCGTCAGAAGATTCATCCACAAGTGATAATCAGAACCTAGTTTAGAAAAGCTGCAAGTGCAATTCGTAGATATAGCGGGTTAATTAACAGGATTCGCGTAAGCTTCGCGCAAGCAGCGATGCTATCGTCCAACCCCCCGCCGAAAATGCTGCCGGAAACGTTTTGGGGCGGCCAGATTACGGCTTCTTCGCTGCCATCCGGTACTTGAGCAGCCGAATCATCCGGCTTTCGAAATTGGCCGCCTCGATCCGGTCGAAGCGCTTCTGATCCTTGTCGTGCTCTTCCAGCGCCTGCGCGGAGACCTTCGCGACCTTGGCTTTCAGACTGGCGCAGTCGGATGTGGAGGGCAGTGCCAGGATCTGCTTTTCAAGGTCGTGGGCATGATAGCGGGCGATTTCAGCATGTCGCTCCTCATGCCGTCTTATGTCAGCCGAAAGCGTATCCCAGATCAGCGCCATTGCCGGGCCTGCCTTGCGGCGGTTCGACCAGCGCGGCAGGAGGATCTTGGTGGTCAGCGTCACCTTGGCGCCGCCGATATTGCAACGCCCGCCCTTGGCGACAAAGGTCGCGGTTCCCGAAAACTTGATTCGCGTGATGCCGGGATGACGATGGCCAGTGACGTTTGAAACGGGACCGTGCTGCCGCATTTCGCGATCGAGATCAGCTGCCGTGGTGCCGCCGATGCTGAAATAGCTGATTTCCTTGTGGATGATCGTGTCTGCTTTTGCCGCCGACAGCGGCGCCAAGCAAGCCAAAGCCGTCCACAGCAATCCGATTTGGGTGCCGAACCGGCTCATGACATCCTCCGCGAAACGCGACACGACCCATCCATGGGACATTGTCTGCCGCTTCGCAATATGCAATCAGCACAAACGCAAAGCCGCTTTCCGGAGTTCCGCCATGCCGTCACCCTTCGAACCGAGAGATTGGACGCTGGCACATGGGCGCTCTCTTGGCCTCGGTCCGGAAGGCGTGATCATGGCGATCATCAACGTCACCCCGGATTCGTTCTCCGACGGCGGCTTGAACCTGAAGCCGGATATTGCGATCAGCAACGCGATCCGCGCTGCCAAGGCCGGTGCCGTTATCATCGATATCGGCGGCGAGTCGACGCGCCCGAACGCAGCCGAGGTCAGCGCCGCGGAGGAACAGGCTCGCGTCCTGCCTGTCATCGAAGTGCTTGCCGCCAATTGTGTCGAGGGCGTGATTTCGATCGATACCTATCGCGCCGAGACGGCACGCAAGGCCATCGCCGCCGGAGCCCACATCATCAACGATGTGCATGGCCTGCAACGCGAACCCGAAATCGCCCGCGTGGCAGCCGAGACCGGTGCCGGCCTCGTCATCATGCATACGGGTCGCGGTCGCGATAAGAAGGCCGATCCGATCGAAGACCAGTTCGCCTTCTTCGAGGACTCGCTGAAGATCGCCGCCGAGGCCGGCGTTTCAAGGCAGCAGATCGTGCTCGATCCCGGCTTCGGTTTCAACAAAGAGACGGTGAAAGACAATCTTGACATCATGGCGCGGTTTTCAGAACTGCATGTGCTCGGCTACCCGATCGTCGCCGGTACTTCGCGAAAACGCTTCCTCGGCAACGTCACCGGTCGCGATCCCGCCGACCGCGGCGTGGCGACGGCAGCGACCACGGCGCTGCTGCGTGTCGCAGGGGCGGCGATTTTTCGGGTCCACGATGTCGCTTTCAATGTCGATGCGCTAAAGGTAGCCGATGCTATGCTGAATGCAGCAAGCACCGGCAAGGAGGGCAGAAATGCGTGAGACCTATACGATAACTCTTGCCAATTGCGCTTTTTTCGCCCGACACGGGGTGATGGACGAGGAGGAAGTGCTGGGACAGCGCTTCTTCGTCGACGCCGAGCTCGAAGTGAGGCCGCATGGCCCGCTGGAGGAGGACGCGCTCGACTCGACCGTCGACTATGGCGTCGCCTTCAAGGTGATCGAAAAGATCGTCACCGGCCGCCGCTATTTCCTCATCGAGGCGCTGGCGATGGATATTGCCCGCTCGCTGGAAAGCCAGTTCCCGCAGATCCGCCGCGCCAAGATCACGCTCAGGAAGCCGAATGCGCCGGTCGCCGGCGTGCTCGACTACGTCCAGGTCAGTGTCGAACACTATGCCGCCGACTGACGCGCATGTGGAGGCCTATCTCGGGTTGGGCGGCAATGTCGGCGATCCCGTCGCGTCCATGGCGGAGGCCTTGCGCCGGATCGATGCGGATCCGCATTGCATGGTGGCGGCCGTTTCGCGCCTCTACCGCACGCCGCCCTGGGGTAAGACCGACCAGGACTGGTTCGTCAACGCCGCCGCCGCAATCCGCACCGCTTTGTCGCCGGAGGCGCTGCTCGATCTCTGCCTGGACATCGAGCGCGCCATGAAGCGCGTTCGCAGCGAGCGTTGGGGGCCGAGAACGCTCGACATCGATATCCTCGCCTATGACGCCGTGGAAATGTCAGGGCCGCGGCTGGAACTGCCGCATCCAAGGATGATCGAACGTGCCTTCGTGCTGATGCCGCTCGTCGATGTGGCGCCCGAATTGGCGGTTGGCGGAGCGCACGTGGCGGCGTGGCTTGCCGGCGTCGATCAGACGGGCATCGAAATCGTCGGCGAGGGTCGCGACTGGTGGCGTGGGTAGCGTCGCAACACCTGCAGGGTGGTTGGCAGGGGAGAAATTACTTGGATTTCATCAATTCCGCCAAAAGGGTCATGATGATACCGACGGCGGAAAGGAGCAGGATCAGCGGCCAGGTAATGGCAAGGATAGCCAGCCAGAAGACGTCGACATTGTCCATGTTGTCCGGCGGTGTGGCCGTCACCGCCAGTGCGAACAGGATCATCGCCACGATGATCCAGATGAACAAGACATCTTGCAATATCCGTCCGTTGCCTCCTGCGATACTGCTTGTCGGTCGCTGATCTGAACGCGCGCAGTCATCCGTTGTTCCAGGGCCGGGCTGAAGCCCATCCCTCAATCCCTTTGTACTGGCGTTGAAGTAAAAAACGCAACAAACATTCCGTCAGCGAGCTCTCGCCGTGTCTGCGGTTATTCCTCGGTGAAAATAGGTATCGCCCGACGAACTGATGCCAATGCGGCGGCGCCGTCGATTACTTTATCGAACCGACGGCAAGTTCTTCCGAGTCACGGTTGAGCGACATGCCGATCACCGGAATCATCTGGTCTTCGACCTTGACGGAAATCGTCACCGTCATCGTGTTCTTGCCCTGCAGGCGGGCGATCATGGCGCCGTTCAGCTTGGCGCGCGTGAGCGCCACAACCATTTTCTGGCCGGTGACATTGCCTGAGATGATGTCGAGGCCGGTGCCGGCGGCACCATCCAGGAACTGGCCGCGGTAAGTGTGGCCAGCGGCGTGGATGACTGCCTTCATCGGCTGCTTGAACACGCCGACGCGGCAATAGCCATCGAGCGTGATGCCCGTGGCCTTTTCCTCGGTCGTGCCTGACAGAGAGCAGTTGAACTTCGTGCCCTTGTACTTGCCGGCGACGATCTCGCCCGGGCCGCTCCATTGGCCGGAGACATTTTCGAAGAAAGCCTTGTCGCGGCTGGCTGCGTGGGCTGGAAGGGCGCCAAATGTCACCATGGCGACGGTCGCCAAGCCAACGGCAAACGATGTCACACGGGCAAACATGGAGCTTCCTTTCAACTCAGCTGCGAACTCAGCACAGGGGGCAGTCTTGGCCGATAATGGTTAATGGAGTGTTTCCTGTAAAACATAAATGGCTGCGCCGGGCAATGCCCTGCCGTAAAGGAATGTTAGCAGTTGCTGTCACGGATTATGAAAACTTTAATCGATGCGCAAGTTCTTGTGCAGATTGTGCCGTTCAGGCTGGCGGCTTTGTACTTTGGCCCGCCGTCAGGTCCGCAAGAAAATCACCCACGCCTGGTCGTCTGACGGCCTTGAAGGGCAGGGGACGCAGAAGATCCATCGCCGCGATGCCGATTCGCGCCGTCATCAGGCCGTTGATGACACCTTCACCGAAGCGGGCAGAGATTTTCGATGCGATGCCGTGGCCGAGCAGCTGCTGCACAATTCCATCACCTACGGCAATGGAACCGGTCACCGCCAGATGCGCAATGACATCGCCGAACAGACGGATCATGCCGATCCGGCCAGGCCGTGTTCCATAAGTCTCGGCAATGGCGCGGATCAGCCGCGCCGCTTCGTAGATCACATAGCCGAGATCCACCAGCGCCCGCGGGCTCACGGCGGTGACGATCGACACCCGCTTGGCWGCCGCCAGGATCTGCGCGCGCGCCTGCCGGTCGGCGGGCTGCAGTAATTCGAGCTCGGCAAGGCGCAGCAGGCCATCGGAATCGATGACATCGCCGGCAGTGGCGTCGAGCGCGGCGCGTCCTTTGGCCGTCTCCGCCATCGACGAGGCGAGCTTTACGAGCTTGGCGACGACGGCCCGCGCATGCGCCGGCTTCCGGTCGTGCCCGGCAAGCTCAGCTTCCTGTTTCAGCGCTTGCACCGAGGCAAGGCGCCTCAGCCCGATCAATTCCCGCCCGACCATGCCGAGCAGCGCCAGCACCGCCAGCGCCGTCACGCCGACTGCCGTATAGCCCAGCCAGTCGGCACGGCCGAAGAGATCGCGGATCAGCGCATCGATCCAGATCGCCAGCGCCGCCGAGATAAGCACGCCGATCGCCGAGACGAAGATCGACATCAGCGGCAGCCGCCGCCGGCGGGGCAGGGCGACAGCGTCTTCCGGCTCCGGCTCGCCGAAGAATGGGTCATGCTTGTCCGGCGTCAGTACGATATCGGTGTCGAAGGCGCCCGGCACCCGGATCGTTTTCGGCGCGGATGGATTGGGTTCGTCGAAACTGAACGCCTGCGGCCGCCGCGGCGTCTTGCCGTTGTCCTCGCTCATGCCAGCCGGTCTCCGATCAGGAATTGCAGCGCCCGGTCGAGGCGAATCTGCGGCAGCGACAGTTTGATGCCGCCGCCGGTATCTTCCAGTTCCGGCGGCCGGAAGCGCACGACATTGATATGCGGCCCGTCACCTGGCGCATCCGAGAAATAGATGTCGGGGTTTTCCGGAAGGTCGCCGGGGAAGATCGCGGTCTTGCGTCCGCCGTCAAACGTTTCAGCGCCGATCCGTTCCCCCTCGATTGGCGTGCCGACGATCACGGGCAGCATTTCGCCGTCGCGGGTGACGCTCGCCTCGCGCGTGGCGCGGACGGAGGCAAGGGCGATGACCTCGATGCCGGCGCCGGAACGGCCGATCCGGGTGACGGCGCGATCGACGATCCGCCGGGTGATCGCTTCCAGCCGATCATGGCTTTCATGATGCAGATGATCGGCCTTGGTGGCGGCCACCAGCACGCGGTCGATGCGGCGGGTGAAGAAAGAAGACAGGAAGGAATTGGTGCCGGGCCGAAACGAGGTCAGCACGTCGCCCAGCGCGCCTTCGAGGTCGGCGATCGCCTCAGGACCGCGATTGATCGCCTGCAGCGTGTCGACCAGCACGATCTGCCTGTCGAGCCGGGCAAAATGCTCACGGAAGAAGGGTTTCACCACATGTTTCTTATAAGCTTCGAAGCGGCGCTCCATCATGGCTACGAACGTGCCCTTGGCGGGCCGGTCGTCGCCGAAATTGACAAGCGGTGCGAAGGTCAGCGCCGGCGACCCATCGAGATCGCCGGGCATCAGGAAGCGGCCTGGGGCCAGCGCCGAGAAGGAATGCTCGTCGGCCTTGCAAGCCCGGAGATAGGTGGTGAAATCGGCGGCGAGATCGCGCGCCAGCTCTTCATCGGCCGGCAGGTCCGGTGTGATTGCCTTGGCGCGCGCCAGCCAGGCTTTCGCCAGCGGCTTGCGGGCGCCCGTGCCTGCCTTTGCCGCCGCCTGTTCGGAAAATGTGCGAAAATCCTGTTCGAGCAGCGGCAGGTCCATCAGCCATTCGCCGGGATAGTCGACAATATCGATCGACAGCCGGCCGGCCGAAAACATCCGCGACCAGGCGCTGGCGCTTTCGAACTCGATCGTCAGTCTGAGTTCCGAGATCGCTCGCGTCGAATCCGGCCAGAGGCGCTTCTGCACCAGCGCCTTGATATGATCCTCATATTGAAAGCGCGGCACGGCATCGTCCGGCTGCTCTTCGAGCTGCGCCGCCTTGATGCGGCCGGCACGCTGGGCTTCCAACAGCGGCAGTCGCCCGCCATTCAACAGATTATGGATCAATGCCGAGATGAACACGGTCTTGCCGGCGCGCGACAGGCCGGTCACGCCAAGTCGGATCGACGGGTTGAGAAAACCCCTTGTCCGATCGGCCAGGTTTTCGAAGGCGATGATCGCATCGTCGGTAAGCGTGGTCGGCGAAGGAGGCAAGATGTTTCCCGGCTCTGGTGATATCCGGCAATATAGGAAGGAATGGTGTCAGGTCAAAGCCGGCATCAGCAGGGCTGCGGGCACGCCGCTATGCATCGCCAGATCGGCGGTCACCGGGCGGTGAAAATCAAGGGCGAAAAAGCCGGCGGTCGGAAAGCCGTAGGCCAATCCCACGCCGATCTCGCTCTCCACGGCCAGCGACCGGGAAAGCGTTTCGATCGTCGGATTGTGACCGACGATCATCAGCCTCTCGCCATCCATGAAGGTGCGGATCTTTTCCAGATAGGCTTCCATGCCTTCGGAATAGAGGCTCCGATCGTAGCCTGCCCATAGGCTGCCGAACACGTCGAGGAAAGCCGCCGTCGTCTCGGCACAGCGCCGGGCGGGCGAGGAGATGATGCGTTCAGGCACGAAGCCCGCGGTGAAAGCCTGTAGCGCCACGCTACGCGCTTCGGCGAGCCCGGCCGCGTCGAGCGGGCGATCGAAGTCACTGCCGCCCGGCATGGCCCAGGCCGCATGCGCGTGCCGCACGAGATAGAGGCGGAACACGTCCCCCATTTCCGAAAACTCCCCCGCATCTTTCAGAACCGGATTCTCGCCAATGAACGCCACTTATCCACACCCTTGCGTGCTGGTCAATGATGCGACAGGGTGTTTCATTCACGACCAATTGTGTCGTCATGGTACTGCCGGCCACGTATCTCGAGATCTTCTCGCCAGCAGCTGGCACGCCTGGGAAAGCGGCGAGACAAGATGCTAAATTTAACAAAAAAATAGCCACTTAGCACGGATTCATGTCAGATTTAAAAATCGCAAAACATGTTCTTTAAGCTTGAATCACCTAACCTCTGGAGCTATAGAGCCGCGTTATGCGGGTTGTTCTTCAGGAGAATCGCGTTGAGTGAGAATATTGATCTTACGAACTATGTTCCCTCGGAAACCGAAGAGTTCATGAACTCCCGACAGCGTGCATACTTCCGATCCAAACTGACTGCCTGGAAAAGCGATATCCTTCGAGAAGCGCGCGAAACCCTCGACCACCTTGCTGAAGAAAGCGCCAACCACCCGGATCTCGCCGACCGCGCCTCCTCCGAAACAGACCGTGCGATCGAACTCAGAGCCCGTGACCGCCAGCGCAAGCTGATCTCCAAGATCGACGCCGCCCTGCAGCGCATCGAAGACGGCACTTACGGCTACTGCGAGGAAACCGGCGAACCGATCAGCCTGAAGCGTCTTGACGCCCGCCCGATCGCTACCCTGTCGATCGAGGCCCAGGAACGCCACGAGCGGCGCGAGAAGGTCTATCGCGACGAGTGAGCGCCGGCCGTTCGTCGGACTGCTTGGCAACGCCTTTCATCGTCAATTTTCTCGTTTGCGGATCGCTTGTTGCCCGCCCGCTGAAATTTGATTCCAGGGTATTTTCGCTGTCTCCAGTTACGAGCTTCATTATTTCCGACTATTTCGCTAAACACGATATTTTGAGAAGATTTTTTCCTGCGTGAAAAAGTTTGATCGTGGCGCAGACTTAACAGGCGAGATGGAATGGCTATGATCGCCCCCGCACAAACGGGAGGTTTTCATGAGCAAGGACAATCCGGGTTTCTCGACGCTTGCAGTGCATGCCGGCGCCCAACCCGATCCGACCACCAAGGCGCGGATCACGCCGATCTACCAGACCACCAGTTTCGTCTTCGACAATGCCGATCATGCTGCGGCGCTGTTCGGACTTCAGGCCTTCGGTAATATCTACACCCGCATCATGAACCCGACCAATGCGGTGCTTGAGGAGCGGGTCGCTGCGCTCGAAGGCGGCACGGCGGCGCTGGCCGTCGCCTCCGGTCACGGTGCCCAGCTCTTGATTTTCCATACGATCATGCGGCCGGGCGACAATTTCATCGCCGCGCGGCGCCTCTATGGCGGCTCGATCAACCAGTTCGGCAATGCCTTCAGGAGCTTCGACTGGCATGTGCGCTGGATGGACACTGACGATCCGGCCTCGCTCGAAGCCCTGGTCGATGACAAGACCAAGGCGGTGTTCATCGAAAGCCTTGCCAATCCCGGCGGCACGTTCGTTGATATCGCGGCGATCGCCGAACTGGCCCACAAGCATGGCTTGCCGCTGATCGTCGACAACACCATGGCGACGCCCTATCTCATCCGGCCGCTGGAGCACGGCGCCGACATCATCGTGCATTCGCTCACCAAATTCATGGGCGGCCATGGCAATTCCATGGGCGGCGTGCTGGTTGACGGCGGCACCTTCGATTGGTCCAAGAGCGGCAAATATCCGATGCTGTCGGAGCCGAGGCCCGAATATGCCGGCGTCATGCTGCACCAGACGTTTGGCAATATTGCCTTTGCCATCGCCGCCCGCGTGCTAGGCCTGCGCGATTTCGGTCCGTCGCTGGCGCCGCTCAACGCTTTCCTGCTGTTGACCGGCATCGAGACCCTGCCGCTCCGGATGCAGCGGCACTGCGAGAACACGCTTGAAGTGGCCAAATGGCTGAAGACCCACCCAAAGGTCTCCTGGGTCAACTATTCCGGCCTGCCGGATGATCCGAACCATGCGCTGCAGAAGCAATATTCGCCCAAGGGCGCTGGCGCGGTGTTCACCTTCGGCCTCAAGGGCGGCTATGAAGCCGGAAAGACCTTTGTCGAGAGCCTGAAACTCTTCTCGCATCTCGCCAATATCGGCGACACCCGTTCCCTGGTCATCCATCCAGCCTCGACCACGCATCGGCAATTGACGCCGGAACAGCAGGCGGCGGCCGGCGCAGGCCCGGACGTCGTGCGCCTCTCCGTCGGCATCGAGGACGTGTCAGACATCATCGCAGATCTGGAACAGGCGCTGGAACAGGCGTGATGCGGTTCTCCATGAATGTCTGAACCATCGCCAACTACCCTCGAACTGGCAGGTCGATTCTGCGGCCTGAAATAGACGAATGCGGGCGGTCATCGCGGGTTTTGCCTGAGATACCGTCCGCGACGCTTTCTTTGACGTCCATTCAGGTCGCCGACTTGAATCTGACTTGCAGCCCCTTGGAAATCTATCCGATTCAAGACAAAATGATCCCGCTCCAGCTTTTGGGAAGGTTCTGATGGAAAACCACGAGCCATTTTTACGCGAGGCGATTGCACTCTCGAAATCCGCAATGCAACGCGGTGACGAACCGTTTGGCTCGGTGCTGGTGAAGGACGGCGAAGCAATCCTGCGCGCCGAAAACAGCGTCTTCACCGGCCACGATATGACGAACCACGCCGAGATGAACCTTGTTAAACTGGCGGCGCAGCACTACGACACCGCTTTTCTCGCTGACTGCACGCTTTACACCAGCACGGAGCCGTGCGCGATGTGCTCCGGGGCGATTTACTGGTCTGGCATCGGGCGTATGGTGTTTGCATGCTCCGAAGCACGGCTTGGCGAGATCGCCGGAATCGGGTTGAACGTGCCGAGCCGGGCGGTGTTGCAAACCGGAGCGCGTATTGTCACTGTGGTTGGCCCAAACCTAGAAGACGAAGCCGCCGAAATACATCAGGAATTCTGGCCGAAGCATCTGGGCAAGGCTTAGAGCCTCGGCGCTTGTCACGGGCGGCAGCGGCGGCAGGAATGTCACCCTGTGCGCAAGGCGCGGGGCGTGTCGAAATATCTCGACGTGATTTCCTCCGCACTCGCAGGCCGGCCGAAGAGATATCCTTGCAATTCGTCGCACCCCGACAGCCTCACAACCGCCGCCTGTTCTTCGGTTTCGATACCTTCCGCCGTCACCGGAAGGCGCAGCGCGGTCGCGAGCGCGATTGTCGCATGCAGCACCGCGCCGTTGCGATCATCATGGTCGAGCGCCACGATCAGGGATCGATCGATCTTCATGCGATCGAAGCCGAATTCACGCAGCGCGCCGATGCTGGCAAAACCGGATCCGAAGTCGTCTAGCGCGATTTTGATGCCGAGTTGGCGGAGTGCGCCGAAGGCGCGTTTGGCCTGATCCGGATTGGAGATGAGGACACCTTCGGTCACCTCGATCGTCAGCCTTGCCGGATCGAACGCCGCCTCGGCCAGGATATCCCCGACCTGCGATGCGAAATAGGGATTCCGCAGTTGCAAGGGCGAGACGTTCACGGCCACGCCGATACCCGGCCACCGCGAGGCTTCACGGACCGTGGTGCGGAGGACTTCGAATCCGAGCTGGTCGATCAAGCCGGCCTTTTCAGCAACGCGGATGAACACTTCGGGCGAGACGTCGCCGCGTGTGGGGCTTTTCCAGCGTGCAAGCGCTTCAAGGCCGCGCACCTGCCGCGTGGAGGCGTCGATGAGCGGTTGGAAGACGGCGCGCACCTGGCCTCGCGACAATCCCTGCCGGAGTTCCTGCTCCAGCTCGGCATTCTTTCCGGCATCCTCATCCAGGGAAGGGTCGTAGCTCACGGCAGTCCCGCGGCCCATGTCCTTCGCCCGATAGAGCGCAAGGTCCGCCCGTCGCAAGAGCTCGGGCGCATCCAGGGCTGCGTTCAAAGTTTCGGCGGTTCCAACGCTGCCGCTGATCTCGATGGTGCGCCCGTCAACGACGAACGGTGTCGACAGGCAGCGCAGAATGTCGATCGCGATGGAGCCTGTCTTCTGCTCTTCGGTTCTGGCGATCACCGCGAACTCGTCTCCGCCAAGCCGGGCAATCGCTGAGCCCGCGGGCAATTGGTCCACCAGACGATTGGCGACTGCTTTGATCAGTTCGTCGCCGACAGCGTGTCCCCAGGCATCGTTGACGGGCTTGAAACCATCGAGATCAAGCATATGCAGGCCGATGGCGCGTGGCTCTGAATCGAGAGCGGTTTCGATCTGCTCGAGACATCCCGCCCGGTTCCACAATCCGGTCAGGGCGTCATGTTTTGCCTTGTAGTTCGATGCCCGTTCTCCACTCTTCACCGCGCGGAACGCCGTGAAGCCGACAACCGCCACCGCCGCCAAAAGCAGGATCAGAACCACGCTGGCGCCGATGACGATCGGCCTGACACGGAGGTAGCTTGCCGTACCTGGATCGACATGGGGCCAGGTGAAATATGCAATCTCGCGCCCCTTGATGTCGTCGACGCCGGCATAGAGATCACGCTCCTTGTCGACAGCGCTTTGAAGGGTCAGCCCGTCAATGGTGAAGGTCCGGCTGACGTCGGTCACGACCTTCGCGGTGAACTGTTTGGAGAAGACCAGCACCTTCAAACTGGCTGGATCGACCTTCACATCGTAGGCGGACGGTTGAATGGCGGCTGCGCCGATAATCGCCACGCCATCCGCTGTTCTAATGAAAGCCACGGGAAGGCCGTCGCGGTTCGGGTCCGGTCGCCGGGCGGCTGCGAGAAGCTCATCAAGCTTTCCGAGATAATAAGCATCGGGATCTGTGAGCACCGCTCCCTTGTGATAGGCGATCAGGGGCTTGCCGACAGGCTCGATGACCATCGCAGTGTCGTAAAGCGGATAGTCCGCGGTGGTCGAGCCCCAATTCTCGGTCGCCCAGTCCGCGGCACCCGAAGTCTTCATCTGCCGATAGGCGTCGTCCCAATAGGCATTGTCGCGTACCGTTGCCCCGAGCTGTTTTTGCAATGCGCGCAACGCGCCTTTTGCCGCGGTCACTGCGCGAGCGTCGTCGATGGCGTCGGCTGTCGACGCCATGGAACCGAAGGCTCCGGAGACAATGTAGCCGAGAACGGTCAGCGTCGCGAGAAACACGGCCGAGGTCGCCAGGACCGCCGCGAGACGAAAATTCAACTTAGTCTTGGAAACCGACGCCATAGGTACACCAGTATTGTAGTCGCCCTATACCACATGGGCACCAGTCGGCATCATGCCCGTCAAGCGCTGGTGGGGTAAGTTATCGTTGACTACGTGAATCTGGAGTTAAGAACTGACGGTACGCAAGGGTACAAAGCATCTGCCATCGACCAAGCTTGGCAAAGCCTTAACAATTTGGAAACGCAAGAGGCGCCCGATCCCCGCGAGGAGAGCCTTGATCATCCGACAGTCGGCGATCCCAGCCACTCGGCGGCATCAGCGATGGCCGGTTCCGGCATAAAGCGGGACGCGGTGAAGCCGTTCAAGAGACTACGACACGATCTCTTGCGCCCCCTGAGCAGGATTCCTGGACGCTCGCCTCTGACAAGGCTCCACCGCAATGCTCGAAGGCCTGCGCGGCATTGGATACAAAAAACCCCCGAAGTTGACATCCAACGTTCGGGGGCAATTCATGAGAGCGGGGTTCCGCAATCGATGCGCCCTGACCTGTTAGCGGGCGGCTTTCGCCCGCACCAGGGCCGGGATTTCGTCCCGGCTGATGCCCAGATCCTGCAGGGCGTGGCTATTCAGGCGGCCGAGTTCGGCAACGGTGCGGCGATAGGAAAGCCAGTTGTTGAAGCTGCGTGCGACGTTCATGATGATCCCCTTTCGTGGGCTCTGGTGACGTCGGCAACCTCATTTCCGGTCCGGCGTCTTGATGACACTGATATGGGGAGTGCCCGCTGCCGGAGTAGAAGCGTAAGTTTCAATGCACCTATGCAAATGACGCATGTCGGCGCGCCAAGCTATGAGTGTCCCAGCATCTCGCTCCGGTATGAAATGGCGGCTCACTCCAGCCGCACTCTTGCGCAGACCATATCTGGGGCGATAGCTTGCGCATCATCGGTAACAGGCAGGTAATGCAACGGACGATCAATGAAGAAAAAAGCGCTCTCCTTTGATATTTCCGCCATCAGCCCGGAAACCGGCGCCCCCGCCGTAGACCGGTTGATCGCCGGCAATCCGGTATTCACGACCTGGAACATCGAAGAGGCCGAGGGCGGCCTCTATGCCGGCATCTGGCAGGCCACGCCGGGCAAATGGCGGATCGTCTACGACGAGTGGGAATATTTCCATGTCCTGCAAGGCCATTCCGTCGTCACGGAGGATGGCGGTGAGGCGATTCACCTTAAGGCGGGTGACAGCCACATCCTGCGCCCTGGCTTCAAGGGAACATGGGAGGTGCTTGAAACGACGCGGAAGGAATATGTGATCAGGCTTTGATCGCGGGCTTATCTTTTTTGTTTTTTGCGCAGGTCGTTATCTGAAACCGGAGCCACTTTCGGGTCGCATGTTGCAGTGCGTGCCGGGCGCCGGACATCGAGAGGCAATTACGTCGGGGTGCTGGACCTTTGGAGCAGCAGAAAATAGGTGAGCGAACGGATTGGCGACGAAATGAAGCCAGCCCGCTCGTAAAGCCGACCTGCCTTCTCATCGATCGCGTGAACGAGCAGCGCCCGGATGCCGGCGATCTCGGCTGCTTGCAGCGTGCGAAGCACGGCGTCGCGGAGAAGATCGGAGCCAAGGCCTTGCCCCTGCAATGCCTCGTCGATTGCCAGGCGTCCCAGGATCATGACCGGCACTGGATCGGGCATGTTGCGCCGAATCTTGCCAGGTGCCTCTGAAGCCGCGACATTGCCTGTTGCGAGCGCATAGTAGCCGACGACGCGTTTACCCTCGGCGATGACATATGTGCGGCTGGCCCCCGTATCCTGATTGGCCAATGCCCGGCGCAAGAGCCAGTCATCAAGCGCAAGGTGGCCGCTTGAGAAGAGCGCAACGTCGACGTCGGCTGTCAAAAGGACTGGCGCGGATATCATTTTTCCCAGGCGGGCTTGCGCGCCAGAAGCGCCTCGAGCGCGGGATTGGGACGCGGCGGCGCATCGAGCGCGGTGGTGAACGCCTCCCATTGTGCGGCATCCAGCATGAATAGCCGCTGATCATAAACAGTGTCTTCGGCTGCCTTCCGCACGGTGTCGAGGATGAAATCGGTGCGGGTCTTGCCCGCGACCGAGGCCGCGCGATCGATCAGTCCGAGCGTGTCGGGCGAAACGCGAATATTGATGTTGTCACTGCGGGAAGTACCGGTGCGGGCCATGGTCAAACTCCTGCCCACAATGTAGAAGCAGGCCACAATGGTGTCAATACAATGTGCGCACGAATATTAAAGATGTAGCATTATCAAATGTTTGTAACGACCGCTGTCAAATCTGTTACAGCGGACATCAAGTCCCCTGATCCTTCTCGAAAGCCTCGGCAAATTCCGGCGAGGAGATGAAAGCCAGAACGTTCCGGATTTCGGTTGATTTCTCGGCGCCGAAAACCCTGTCGAAACGGTTCTGGGCAACCCGCCATTTTGCCACCAGCTCTTCCTGCTTGGCTTCACCGAACGCCGTCAGTCGCACGCGCTTGACACGCCGGTCATCGGCATCGGCGATCATTTCGACAAACCCGTCGCGGATCAGCGGCTTGACCGTATGGCCGAGCGCCGAAAGGTCCATCCGCATCGTCTCCGCCAAGGCCTTCATCGACGGCTGGCCATCGTAGCGGATCTGGCTCAACAGGCTGAACTGCGTGCCTTTCAGGCCCGTATCGCCCATGGCGCCCTCGTAGAGCTGGCCGAGTTGGCGCGCGGCGCGGCGGATCGCGCTGTTCGTGCAATGCATCCAGATGGCGTCGGGCATGGTGGGCACTCCTTTACGCTTTACCTATCCGGTTGGGCGGCGCATCGGAAACAACAAAAATTCCGTTGGCGCCCTTGCCATTCAAAATTTCCCTTCCGATATAGTGGCATATGCCAGTAAATTCCAGAAGGAGAGAAATCATGGCACGGACAGCGAATTTGGGTGTGGCGCTCGTGACCGGCGCCTCGGCCGGCATCGGCGCGACGTATGCAAGGCAATTGGCGGAGCGCGGCTACGACCTTCTGCTCGTCGCCCGCGACGTCAAGCGCCTGGAAGCGCTTGGCGCGGACCTGGCAGAGGCGTTCGGCATCAAGACCGAGGCCTTGCCCGCCGATCTCTCCGATCGCGACGAGGTCAGGAAAGTCGAAGCCAGGCTTCGCGCCGATCGATCGATCACGCTGCTGGTCAACAATGCCGGCATCGGCCCCAACGGGCCGGCCCTTTCCAACGATATCGACTATCTGGACCGGATGATCGCCATCAATGTCTCTGCCGTCAACCGGCTGGCGGTGGCAGCGGCGCAAACATTTGCCGAACGCGGCAAGGGCGCCATCATCAACATTGCATCGGCCGTGGCCATCGTGCCTGAACGTTTCAACGGCACTTATAGCGGCTCGAAATCCTTTGTGTGGCGCAGACGCTGTCGCTTGCCGCGGAATTGCAGGGCAAGGGTGTTCGCATTCAGGCGGTACTTCCCGGCTATACGCGCACCGAGATTTTTGATCGCGTCGGCGGCTCGATCGACAATCTGCCACCCGAAATGGTGATGGATGTCGAGGACCTCGTCGCTGCAGCACTCGCGGGCTTCGACCAGGGCGAACTTGTCACGATCCCGTCCGTTGAAGATGCCGGCCTCTACCAGGCTTTCGAGACTGCCCGCGGCGCGCTGGGCCTGCAGGGCTCGCGCAACAAACCCGCCAGCCGCTATGGCGTCAGCAAACAGGCGGCCTGAGTCTTACCAGGCGAGTTCCAGCCGTTCGAGCCCGTGGAAATGATAGACATCTTTGACCGCGGGCTCGGCGGCAAGCCGCATCTGTGGCAGCCGTTCGAACAGGATCGGCAGAGCGATCTGCATTTCGAGTCGCGCCAATGGTGCGCCGATACAGAAATGGATGCCGGCGCCGAAGGACAGGCTCGTGCCCTCGTCGCGGTCCGGCCGAAAGGCGAGGGGGGTGCTGAATTTCCTCGGGTCGAGATTGGCTGCGGCGAGGATCAGCCCGACCTCGTCGCCCTTTTTCAGCTCGATACTCTCGAATTCCACATCTTCAAGCGCCCAGCGCTTGAAGATGTGGACCGGCGCGGAAATGCGAAAACTCTCCTCGACCGTCAGTTCCGTCGCGCGGGCATCGGCAAACAGCGTTCGTGGATCGCATCCCGATTTCAAGATAACGTTCACCGCATTGCCGATCTGATGGACCGTGGCCTCATGGCCGGCATTCAGCAGGACGATGGCCGTGGACACCAGTTCGTCCTCGGTCAGATATTGTCCGTCACGGGCCGGTGACAACATCAAAGTCAGCAGGTCGTCTTTGGGGTCGGCGCGTCGCTCCGCGGCCAGCCCGACGATATAGCCGGCGAATTCCTTTGCCGCCTTGTTGGCACGATATTCGTCTTCCTCGGTCTTGCCGAACATATACATGCGCACATAGTCGTGGCTCCAATCGAGCAGTTGCCGGCACATGTCTTGCGGCACGCCGATCATGCTGGCGATGACGGTGACGGGGATGATCTCGGCAAACGAGGCGAGCAGTTCCGTGCCGCCATTCTTCTCGAACCCGTCGATCAGCTGGTGGGAAAGGGCCGCGATCTCAGGCCGCAAGCGCTCGATATTGCGCGAGACGAAAGCGCGGTTGACCAGCGTCCTCAGCCGCGTGTGTTCCGGCGGCTCGATGGAGAGCAGCGACTTCGATTCCGACCGGTCGAAATCGGCAAGATGCGGCGAGGGCTCCGGCCAGCCCAGATCTTCTCGGCTCATGACATGGGTGATCTGCCGGCCGAAGCGACGGTCGCGCAGCATGGCATTCACGGCATCATAGCCGGTGAAATACCAATGCCCTTGCTCCTCCCACCAGAAGGTCGGGGAGAGGGCATGCATGGCCGCATAGCCCTTGTTGGGTTCGCGGTAGAAGGCGGGATCGCGAGCATCAAGCGAAAGGCGGCGAGTTGCGGGATCGAAGGTGAGGTAGGAAGGCTGGGTCATGGGGCCAATCTGTTATCAACGATTGGCGGGCAACGGAAGACGGGCCTGCACCCTACATACGGGAGACCGTTGTGCCACCTGATGGTCACCAATGACGAAGATGTGGCTAAACTCCTATCCGAGCCAGGAGGTCATCCCAACGACAATTCCAAGATCTGACACATGTCAACTCTTTGAAGACATTTATCCTTTCTTCACCGTCCGACACAATTCCGGTGCAAGCTTGCGTCATTGTAATCCTCATTTAAAGCCGAATCGGACAGGGATACCCGGCAAATTCCCGGTATGGCTTGAAGTCCATGGATCGGACACTCTATGTATGGGAAGAATAAAGAGGATGATTCCCGGAAATCCTGAGCGTTCGGGACAGTTTGTATGAAGGATGGATATGAGAGATCCGATTGAAACGACCATGGCGATTATCCCGCAGGTCATCGAGCAGACCAATCGCGGCGAGCGGGGCTGGGATATTTTCTCGCGCCTCCTCAAGGAGCGCATCATCTTCCTGATCGGCCCGGTCGACGACACCATGGCGGCGCTCGCCTGCGCCCAGCTGCTGTTCCTCGAATCGGAAAACCCGAAGAAGGAAATCGCGCTCTACATCAATTCGCCCGGCGGCTATGTCACGGCCGGCATGGCGATCTACGATACGATGCAGTTCATCCGTCCGCCGGTCTCGACGCTCTGCGTTGGCCAGGCTGCGTCGATGGGCTCGCTGTTGCTGACGGCCGGCGCCACAGGTTCGCGTTTCGCCACGCCCAATGCCCGTATCATGGTGCACCAGCCTTCGGGCGGCTTCCAGGGCCAGGCGTCGGATATCGAGCGGCATGCCCGCGATATCCTGAAGATGAAGCGCAGGCTCAACGAAATCTACGAAAAGCACACCGGCCGGCCCTATGAGGAAGTCGAGCGCGCGCTCGATCGCGACAACTTCATGACGGCGGAAGAGGCGAAGGACTGGGGTCTCATCGACCGCGTCATCACCTCGCGTGTCGAGAACGAAGGCGGCGAGGAGTAGGAAACGTTCAAAACCCCGTCATTTTCCCTGTTCTTGACAAGATTGTCGTGGAAAGGGACTTTGCGGAAGAGGGTATGGGCGTTAAAGATACGTATTAAGCCTATGTTGAAGATTTGTGACATAGGCTTCCCCTGAAGCAGGGGGAGTTGTTGCTGCGTCCGGGCATCCATGTATGATGTCCATAGCAAGCTCCCCGAAGCCTCGTGTAACAGCGGATCTGCCGCTTCATGCCGGGGTGTCAAATTTGACCCCGCGTTGCCAACGCCCGGTCGCGGCGTGCTGGAAGGAAAATGAAATGAGTAAAGTCAGCGGTAACAGCGGCGGCGATTCGAAGAACACGCTTTATTGTTCATTCTGCGGCAAAAGCCAGCATGAAGTGCGCAAGCTGATCGCCGGCCCGACAGTTTTCATCTGCGACGAATGCGTCGAACTCTGCATGGATATCATCCGCGAGGAAAACAAATCCTCGATGGTGAAGTCCCGCGAGGGCGTGCCGACGCCGCAGGACATCATGAAGGTGCTCGACGAATATGTGATCGGCCAGAAGCAGGCCAAGCGCATTCTCTCGGTCGCCGTCCACAATCACTACAAGCGCCTGGCGCATGCGACGAAGAACCAGGATATTGAGCTTTCAAAGTCCAACATCCTGCTCGTCGGCCCGACCGGCTGCGGCAAGACCTATCTCGCCCAGACGCTCGCCCGCATCATCGACGTGCCCTTCACCATGGCCGATGCCACGACGCTCACCGAAGCCGGTTATGTCGGCGAAGACGTCGAGAACATCATCCTGAAGCTCCTGCAGGCGGCGGACTACAATGTCGAACGCGCCCAACGCGGTATTGTCTATATCGACGAAGTCGACAAGATCAGCCGCAAGTCCGACAACCCGTCGATCACCCGCGACGTGTCGGGCGAGGGCGTGCAGCAGGCGCTCTTGAAGATCATGGAAGGCACGGTTGCCTCTGTCCCGCCGCAGGGCGGCCGCAAGCATCCGCAGCAGGAATTCCTACAGGTCGACACGACCAACATCCTGTTCATCTGTGGCGGCGCTTTCGCCGGCCTCGAAAAGGTGATCTCGGCCCGTTCGGAAAAGACCTCGATCGGCTTCGGCGCCAAGGTCGCCGCTCCGGATGAACGCCGCGTCGGCCATGTGCTGCGCGACCTCGAGCCGGAAGACCTGGTGAAGTTCGGCCTGATCCCGGAATTCATCGGCCGTCTGCCTGTTATCGCGACGCTCGAAGACCTTGATGAGGACGCGCTGATCTCGATCCTGTCGGAGCCGAAGAACGCGCTCGTCAAGCAGTATCAGCGCCTGTTCGAGATGGAAGACGTGGAACTCACCTTCCACGAGGACGCTCTGCGCGAAATCGCCAAGAAGGCGATCGTGCGCAAGACCGGCGCCCGCGGCCTGCGCTCGATCATGGAAAAGATCCTGCTCGACACGATGTTCGAACTGCCGGCACTCGACGGCGTTCAAGAGGTCGTGATATCAGAGGAAGTCGCCAAGGGCAGCGCCCGCCCGCTCTACATCTATGCGGACCGGCGCGACGAGAAGGCTCCGGCCTCCGCCTGATTGCCTGCGAAACATTGGATTTGCGGAAAGGCCCGGTCAATCCGGGCCTTTTGCATTGCATACGATGTAAATAACTCGATTTATTCAGAAAAATTCGTTTGCTCCGGCTGGCCGGAAGCGTCAAAGTTTCGATTGATTCCAGGCGTCGAATGCGAGGCTCACCACGTTTGCGCAAGCCTCGCAACATTTGGATCGCCTAATGTGAACTGTGAATTGTGACAGCTGTTTGACAGAGGTCATTGCTCCGGGAGTTGAAAGGCTTGAATTGCATAGCTCAGATATCCACCTGTACCCCAACACAGGCTGGATCGCTGAGACGCTACAGAAGCCGGCGGCCGTAAGGGCCTGGAATGAAAGGGAAAGAAATGACCAAAAAAACATTCCCGACGGAAGGAAATGTGCAGAACTACCCGGTCCTGCCGCTTCGTGACATCGTTGTGTTTCCGCATATGATCGTGCCCCTGTTCGTCGGCCGCGAGAAGTCCATCCGCGCTCTCGAAGAGGTTATCGGCACTGATCGGCAGATTCTGCTCGTCACGCAGAAGAACGCCACGGACGATGATCCGCAGCCATCGGCTATTTTCGACGTCGGCACGGCTGCCAACGTCCTGCAACTGCTCAAGCTCCCCGACGGCACCGTCAAGGTTCTGGTCGAAGGCCGCAGCCGTGCGCGCATCGAAGAGTACACTGATCGTGAGGAATTCTACGAAGCCGCCGCCGTCGTGCTGGCCGAGCCGGAAGAGGATGCCGTCGAGATCGAGGCCATGTCCCGTTCCGTCGTCTCCGAATTCGAGAACTATGTGAAGCTCAACAAGAAGATTTCTCCGGAAGTCGTCTCCGCCGCCGGCCAGATCGATGACTATTCGAAGCTCGCCGACACGGTCGCTTCGCACCTATCGATCAAGCTGACCGACAAGCAGGAAATGCTCGAAACCGTCTCCGTCAAGGGCCGCCTGGAAAAGGCGCTCGGCTATATGGAAGGCGAGATCTCGGTCCTGCAGGTCGAGAAGCGCATCCGCTCGCGCGTCAAGCGCCAGATGGAGAAGACCCAGCGCGAATACTATCTCAATGAGCAGATGAAGGCCATCCAGAAGGAACTGGGTGACGAGGAAGGCCGTGACGAAATGGCCGAAATGGAAGCGCGGATCGCCAAGACCAAGCTTTCCAAGGAAGCCCGCGAAAAGGCCGATGCCGAATTCCGCAAGCTCAAGCAGATGAGCCCGATGTCGGCGGAAGCCACCGTCGTGCGCAACTATCTCGACTGGCTGCTGGGCCTGCCCTGGGGCAAGTTCAGCCGCATCAAGACCGACCTGGCCAATGCCGAAAAGATCCTCGACCAGGATCATTTCGGTCTCGACAAGGTCAAGGAGCGCATTGTCGAATATCTCGCCGTCCAGGCCCGCTCGACCAAGATCAAGGGCCCGATCCTTTGCCTGGTTGGTCCTCCCGGCGTTGGTAAGACCTCGCTTGCCAAGTCGATCGCCAAGGCGACCGGCCGCGAATATGTCCGCATGGCGCTCGGCGGCGTGCGCGACGAGGCTGAAATCCGCGGTCATCGCCGCACCTATATCGGCTCCATGCCCGGCAAGGTCGTGCAGTCGATGAAGAAGGCGAAGAAGACCAATCCGCTCTTCCTGCTCGACGAAATCGACAAGATGGGCATGGACTTCCGCGGCGATCCGTCCTCGGCCCTGCTCGAAGTGCTCGATCCGGAACAGAACTCCACCTTCATGGATCACTACCTGGAAGTGGAATACGACCTGTCGAACGTGATGTTCATCACCACCGCCAACACGCTGAATATCCCGGCGCCGTTGATGGACCGCATGGAGATCATCCGTATCGCGGGCTATACCGAAGACGAAAAGCTGGAGATCGCCAAGCGGCATCTGCTCTCCAAGGCCATGCGCGACCACGCGCTACAGCCGAAGGAGTTCACGATCACCGATGAAGCGCTGATGGAAGTCATCCGTGCCTATACGCGGGAAGCCGGCGTCCGCAACTACGAGCGCGAACTGCAAAAGCTCGCCCGCAAGGCGGTCACCGAGATCCTGCGCAACAAGGTGCTGTCGGTCGAGGTCACCAAGGACAACCTGGCGGGCTATCTCGGCGTGCCGAAGTTCCGTCATGATGAAGCCGACAAGGAAGACCAGGTCGGCGTCGTCAATGGTCTGGCTTGGACCGAAGTTGGCGGTGAGCTGCTCACCATCGAAGGCCTGATGATGCCCGGCAAGGGTCGCATGACCGTTACCGGTAATCTGAAGGACGTGATGAAGGAATCGATCTCTGCGGCCGCATCCTATGTCCGCTCGCGGGCGCTCGATTTCGGCGTCGAGCCGCCGCTGTTCGAGAAGCGGGACATCCATGTCCACGTTCCCGACGGCGCGACCCCGAAGGACGGTCCGTCTGCCGGTATCGCAATGGCAACGGCCATTGTCTCTGTCATGACCGGCATTCCGGTGCATCACGACGTGGCAATGACGGGTGAGATCACCTTGCGCGGCCGTGTGTCGCCGATCGGCGGCCTGAAGGAAAAGCTGCTGGCGGCTCTGCGTGGCGGCATCAAGAAGGTGCTGATCCCGATAGACAACGCCAAGGACTTGGCCGATATCCCGGCCAATGTGAAGAACAATATGGAGATTGTTCCGGTCTCGCGGATGGGCGAAGTGCTCGAACATGCGCTGCTGCGCCAGCCGACGCCGATCGAATGGGACGAATCTTTCGACACAGCGACTGCCAAGGCAGCCGCTGCCACGGACGATGCGGGCGTCGCGATAGCCCACTAAACTGTTCTTCGTGCCAGAATGGCGCAAAAAAACCGATGGCCGGTCTC
Source organism: Rhizobium sp. P2_G9 (assembly GCF_056403475.1). NCBI lineage: Bacteria > Pseudomonadati > Pseudomonadota > Alphaproteobacteria > Hyphomicrobiales > Rhizobiaceae > Rhizobium > Rhizobium sp. P2_G9. The sequence continues at coordinate 43,662 of NZ_JBFUFK010000033.1, read as the reverse complement.
CTGACCGGCCATTTCTTTATGGAAAACAGCGTAAAAAGGCTGGATTTGCCGGGTTTTTGCTGTATCAGAGTTGCGGCCGGGCCACCGATAATTAATGTGCCCAGAATTATACGATTCGTTTCAAACCAACTACGAAAGGGGTGGAAACATGAACAAAAGTGAACTCGTTGCTGCAGTCGCCGAAAAGTCTGGTCTCTCCAAGACCGATGCGGCCTCTGCCGTCGATGCGGTGTTCGATACCGTTCAGGACGAGCTCAAGAAGGGCGGCGACATTCGCCTCGTCGGTTTCGGTAATTTCTCCGTGACCCGTCGCGAAGCGTCCGTCGGCCGCAATGTTTCGACCGGTGAAAAGGTTGATATCCCGGCACGCAACGTGCCGAAGTTCACGGCCGGCAAGGGCCTCAAGGATGCCGTGAACGGCTGACCCTATCAGAGCCAGTAGGCCCGAACAAAGCCCGGCGCACTCGCGCCGGGCTTTGTTTTTGGTCAAAGAACTTTGGTGTTCGGGGGCACCCCCCTCCGCCCTGCCGGGCATCTCCTCCTCAAAGGGGGAGATTGGCTGGGGGGCACGCTCTTCGCACCAATTCAGGTGTTGAGATCAGGGCGAGTGGTCGCCGCGGGTCGATCTCCCCCCTTGAGGGGGAGATGCCCGGCAGGGCAGAGGGGGGTAACACCACCCACCACCCGCTAAAGCAGCCTCAAGCCACTTGCGCCACCGTCGGAACGACCGCAACGTCATAGGTCGGATCGGTCACCGCGATCGCCGCTGCCGCGACCTCGCGGCCCTTCTGGCGGAAATGCGACAGGAAGAATTCGCGGTGGTCCGGATGCTCATGAAAATGGTGCGGTGTCAGCACCGCCGACAGCACCGGCACATTCGTGTCCAACTGCGCCTGCATCAACCCGTTGATCACCGCGGCGGCGACAAATTCATGCCGATAGATGCCGCCATCGACGACAAGTCCGGCAGCGACGACGGCGCCGAATCGGCCCGAAGCGGCGAGGCGCTTGGCCTTGAGCGGGATTTCGAAGGCGCCCGGCACTTCGAAGAATTTCAGCTCATAGCGGTTTTCGCCGACGGCGAGCATGGCGGCCTCGAAGGCCTCGCGCGCCTGGTCGACAATGTCCTTGTGCCAGCAGGATTGCACGAAAGCCACGCGGATGGGCGGCGTGCTGCGCTCGGCGGGGCGGAGGATGGTCTGGGTATTTTCTTGATCCACGTTCGGGTCCTTTCTTTGCCACAACATGAATCAGGGCAAGCGGACGCCAAACATACGCCCACGCAAATGCGCCGACGTTCAGGCTCCCGATCTCTTTCATCCGGACTATACCGTCGGCTTCGGAATCGCACCGAATCTGCTGACCTTGCCGTTTCCGGAAAGCGCTCGCGGGCTTGCGGACCGTTCCGCTTACCGCCGGTGGGGAATTGCACCCCGCCCTGAGATCACACCTTACGTTTTCGCAAGGTAGTCTACAGATATTGTGTATTTTCACGCTTGGCAAGGGGTGGATGCGAACGGCGCGTCAACTGCCTTCACGATTTCTTTCTGCTATCTTGCCATTCTCGAAAGCCCATGACCGCTGCCATCGTCAGAAATGCAAGTGTCAATGCGGCAAAGCCGACTGTGAGTACCGGTTCGCCTATCGAGGGGCGCTGCTTGCGGATCGACAATGTCTCGAATGACCTGTCGATGAGAGCGCTGTCGCTGCCACGAGCGCGCTCGGGAAACCGTCGCTTATATGTTGCCAGTGTGTACCAGCAGGCCTTGATCACCCGGTCGCCGCGTCCGGATACTCGATTGTAACCCTGGACGTAGTCTGTTCCGAGCGCACCCCGCTTCTCATCACATGCCACAGGAAGGAGATAGGATCGAGGATCGAAGTTCCTGAGAAATTCTGCGAGCAACATTTCCTGCCGTATGTCGGAAATTCCGATCGACAGGAATGGCAGCATAACGATCGGGTAGATCAGGAGAACGGGGCGGACATATTTCCGGTAGGTCTCCTCGGGGAATATGCGGGAAGGGGACATGACAGGGATCGGGCTGGAGGCGATACGTCTACGTAGTGTAGACAAGCGACGTTAGAAATCCTTTCCACCAGAAATTATTTCCTTCCGTCCTGTAACCCACCAGATGCCGGCTTGCGCAGCCGATCTTGATTGCGCCGCAACCCCGCTCTATACCACCTGCGCCTACCATCACTGACCTCACAGGGTGCCTGCTTGACCGATTCGGCCGCGACCAATCCCGATATTCATGTCCTCGAACAATTGCTTGCCGTCGGGCGCCGCCGCTGGAAATCGCTGCTGCTGTTCATCCTGGCTGGCATTGTCCTCGCCTTTCTCTATGCCGAGAGCCGGGCGCCGCAATATTCCGCCTCGGCCGCCGTCATGGTGCGTTCCGGTTTCGCCGCCGACCCTGTGCGGCCGGGCATCGAGACGATCACGCCGGAGGAAGAGGGCCAGTTCCTCAGCCAGCTCGAATATATGGAATCAACGACTGTCGCCGCCCGTGTTGCCGACAAGCTGAAACTGACCGACGACCCTGATTTTGCTCGCCCGGCATTGTCTGGTTACAAGCGCCTGATTGCTGTGGCCAGGCGGCTGGCGCATCTCGGTGCAGCCGACAAGGCGCAGCCGGGGCTGAAGCTCGACCGCGACCAGGTGATTGCGCAGTTGCGGGCCAATGCCGGTGCCGCGCGTGTCGGCCGCACCTATGTGGCGACCATTTCCTATATCCATCCCGATCCTGCCGAGGCGCAAAAGATAGCGCAGGCCTTTGCCGAGGCTTTTCGCGAGACGCTGGCTGACGCCAATGAAGCGGCCAATGCCAAGGTCCGCGTCGCGGTTGAAGCCGAGCTTGCCAAGGCGACGCCCGAGACCAAGGCGGCGCTGCAGCAGAAATATGAGGATACGCTGATCGAGCGCGCTGTTCCCGGCGTCGATGCGGTGGTGATCACCGATGCCCGCAAGCCGGCCGCGCCGAGCTCGCCGCGCAAGCCCTTCATCCTGGCCATTGGCGCGGTGTTGGGCGCTGCCCTTGGCTGCTTGGTTGGCGGCTGGAGAGAGATGAAAGACCATGGCGTGCGCGATGGCGACCGGATGGCGCGCAGCCTCAAGACGCGTTTCCTTGGTTATATTCCGGCCATGGCCGTCGACCGCAAGCCCGGCAGCATCAGCGCCAACAATCTGACATTGCCTGCCGGCGCGCGGCTGGCTGCGTCAGAGCCATTTTCACGCTTTAGCGAGGTCGTGCGTGCTGGCGCCGTCGCCGCCCGGGCCGGCCGCTTGAGCTCGGTGATCGGCGTCACATCCGTTCTGGCGGGCGAAGGCAAGACGGGCTTTGCCGCCAACCTTGCGGCCCATCTCGGCAATCAAGGCCTTCGCGTGCTTTTGATCGACGCCGATGTCCGCCGCCCCGAACTGTCGAACTGGCTGGCGCCCGGTGCAGAAATGGGCATTGTCGATACGCTGCTGCAGAACAAGCCGCTGACCGAAACCGGCCTTTACGATTCGCGCAGCAATGTCACCTTTCTGCCGGCCGCGCTCAATGGCCGCGGCGTCGAGCCGGCCGGCCTGTTGTCCGGCTCGCAAATGCGCGATCTGATCGTTTCACTGCGTGGCCAGCATGAGGCCATCATTCTCAATCTGCCGCCGCTGACGACGGCTGCCGATGCCGCTGCGGCCGCTCCGATCGTCGATGCCTTCATTCTGCTTGCCGAATGGGGCACGCCGTCCCCGGAACTGATCGAGACCGTTCTCGCCGGCGAGCCGGAAGTCTCCGGCAAACTGGCCGGCCTGGCGCTCACCCGCACCAATTTCCATAAACTGCCGCTCTACGTGACGTCGGCGTCGCGTGGCGCTTACCAGAAGCGGATCGGCTGAGCCAATCGGCTCAGCGGCTTGTTTTCCACGGGGCTGCGGCCTGATAAAGGTCGAGCAATCCGTTGCGGACGCTTTCCTCGGAGAATTCGTCTGCCACCAGGGCACGGGCACGCACCGACGCCGCCTGCCATTCCTCGGCCGGCAGCGCATCTGCGGCCTTCAGCGCCGGATAGATCGTCTCGGGCGTGAATCCGGTATGGTAGGCGGCACCGCGTTCGAAGCCGATAGCGAGATTGCATTCGGGCGTCAGGATGGCCGGAATGCCGGCCGCCCAGGCCTCCAGCACCGCCATCGGCAAGCCTTCGCTCTTCGATGGCAGCATGAAATAGCGGGTGACGCTCATCGAGCGGTTCTTGTCCGGACCATATTGCGGGCCGGCGAACAGGGCATTGCCGAAGTCACGGCCAAGTGCTGCGGCCTTGGCCTCGAAACCTTCGATGCCATCGTTCCAGCCGCAGAAGACGAGCAGGGAACGGTCGCGGAAGCCAGGGTCTTCGGCGGAAAGCCTTGCCCAGGCATCCATCAGTTCCATGCAGCCCTTCTTCTCGTGGATTCGGCCGAGGAACAGGTAGACATTGCGGCTGTCGAATTCCGGTTTCCACCAGCCGGGCATCTCGCCGTCACTGACGAAGGGCTGGGCGAAATTGCGCACGATCTTCGCTGGCTGGCCTGTGAGGAATTCGGCGACATCGCCCGTCTCCTTGTCGGTCAGCAGGTGGAAGCCGGCGGTCTTGCGCAGGAAGCGGTCCTGGTAGAGCGCCGACACCGCGCCCTTGAGTCTCGGCGAGCGCGAGCGGATCCAGGGTTCCAGCATGCCGTGCGGCGAGACGATATAGGGCTTGCCCGTCAGCATCGACCAGGCCTGCACGGCGGCGCAGTGGAACTGCCAGACTCCATGCACATGCACCAGGTCCGGCTTGGCGCGCATCAGCGACAGCAACATGCCAGGCGCGAGGCTGAAGCTCTGCGGGCCGTAGAAGCGATGCAGGTAAAGCTTTGCCGCTTGCCACTGCTTCGGGTCGACCTTTTCCATGCGCGTGTCGAGCGTGTGGACGGAAATCTCGTCGAAACCCGCTGACGCCAAAGCGGCTACATGCAGCCGCGCCGCTTCGGCAACGCCGCCGCCGAGCGGCGAGATCGTCGGCAGCGCCAGTGCGAGCCGCCGGATCATCGCTGGTTCCCGATCAGGCCAAGGATGTCCTGCAGGCGGGTGAAATTCTTCTGGTAGACTTTTACCGCATTGCGAATCTCGGCCTCGGCGGCGGCGAGATTGTCATAGTCGGCGGAAAGCTGGCGGATCATGTAGTCGTAGTCGATGCTGTCGATCGGCGTATGCCTGTGCGAGAGCTTCAGATCGTTCATGATATATTCGGTCTTCGGCAGATAGGCGATGGCGAAGGTCGGGCGCCCGGCCATCATCGAGAAGATGCAGGAATGGAAGCGGGTGCCGAGAAACACTTTCGAGCGGGTGATCAGCGCCCGCAGAATATCCGGCTCGCGGCTCTTGGCATCGATGACGACGGGGTTTTTCGCCTTCTTCTGGATCTCATAGGCCGTCGGCAGGTCTTCGGAGACCTGGTTGAAGATCACGGGTGTCAGGCCGTAGGTGCTGCTCATATGGTCCGCGGCACGAGCAACGGCCGTGGTATAGCGGTCGTAATCGGCCTTGGGATCTCTGGATTTCGGAAAAGACCAGCAGACCACGGTCATGCCAAAGATGGGCTTGGCAGGATCGACCCCGATCTCGGTGTAGATGCGGTCGACCAGCTGAGGATCGTCTTCGACCCGATCGTTCCAGAAGGCACTGTCGCCGGTGCGATAGACATTCTTCTCCGGTAGCCTGAGCCCCAAAGCCAGGAAATCCCAGCTATAGCTTTCGCGGGCGCAGAGATAGGGCACCTGACCGAGAACATAGCGGGCAACAGCGCGTGAAACCGGCCGCGAGATCGGGCCAACGCTCTGCGGCGCCAGAACCACCGTCTTGCCCAGGATCGTGCCGAGATGAATGTGGAGCAGCGCGATGAAATAGGCGAAGTTGGTATCGTGGATATAGCCACCCGGCGCCGAAATCACCACATCGCTGTCGCGGATCGCCTCGAAGGTTTCGCGCTGCTTGCCCGGCAGCAGGCGTGCCAGGCCGAGCCAGGGAACATAGGCGCTGACCCAGGCGTAAATCAGATAAAGCAGCGACTTCAGCCGGTTCGCCGCACCGCCGCCGCCGGTATTGCCGATGCGCTCCGACCATTGCACGGTCGGATGCACAGCCTCGGCATCGCCGATGCCCTCGAACACCGCGCCGGCAATCTGCGCATCGGGGAATTTCGCCCGGATCTCATGGATGCATTCGTCCAGCAGGACGGAGTCGCCGCGGTTCGAACGGCCGAACGCGTTGACGATCATGAATTTCATCGGGCTCTCCGGTGGGTGTCTCTTATGCAGGCTCTCAAAGCCGGAAATTGTGCGGGAAATAAGATGGTTGCGGCCGGATCAGGTCCTGCCAGAGATAGCTGGCTCTGTCAAAGCGGGCAGGGCGACGCGGTTAATCGCTTTCGTCTGCCGTGCTCGCATCCAGCAAAGCACGCCCAGGAAGGCCGGCCAGAGCGGATTGGCGATGAGAAAATTCGAGGCCGGGAAGGCGAAGACGAAATTGTAGAACAGATAGAAATAGAGGAACATCGAGGCGTCGTTGAGCCGCCCCGTGCCGAGATCGACGGCAAACATCCAGATCAGTCCGATGCCCAGTGCGGTCAGCAGCGCGAGGCCGGCAAGACCGAATTTGTGGAACGCCGCGTAGTTTATGAAATGGATGTTGTGCACTTCCGTAGCGCCCAGCAGTGCATGCTGGCCGGGTGTCTTGTCGGCGGCGGCGGTCATGTCGACGGTGTGGCCGAGACCCATGCCGAACAGCCACTCCGCGTCGCCGGCCGTGTCATAGTCCTCCATCACCTTGATGCCTTCATAAACACGTTCATAGGACGAGACGTGGTTATAGACAGGATCGCCTTTCATGATCTGGATGGCTTCCCTGACATTGCGCGGCAGGTCCTGCACAACGTCGTCGTCGAGCGAGACCGCAAAGTTCAACACGCCGATGACTGCGAATATGGAGAACAGCAGCAGGATCAGCCAGCGGCGATAGAGCAGGTAGATCACCCAGATTGTGCCAACGGCGAGGATCGAGGCGCGATTGAGTTCAATCGCCACCCCGATATATTCGTCCTGCGAGCCGAGATGGACGAGGCCATAGATGACGAGCCCCAAAAACTTCTCGATCAGGCGCGGCCGCATCAGCATGGCATAGAGCGCCATCACCTCGACGAGCACATACTGGTAGTCGTTGTCCTTCTTGAAGATAGAGGTGAAAGTAAAGACAAGCACGATCAGCAGCATCGGCAGCGAGAAGATCATGCGCAATGCCTGATCGACCGAAATCTCGCCTCGCGGATTGCGGAAGAACTGAAACGCCAGAATGCCGGTCAGCATGTAGAGCGTCCATGCAATGATGTAGGGCGTGGCGTTGTGGTTGGCGATCCCGATGACCACCGAGATGAACAGCACCGCCATCAGAAGCAGCGCGTAAGGGTGCGGCACTGCGAATCTGAAGGTCACCTGGTTCAGGACAATACCGACAGCGATGAAGCCAAGGCTATAGATATAGGTGAGGCCGTTGAGATAGGGTGTCTTGGCAAAGCCGATAACGCCAAGCCCAAATTCGACGACCATCGATGTTGCTGCATAGGCAAGGATGAAGCCGACGAGAAACAGGCCGAACCTGTCCATCCGCTGCAGGCGCGCAAGCAGGCCGTCTCTGACCTCAGGCATAGGCATGACGGACGAAATTCCTCTTCAGCCAGAAATAAGAGAGCGAGATGACGATCGCATGCGACAAGAGATCGCTGGCGACGAACACCGATACGCCCATCAGCCCGACGAACAGATAGCCGAAACCGATCGCCACCACCACCGCGCTGATCCGCGCCATGGCCGCCGAATGGATGAGATTGCGCGCGAACATCGCCTGCACCAGCGACTGCCCGATCGCTTCGGTGACGATCGTCACCGAGAAGAAGCCGAGGAACAGCCAGGCCTGGTGGGTGAAGCCGCCGGCAAACCAGACGATGACGATGCTGGCAAAGACCACCGCGACCATGATCGCAGCCGTGATGGCAAAGCTGATCTTCTGGATCCAGACGAGCGGGAAGGTGGCGATTCGTGGATTGCCGGCCACAGCCTGCACCATGCGCGGGAACTCGATGCGGCGGGCAAAGCCGGAAATCTGGCTGGCGGCGCTGACGATCTGCTTGGCATAGACAAGCATGGCGGTCGCCGTCGTGCCGAGAAACATCGAGGCGATGGCGAGCTGCGCCCGGAAATAGAGCTGGCCGGGCGCAAGGCCGGCAAGCATCGAGCCTTCCTCGATAAAAGCCTTGCGGATGCCGCCTGGCGTTGGCTGCTGCCATCGGACGCGCCAGCCGAGCACGCGGAGCGCGATGAACTGTACGATGACGGTCAGGATATAGCCGAGGCTGAGCGCGCCGCCGGTGGCCAAGCCCGCCTCGGGCGGCGCCTGGCGCACGGCAAGCACTAGAGCCACCGCCGAAGCCACATAAGCGATGGAGCCGGTCAGCCCGCTGATGCCGCTCTTCTGCAATCCATCGAGAAAACCCGCGCCGTTGAAGGCCCAGACCAGCAGTGCCGGCAACACGCCGAGCAGGTAGTTGCGCGAAAAAACGGGCAGGGGCACCAATGCCTGGAAGATCAGCAGGCCGATGATCAGCGCGGCGGCCATCGTCAGCCGATAGACCGTCGTCTCCCAGTAGACGCGCCAGAGATCGTGCTCGTCGCCCTGTGCGACCAGGAGACGGGCGATCTGCGCCGACAAAATGGTCAGTGACCCAGATTCGACGATGATAATGCCGAGCATGGCAAAGGAAAAATGCGTGCCGAACAGCGCCAGAAGCTCGGTGTGGCCGGCAGCGACGAGATAGGTCTGGGCAAGGAAGATGGAACCCTGGCCGATGCCGAACCCACCGATCAGCATCCCCAAATTGACAAGGCGCCTGATGGCGCCTTGATCACGAAACCCCGGAAGTTTCATCTGTCATCCGGCGAAGGCGTGGACGAAGGAGATGCAGCCGTCCACCTTGGAGAGCTTGCGCGACAGATCGGCACGCCGGTCCTTCTGGTCCTCGCGGTCGCCCTTGGAGGCGTTGAGGATAGCCTTGGCAAGCGCATCGACATCGCCCGGCGGCGTCACCAGAGCGCTATCGCCGAGGAAGTCGGCAAGTTCAGTGCCAAGATCGGCGGTCACCACAACCGGAGCGCCCGAGGCCAGCATACCGCCCAGTTTGGAAGGCAGCACGAGATCGGCGGCACCGCGCTCCTGCGGCAACGCGTGCAGGCTGGCGAGATTCATGAACTCGTTGAACTTCTCATAGGGCTGGAAGGGCAGGAAGGAGACGTTCGCCAACTGTCCATATTTGGCGACCAGCGACTTCTTCGCCGGTCCTTCGCCGGCAATCACGAACTTGATCTTCAGGCTGTTTTCCAGCTTGCTGGCTGCCTCAAGAAGCGTGTCGAGACCTTGCTTGGCGCCGATATTGCCGGAATAGAGGACAATGAAGTCGTCATCGGCATAGCCGAGCTCCTTGCGGTAGCCCGACGTGCGGCCAAGCGGATAGATGTGTTCGAGGTCGACCCAGTTGCGGACGATGGCAACCTGTTCCGGATTGCCTGTCTTCTCTGTCAATTTCTGCGCCATGCGCTCCGAAATCGTGATGATGCGGTCAAAACCCTTGAGCGTGACCTTCTCGAACAGCAGAGCCGCCTTTTTGACGAAGCCGATCGACTTCAAATGCCCGACAGCGAAAGCCGCGTCCACTTCGAGGTCCTGCGCATGCAACACTGTGCGCGCTCCGACGGCCTTCGCCGCGAGAATGGCGAGCGGCGAAGCGAACAGCGTCGGCTCGACGCAAATGACAAAATCTGGACGATGCCGCAGGATCTGCCACAGCACGACGGGTGCTGACGTCGCAGCGAAGCTCAACGGCGCGATCAGCCGCCAGATACCGCCCATGTTTTCCTTGAGGAACAGCGGCACGCGCATAATCTTGACGCCATTCTTCCGCTCGGAGGAATAGGTGTTCTTGTAACCGTCCTTGACCGCCCAGCCGGGATAATGGGGGGGCGTGGTCACAACGCTGACCTCGGCTTTCTGCTTGCTGAGATATTCGGCGATCTCACCGGTATATTTTCCGACGCCAGCGATTTCGGGCGAGAAATTCATGCCATAGACGACAACGCGCTTTCCCTCGATGCGCAGATCGTCGGGAAGCATTTTCGCGGTTTCTATCCGGCTCAGTGGGGCATTCATGTTCATTCTCTCTAGAACCCGTTGTTACGGAAATGCACGAAATCTTGTGAGGTTGAAGTCGGAATGACAGACGATGTAGATGCAAAGGTATTCAACTTGCCGCACATAACGCCTTCACGGCCAGAATTGTTCCAATGCTTCCAACTGCCCGGGCCWGCCGAGTTTTTTGGGAGGGTCACCCGGCTAACAAAACACGACTACTCCTACCTCCGTCAAGATTTCATGCGACGTTTCGCAAGATTTTACAAACCCCTGTGGCCATCGGGTATCGCTTGAAAACTGGCCCAAATTTGGGCCGGATATGAGCTTTTTCGGGTCCCGGAACCATGTCTCCCTACCATGATGAGTCTTGCCCGCCACGCGTCGATCGCGCGCCGTCGACAGTCCACATACATTGGTTCGTTTCACTGCAAGCGACCGAATCTGGGAGAAATTAAGGCGAAGAGAACTTGGCGTTCACATCTACGTGAATTGGTGATTTCACGCAATAATCAGACGGAAAAAATTATCGTTTCAAACGCGACTCAGTTATGTTGTGGCGAGATTAAGAAGCATAATGCAATCAGTCGCTTACCCTATTCGACGCCAGCTTTGTGCCGGGCGCCATTGAATTGCCCAGTTTGGCGTACCATATGCCCAGCGTCGGCCGCGAAATGAGCCGGCTTCGAGCAACGTTGAAATGATCAGAGGAGGGAGTGGAATGGTCGAGGCCAGTCGCGTGTATTCCCGACATCTTGATGACAGGCGTTATGCGTCTTGCGGCTGTGTATCCGGCTGCCTTCTTGAGCGAATGTAGTCTCCGCTCGCATTTTAATCACCCGAATTTTGGTACTGAGCCCGTTAGTAGCGGGAGACAGGGGTCTGTCATGACCAAGCAGGTCGTAGAATATGCCGGCCAACCGGTCGGAATTGCCGTTCCCGAAGACGGCAAGGTCAAATTCATAGCCGTCAAATTCCATGTCATGGAACTCGACAACCATGTTTATCCATCGGTTGCCGCCGTGCAGAATGCCATCCGGTCGCTGCAGACGCATCGGCCGCATGCGGCATAGCCGAAATCATCCAATTTGATGCCATGGAACCGCCGGCTCTTCACCGGCGGTTTCTTTTTGGAAACCCTTTCGGGGTGTCCAGTATTTCCCCCTTGTCTTTGCCACAAACACAGCGTTCTCTCGTGCCGCGACTTCTACCGATGGTGAGCACAAGGAGGGATGGCTCATGAAGAGGAAAGGTACGGATGGCAACTACACGCTTTCAGGCGGTGATGGCGACGATGTCCTCTCCGGCGGCGCGGGCAATGATGTCCTTTATGGCCGCGGCGGCACCGATCTCGATCAGGCGCAAAGTTTCATCCGCTCGAAGACTATAGCCAATATCGGCGAGGGCGCCGTCGAGGTCACCACGGCTCCAGGCGATGACAGCCATCTCTATGGACTGAACAAGCAGAGCGGCACGATCTTCCGGATCGATTCCGATACCGGCAAGAAGACGACCTTTCTCAATATTCCCGACGGCGATTTCTCCAGCGGTGGTGAGCGCGGCGTGCTCGACGTGGCTTTCGACCCCGACTACGCCACGACGGGACGGTTCTTTGTCTATTTCACCGACCCGGACGGCAATATCGAAATCCGCGAATATCATCATACCGCAGGCCAGGCAGACGCCGATGCGGACCCGGTCAAGACCATCATCACCATTCCTCATCCCGGCGAGGACAACCACAATGGCAGTTCGATGGCGTTCGGGCCGGATGGCTATCTCTATATCGGCACCGGCGACGGCGGTGGTAGCGGAGACCCCAACGGCAATGCGCAGAACAAGGACGTGCTGCTCGGCAAGATCCTGCGCATCGACATCAATGGCGATAAGTTCAAGCATGACGACACGAGGAACTACGCCATCCCCGACGACAATGCTTTCGTCGGCAAGGCCGGCGCAGACGAGATCTGGGCGATGGGCGTGCGCAATCCCTGGCGCTTCTCCTTCGACACGAATGGCGATCTCTATATCGGCGACGTCGGGCAGAATGCCTGGGAGGAGGTCGACTATGTCAAGGCAGGCACGAATAGCGGCCTGAACTTCGGCTGGAATTTCCGCGAAGGCCGGCATCCCTTTAACGGCACGCCGCCCGACCCGAAGGCCTTCACAAACCCCGTATTCGAATATTCTCACAATGGCGGAAGTGCCGCGATCACCGGCGGCGTGGTCTATCACGGCGAAGGCGGGCTCGATGGCTCTTACTTCTTCGCCGACTTTGTCACGGGTGCACTTTACACCTTGCATATGGTCGACGGCAAAGCCGTGGGCGCAACAGAGCGAACCGAGCAGGTCAAGGGTGATGCTGTAAACGGCATCGTCGATTTCGGCACGGACGCCAACGGCAACCTCTATGCCGTAACCTTCGACGGTCGCATCATCCACCTGACACCCGGCAAGGGTGCTGGTGATGGGGCAGATTCGCTGCACGGCGGTGATGGCGCCGACAAACTCTATGGCGGTGCCGGCAATGACAAGCTTTCAGGCGATGCCGGCCGCGACCGTCTCGATGGCGGGATCGGCAACGATCTGCTGACCGGCGGCAGCGACGCCGACCGTTTCGTGTTCAAGGACGGCAGTGGCAATGACAGGATCACCGACTTCACAGCCAAGGGCCAGAATCACGATGTCATTGATCTCACGCAGTTCCATGGCATCAAGAATTTTGCCGAATTAATGGGCAATCACGTCACCGAACATGGCGGAAATGTGGTCATCGAAAGCGGTGGCGACAGCATTGTTCTCGTTGGATTGGAGAAAACTGACATAAACCGCCAAGACTTTGATTTTTGAGCAGTTTTTCCACTTGGTGTGGAAAACGCTTCGAAAAGTGTTGAAATAATGTCATCCCCGCTCAATAAAAGGATTGTGACCGGAGCGCGGCGGGGGGTGACCTGTTGCAGCACATCTTGTTTTGCGTTAGCAGCCGGCTTAGTTGATGATTTGACCGCGCCGCCATGACGGCGACGTGGAGACCGTGTTGCTAATGCCCCGACATGAGTGCCGGGGGGTCCGGAGTCTATCCAGCCCATGAAAAAATTCCTGCTCCTGCTCGCCGTCGGCACCATGCTTTCCGCATGCAATTCCAACTATGTGCCCGGGCCCGACATCAAGCTCGAGTCGCATTACAAGGCGCGGGATGTGCGGAAGGGCAAGACTATTGCCCCCGACACCAAATGGTGGGCGAATTTCAGCGACCCGACGCTGAACAGCCTGATCGACGAGGCGCTGGCCTCCAACATTTCCGTCGAGCAGGCGCGGGAACGCATCCGCGAAGCCCGCTTCAGTGCCCGCATCGTCAAGGGCGGCTATTTCCCGTCACTGAATGGCCAGACGGCGGCCACCGCTGCAGAGTCGACGACCAAGCTGGACCAAGGCAAGCTCGTCTGGGTCCCGAATCATCCTGCGCCGGGCAATCCTTTCCAGCCGATGAAGGGTCACTGGGCGCCGACTGGCTTTAGGCCCGTGACGACGGACAATTCCGCGGCAACGGCAGGCTTGGCCGCCACATGGACGCTCGATTTCGGCGCCCGGCCGTCGGCCGAGCAGCAGACCTATCTGGTCGAAGCGCAGAAGGAAGGGCTCAACTCAACCCGACTCGACATCATCGCCGGGGTCACCAATGCCTATCTGAACGTACAAGGCCTCGGTCAGCAGATCATTATCGCGCAGAAGTCGCTTGCCGTTCAGAACAACACGGCGGAAATCACCAAGGCGAAACTCGAAGCCGGTTCGGTTTCGGCACTTGATTCCACCCGCGCCACCGCCCAGGCCTCGTTGACGGCAGCCGACATCCCGTCGTTGGAGCAGGCACGCCAACAGGCGATCAATCAGATCGCCGTGCTGCTCGGCAGGGAACCGGCCGAGGTCGGCAATATTTTCAAATTCAAGTCGGTGCGCTACCCGCGCGTGAAATTCTCCGAAGGCATACCCGCCGACCTTCTGCGCAACCGGCCCGATGTCCGCGTCGCACAGCTTCAGCTGCAGGCACAGCTGGCTGCGATCGGTGTCGCCGAAGCCGATCAATATCCGTCGATCACGCTTTCCGGCAATATCGGCGTTTCGGCCAATGTCGGTTCCCACACCGGCAGCTGGAGCTTTGGTCCGACGATCAATATTCCGATCTTCCAGGGCGGACGTATCAAGGCCAATATCAACCTGAACAAATCGGAAGCGCGCATCGCTTATCTGCAGTATAAGGAGACGGTGCTTACCTCGGTCCAAGACGTCGAGAACGCCATGGTTGCCGTGCGTGCCGAGCAGGAACGCCACGCCCGCCTGACCAAGGCCGTCGCCGATCTGACCAAGGCCGAAGCTCTGGCCCGCCAGCTCAATGAATCCGGTACGACGGAATTCAAGGATGTGTTGGATGCACAGGCGGACCTCTACAATGCCGAGCTTAGCCTTGCGCAGAGCACGCAGCAGGTCAATCTCAATTATGTCGCACTCTGCCAGGCGCTGGGCGGCGGCTGGTTCGGCGATGAACCGGTCATGTCGGAAGACACGATCAAGCTGTTCAACGATCCGACTTACGGCCTCAAGACAAATTAAACGGCGTGATGATCTCGATCGCCGAAAGCTGCGGTCCCGCCATTTGCGGGATCGCATGACGTGATTTCAGGAACGCGCGGAAAACCGAAGCGGCATCGCTGCTCAAGTTGTGATGCAGCACGTAATGCAGCCGCTCCTGCCGCAGCAGTTCGACATTGTCGCGATCGAGATCGTGGCCGACGAAGCAGGCGATTGGCCGGCCGGCGGCAACAAAAGCATTGATGATCGCCCGGTTACCGCCGCCGATCGAATAGACGGCGTTGATCGATGCATCGCGGGCCAGCGCCGCTCGAACCTGTTCGCCGGTGGCGAAATCCTTGCCGTAGCCCTCGCTGATTTCAAGAATGCCGAGATGCGGCCAGCGCTTGCGCAGCAGCCGGCGGAAGCCGATCTCGCGCTCTTCCTCACCGCGAAACCGGCTCGACGACAGCGTCACCAGCACCGTGCCTGCGCTCACTCTTGAACCGATCAGATAAGCGGCAGTCTCGCCGGCCGCCCGGTTGTCAGCGCCGGCATAGGCGATGCGCCGGGAATTCGGCAGATCGGTCACCAGCGTGATGACAGGGATATTCGCTTCGCTCAGTTCAGCCACGGCCTGGGCGATTGCCGGCGTGTCGGCAGCCTTCAGCACCACGCCATGGCTGCCCCGCCGGCGCACCTTGGCGATCAGCTGCAGCATATCCTGCTCGCGCATCTGTTCGGCGACATGGAAGCGGGAGCGCAGAACGGTCGGCAGAAAGGCGACAGCCTCGCTTTCGAACGCGGCTCGCACGGCATTGGAAAACCGGTCCGGCGTTTCCATGATCACGTCGAAAACATAGGTGCGGCCGGCCAGCGCCGCAGCCTTTTCCTGCTGATGCAATTCGGCAAGGGCCGCTTCCACGCGCGCTTTCGTTTGTCGTCGCACGCCGCCGCGATCGTTGATCACCCGGTCGACGGTGGCTGTGCTCAACCCCGCCTGGAAGGCTATGTCCTTGATCAGGAATTCATGCGCCATTGATGGCCGCTCGCTGTGGTTTTGATGGATTTTTGATGGTTTCCGCTGCTGGGCATATCACCGAAGCGACATATACTCCAGCCCATCAACGGTCACCCATGGGAGGAAATCATGAAAACCGACAATCCAGCAGCCGCTCGCTCCAACCGTGTCTGGTACACCGAGGCCGATTGCGACCTCGAGGATTTTGCCGCCTGGCTCGCCGAGACCACCAATCTCGCCGATTATCCGCATGCCAGCGCGCTGGAGAAGAATGTGGTGATCTACGACACCGCCCGCGTCGTCGATGCCTGCCGCACGGCCGAAGGTCGCAAGGCGGTGCTGGCCGAAATCTGCGATGTCTTCATGGGTGGTCCCGGCGTCGCCGTGTTCAAGCAGGCCTATACCGATCATGCGGTAATCGATCGCGCCACGACAGTGTTTACCGACATCATCGACGAGCAGCATCGGATGAAGACCGGCGGCGGCGACCATTTCGCCAAGCCCGGTGCCAACGACCGCATCTGGAATTCCCTGGAAAAGCACTGCCTCGCCGATCCCGAGGGTTTTGCGCAGTATTATGGCAATGCCATCATAGCGCTCGCTTCCGAAGCCTGGCTTGGCCCGCACTACCAGATGACGGCACAGGTCAACCGCGTCAATCCGGGCGGTGCCGCACAGCGCTCGCATCGCGACTACCATCTTGGCTTCCAGGCGCCGTCGGAAATCGAACGCTTCCCCTCGCATGTCCATCACCTCTCGCCGGTGCTGACGCTGCAGGGCGCGGTCGCCCATTGCGACATGCCGCTCGAAAGCGGTCCGACGCTGTTCCTGCCGTTCAGCCAGCGCTACCCGCTCGGCTTCCTCGTCTCCACCCGCCAGGAATTCCAGGATTATTTCGACCAGCACCATGTGCAACTGCCGCTGCAAAAAGGCGACGTGGTGTTCTTCAATCCGGCGCTCATCCACGCCGCTGGCACCAATCGCTCCAAGGATATTCTACGCATGGCGAACCTGCTGCAGGTGTCCTCGGCCTTCGGCCGCGCCATGGAATCGGTCAACCGCGAGAAGATGAGCTCAAAGCTCTACCCGGCGCTCAAGACGATGCTCGCCAATGGCGCCATCGACCAGACCGCTGCCGACAACGCCATTGCTTCCTCGGCCGAGGGCTATTCCTTCCCGACCAATCTCGACCGCGACCCGCCAGTCGGCGGCTTGGCGCCGAAGACCCAGGCCGCACTCTTCAAGGAGGCTCTGGCCGGCGATTGGAGCCCGGAGGAGTTCAACGAAGCGCTGGCGCTCCAGGCTGCGAAGAAGCTGACCTGATCGAATAGATCCAGAACCGCATCGACGGCAGCTCTCTGTCCCGCTGGACAGAAGGCTGCCGTTGTCATTACTCGATTGAATGGAGGAAACCATATGTCTGAAAATGCAGCCCGTCTGGAAGGCAAGATCGCGGTCGTCACCGGCGGCACGCAGGGGCTTGGCGCCGCAATTGCGCGCACTTTTGCCGAGCGCGGCGCGGCGGGCATCGTCATCTGCGGCCGCAACCGCGACAAAGGCGAGGCCAAGGCCACGGAGATTGCCGCCGCTACGGGCACGAAAATCATCTACCAGCAGGCCGATCTCGAAAAGGTCAAGGATATCAGAGCCGTCATCGCTTGTGCCGACCATGAATTCGGCCGCGTCGACGCGCTGATCAATGCCGCGGCGTTGACCGACCGTGGCACCATTCTCGACACCAGCCCGGAACTGTTCGACAGCATATTCGCCGTCAATGTCCGTGCGCCGTTCTTCCTGATGCAGGAGGCGGTCAAGGTCATGCGCCGTGAGAAGATCGAGGGCACGATCGTCAATATCGGCTCAATGTCGGCCATGGCCGGCCAACCGTTCATCGCCGCTTACTGTTCATCCAAAGGTGCGCTGGAGACATTGACCAAGAACACCGCCTACGCGCTGTTGCGCAACCGCATCCGCGTCAACGGCCTCAACATCGGCTGGATGGCGTCGGAAGGCGAGGACCGCATCCAGCGGCAATATCACGATGCCGAACCGGATTGGCTGGAAAAAGCCGCGGCCCAATTGCCGAACGGCCGGCTTGTCGACCCCAATGAAGTGGCGCGCGCCTGCGTCTATCTCTCCTCGTCCGAGTCGGGCCTGATGACCGGTTCGGTGATCTGCTTCGACCAGTCGATCTGGGGCGCCTATGAAGCCTCGCCGCAACCGGCGGCGGCGCTGTAAGACAAACGCTCTGCTCCTGCTGCGATGCGGCAGGAGCGATGCCGCTGAATTGCAATCCGATCGCCACTGGAACTTTGAGTTCATCCGAACATTCTAAAACCAATCGGTTTTAGAAGAGGAAGCAAAAATGCTGAAATGGGCCCTGATTTTCCTGGTTATTTCAATCGTTGCCGGTATTTTCGGTTTTTCCGGCATATCGGCGGCAACCGCTCAGATCGCGAAGATCCTGTTCATCATCGCCTTGGTGCTCTTCGTCATCTTCCTGATCCTGGCTTACACTGCTGCGGGCAGCATCTTGTAGCCTATCGCGGTTCGACCTCGTAGAGTTCGATCGGCAATCCATCGGGATCGGCGAAGAAGGTGAAGCGGCTGCCGGTATATTCATCGATACGGACATCCTCAACAGCGACGCCCGTGGCCTTCACGCGCATTACCGCGGCATCCAGATCGGCAACGGCAAAGGCGAGGTGGCGCATGCCCCTTGCCTCCGGCCGCGAGGGGCGGGGTGGGGCATTTTCAAAACTGAAGAGCTCGATCTGCGCATCGCCGCTCCTGAGATCGCATTTCCATGACCGGCGCACTTCGCGGAAATTTTCGGCGAGGATCTCGAAACCAAGGACGTCACAGTAGAAGCGCTTCGACGTCTCGTAGTCGCCGCAGATGATGGCGATGTGGTGGATTTTGTTGAACATGACTTTTCCGATGTTGGTTGACTGTCAGCGTTCCCTTACGGCCCGCGCCGTTTCCGCAATCCGCAAAAACTCCCGCGCCGCCAGCGGCAGCGACGAACCGCGGCGCCACACCAGCCCCACCTGCACCACAGGCAGCGAGCCCGATACGTCGCGGCTTTCAATCCTGTCACCTTCCAGTGACCAGGGGCGATAGACGAGGTCTGGCAGTAGCGCGATGCCGGCGCCGGTGGCGACAAGGCTGCGCACCGCCTCGACCGAACGGGTACGGAAGGCGACATGCGGCTTGGCGCCGAGTGCGGTCAGCAGTTTGCCGGTATTCTCCTCGATCTCGTCCACGGTGAGCATGATCAGCGGCTCCTGCGCGATGTCTTTCACCGAGATGATATCGGCGCTGCCGAGCTTGTGGCCCATGGGCAGCCAGAGGCGATAGGGCGAGGTCTCGATGATCTCGGCCTGCAGCGCCATGCGGTCGCGCAGGTTGGAAATGGTCATCACGGCAATGTCGAGCTCGCCGCCGATCAGCAGGTGTTCGAGATAGCTGCCATTGTCTTCGATTGCCGACACGTCGACGGCCGGATAGGCGCGGCGATAGCGGCGCAGGAGGTCGGAGAGCACATAGCCTGCCACCAGCGACGTGACGCCGAGATTGAGCGAGCCGGTGGTCTTGTCCCTGTTGTCGGTGAATGTCCGCCGCGCATCCGAGACGGAGGCGAGGATATTCGTCGCATGCCGCAGGAACTGTTGGCCGTTATGGGTGATCGTCAGCCCGCGCGAATGCCGCTCGAACAGCATGACACCGAGATCGCTTTCGAGTTCCTTCATCGCCTCGGTGACGGACGATTGCGAAATCGACAGGACCTGCGCAGCGCCGCTGACGGTGCCCTGCTCGGCCACGGCGATGAAATATTGCAGCTGTCGGAAGGTGAATGCCATGATCTGGATATGCCACAGCCGCGTTGACTTTCGCAAGACAGCCGAAATCGCTCAGGCATCATCGCTGGGGCGGACAAGAAGGAAGCGTGCGCATGAACTCGGTTCCCGTCGCCACAAGTCTCGCCAACTGCCGGCTGGTCGGACGCTCCGATATTCATGGATTTCGTCGGTAAGTGATCGAAGTTTGGAGCGGCACCGACGCTGACGAACGGCCAGATTGAAAACCTGCCACTGCTTGGCACAAAAACCTCCACGGCACAGGCAATGCAGTCGACAATGCCTTGATCGGCAATGCCGGCAGCAACGTTCTCAATGCCGGTGCATGAGAGATGCTGACCGGCGGAAAGGGCGCCGACACATTCGTCTTCGCCACCGGGCAAGAAACCGATACCATCTCCGATTTCGGCCACGGCGCCGACAAGATCGATCTCTCTGGCCGCGCTGACATCGCCGACTTAAAGGACCTGATGGCGCATCATCTGACGGGCGTCGCATGGGGACGTCCATATCGACAGCGGCACGATGGACGAACTGATCCTTCAGAATGTCGCTGTGGCCGACCTGAACAGGCGAGTTCATCTTCGCACAGTGTCTCTGGTCGGTGAGATGGCATAGGCGAGGGGAGATCGGCAAGGCAAAGCCCGCTAGGCGAAGGTCTGTTGCAACCAGGCTTTCAATGCAATCAGGTCCTCGTCGCTGATGTCGTGGCCGCAATCATGCTGCCGATGGGTGACTTCCGAGCCGGACTCCCGGAAGTCTGCAGCGACGACCTCGTGATCACGGGGTTCGCGCCGACCATCATGGCGCGCGGCCAGGATCAGCAGGGGATAATTGTTCAGCGCCGCAGGCTTCGTGTCCCTGAATGGTGACAATGGGCGCATCAGGACGGCGCCGGATGTCAGGCTGTGCCGCCGGGCAATCAGCGAGGCCGTGATGATGGCCCCGTTGGAAAAGCCGACGATCACCGGCGGTCTGGAAAGCGTGTGCCGCCGCGCCAGCGCTTCCAGGAATCTCGCCAGCCCCTCAGTCTGGGCGGCAAGATCGTCGTAATCGAGAGTTCTGTCGGGGTTGCGGCGGAAAAAGGCAAAGCCATCTTCCCAGGCCAGCGATCCACGGAGCGCGAAGACGGATGTACCGGGCGCAACGGTCCCGCCGATGCCGTCCCATGCGTTTTCCGAACCGCCGCTGCCATGCAGGAGCACCAGCGGCGGCAGCGATGACGGTCCGGGCCGCGCCCAGTAGTGATAGCCTGCCAGAAATTCCATTGCGATTGATCACTCGCTTGCCAAGGCTCGTGAAATCGCACGGCTCGATTTGGCAGGCAAGGCACTACGGCGCTTCCACGAATGCTCCATCCGCCACTGCAGATAGAGCCCCTTCTCGCCGGACGGGTCCCGGTCGCTGATCGTCCAGTCCGGCCCTTCCTCGACTGTCATGAACGACAGCAGCCGAACACCGTTCGAGAGTTCGATTTCGATCTCCGGCAGCCGACCGAAATGGGTGACGTCGACGACCGTTGCGCCCAGCAAGCCATCGAACACAGGCTTCCAATCGTCGTCATCGCTCCAACTACCGCAGACGATACGATTCCCATATTCGATCCGCCAACTCCAGGAGAGAAAGACGCTCATCTCGCCGGTCGGGAAATTCCGCCGCTTTGCCTTTGGAAAAAAGCCATATCTCAGATTGCCGAATTCGAGGAAATACGCCGAACCATAACCCTGCCACGCATAGGTCAATTCCATACCGCGCAGCCTTTTTTGGCGCGCTTCGAACAAATGCTCGTTCATTTTCGATTTTCCGTGTCAAACATCGCGTTGCCGGAGCGGCGGCCAAGCCGATCCGGCTGTCGGGGATATCGGTCCCTAAAAGTAATGATCGCGCAGCGACCCGTCATAGCGCCCGCTCGTCATGCAGCAGTGCTTGAAACCGCTTCCATGAACCGCAGGGGCAGGGGTCGTTGCGACCAAGTTTTTCGATGAGTTCCACGCCGCCGTGGTCCGTCTGGTCCCCGGTTTTCACCCGGCTTTCGGATGGGAAGGATTTACGTCGCTTGGACGTGACCTCAAAAGCTCACGTCGTGGAGGTGTTTGCGCTTGTTCGACATGGTCGCCTCCTGTGCTTTGTTGTCGTTCGAACGAGCGGACAATGGCGCAAACCGCTGCAACCTTCAAGTCGCCAATTGCATTTGGCCGATGCGGAATGGGGGACTTGGCTACTGCTTCGATTTTGGCTCGGAGAACTGTTTGTAGCAGTCAAACTGATAGCCACTCCAGAATTCTCTTATCGCCCGCTGTTGTCTATCCTCGGTGTCGTAGACCGGTTCGTCGTAAGCTTTGATCACCATCTCGCGAACCGTTAGCGGAATTAATGCGTTGCTTTTAGCGAGACGAGCCATAACTTCGCCCATGGATGTGCCATGCTGCCGCCGTTCCATGAAAGCGCCGGCAGTTGCACCGATTTCATAACAGAGCTTGTCGGCGTCTGCCTTCTGGGCAAGTGCGGCGGTTGCCGACACGAACAGCCAAGCTGTCGCGATGACGCATTTCATGTTTTTCTCCCGAGGTCCGCCTGCTTCAGAAAAGCGGGGAGTTTGCGAGCTACCTGCGAACATGGAGCCAGATCAATTCGATGGCCGAAAGAAGGCCGGTTGCCATGAATATATTGGCGGACACGCTTCCCCTGACAAAGCCGGTGCTGACAAGGTCGCCGCAATCGCTCGCCACGGCGACGAAAAGCAGCCCGAAGCCGAATATGCCGAAGAACACGGCCAATTCCAGGAATGACGGCCGGCTGGTAAAGAAGATCAAGCGCAAAGCCAGAGGCACGATCATGAAAACGAAGTACATCATCGTCACCTCATCATCGCTGCCGCTGGACATGAGATCTGCGCATCTGAACAGGTGGCCGCCTGAATAGGAATAGAATCCATCTGAACCGGCGAGAAGGAGGGCGCTAAGCACATTTGCCGCGACGAGCATGACATAGGCGAGGTCGAGATGATCGTCTCTCAAGGAATGGATGCTTTCCAACAGTTGTACAGTGAGCCTACACCACCACATTCGGCCGGTCGATGATCTCCCTGAGTGCAAAGCTCGAATTGATCTTCACCACGTGCGGCAGTGCGGACAGCCAGTCGCGGTGGATGCGCTCGTAGTCCTCCAGATCCTTGCAGGCGACGCGCAGGATATAGTCATATTCGCCCGACATCAGATAGCAGACGAGCACGTTCGGCACTCGCTTCACCGCCGCTTCGAATTCGCTCAGCGTCTTGGCGAACTGGCCCGACAACGAGATATGCACGATGACGATCATCTTGTAGTCGAGTGCTTTGGCCGACACCTGGGCGTAATATCCGCTGATCACGCCGGATTTTTCCAGGATGTCGAGCCTTCGCGAACAGGCCGACGCCGATAGCCCGACCTTTTCGGCAAGGTCGGCATTGGAGATTCTGCCGTTCTGCTGCAATACCCGCAGCATGGAAAGATCGATATGATCCAGGTTCTCCATTCGTGGAACCTTCGAAAAATACTCGTTTGAACGAAAGATTATTCGAAAATTGCCCCGATGGCAAATCCGCTTTGCAAGGACATTTCACGGCTTTTGCGCTCTAATCACGGGCATCAACAACCGCCCGTCAAACCGATCAAAACAGGGGAATACCATGCGCGTCGGCTGCCCGAAGGAAATCAAGAACCATGAATACCGCGTCGGCCTGACGCCGGCCTCCGTCCGCGAATATGTCGCGCATGGCCATTCCGTGCTGGTCGAGACCAATGCCGGCGCCGGCATCGGTGCCGCCGATGCGGATTATGTCGCCGCCGGCGCCAAGATTGCCGGTACGGCTGCGGAAGTCTTCCAGAGCGCCGACATGATCGTCAAGGTCAAGGAGCCGCAGCCGTCCGAATGGGTGCAGCTGCGCGAAGGCCAGATTCTTTATACCTACCTGCACCTGGCTCCGGATGCGGAACAGACCAAGGGCCTGCTCGCCTCCGGCGTCACCGGCGTTGCCTATGAGACGGTCACCGACGACCGCGGCGGCCTGCCGCTGCTCGCACCGATGTCGGAAGTCGCAGGCCGCCTGTCGATCCAGGCGGGCGCCGTGGCGCTACAGAAGGCCTATGGCGGCCGTGGCGTGCTGCTCGGCGGCGTGCCTGGCGTGCTGCCGGGCAAGGTCGTCGTCATCGGCGGCGGCGTGGTTGGCCTGCATGCCGCCCGCATGGCCGTCGGTCTCGGTGCCGACGTCACCATTCTCGACCGTTCGCTGCCGCGTCTGCGCCAGCTCGACGATATCTTCCAGGGCCGTATCCACACCCGCTTCTCGTCGATCGACGCGCTTGAAAACGAAGTCTTCTCGGCTGACGTGGTCATCGGCGCCGTGCTGATCCCCGGCGCCGCCGCGCCGAAGCTGGTCACGCGCAAGATGCTGGGCGGCATGAAGAAGGGTGCCGTCATCGTCGACGTCGCCATCGACCAGGGCGGCTGCTTCGAAACCTCGCATGCCACCACCCATTCCGACCCGACCTATGAAGTCGACGGCATCATCCACTATTGCGTCGCCAACATGCCGGGCGCTGTGCCGGTGACGTCCGCGCATGCGCTCAACAATGCCACGATCCAGCACGGCCTGGCACTGGCCGACAAGGGCATCCAGGCGATCCTCGCCGACAAGCACCTGCGCAATGGCCTCAATGTCCACAAGGGCAAAATCACCAACGCGCCCGTCGCCGAGGCGCTCGGCTACGAAATGTATGCTCCGGAAGCCGCACTCGCAGCCTGAGCCTGACAATTTTGAGCACAACGGGCCGGTCCGATCCGTCGGGCCGGCTCTTTTGATTCAGGCGCGATCAATGCGGCACTGATAACAATTGTTGCGCGCCGAGCGGACATGCACATAGGCGATGTCGTCGCGCCTCAGCAGCCCCTCTGCATATTTGGCAATGTCCTCCTTGAGGACGACGGCACCGGTGCCGTAGACGATGCGGTTGTTGTCGCCATAGCCGCGCAGAATGAAATCCTTGCTCGTCTGCAGCACGGCCGGTTGCACCTCTTCGGCCTGATAGCGCCGGCAGGGCCGGGCGTGAAGGAAGATCGGGCCGGTCTCGGCATAGGGCTGCAGTTCCGGGAAGGGACGATAGGCGAAGACATAGAGTTCTTCGCCTTCATTCACATTGGCAAGGCAATGCCGGCAGGGATGGCCGGGGCCATCCGAAATCATTTTCTCGGCCGAAAAGCCGTAGGAGTCCTTGCCGCCGGCCCAGATGGCTTCGGCGTCTTCTGTCGGCATTGCATGAAACAGGATGTCGGTCATGGCAAATCTCCTCGATTGGATTTGCCCGACTATCCGATCATATGGCGGCGGCTGCCACCCGAAACCTGCCAGGGGACAGTTTTGCCCGAGCGCTCGGCATATGTGCCTTGATCATCACCGGGCTTGCCCGCAGGTGAGTGGCTTCAGCAGCCCAACGACTGTCAGGCGCCGTAAATCTTGAGAATTTCCTCATCGCTGAGCGGCCGCACAAGCGCATCCGACGTCGAGACCGGATTAAAGCCGAACATCTGATAGAGCTGCAGAGCCCGCGGATGGTCGAGATTGTTGGTGCTCACCGTCACCTGCTTCGGCTCGAAAGCCCAGGCCGCATAGAGCGCCTGCAAAAGCAGCCATTTACCGACCCCCATGCCGAGCGCATGTTCGATCAGCCCGAAATGGCTGAGTTCCACGACCTCTTCGGTTGCGTGGAAAAGCTCGTAAAAGCCGGCCGGTGCGCCGTTGACATAGAGCACCGTGACGTGATTACGGCGGTCGCGCAAGACGCGCGTCAGCTCCTCGTCGCTCATACGCAGCCGATCGACCCAATGCCAGCGCCGTCCGACCTCGGTATAGAGGAAACGGTAGAAGGGCAGGGGAATATCCTGCACCCGCATCAGTGCGGTGGTGAGGTTGACGGGCAGCGGCAGGCTCCTCGTCGGCGGCGCGGTCATTTCCAGCCGGGTGATATGGGCTTTGAGCGCACGTGGCTTTTTCGAAAGAGTCGCCATCGTCAATCCTTGACGACGGCAGTGTCGTTGCGTCCGCCCCATTCCGACCACGAGCCGTCATAGAGCGTATTGTCGGTATGGCCGAGGGAGGTGAGCGCCAGTGTGATCACCGCCGCCGTCACCCCTGAACCACAGCTGGTGACCACCGGCTTCGAGAGATCGACGCCGGCCTCCGTGATCATCTGCCGGAGTTCCGGCAGGGATTTGAACGTTCCGTTCGCGGAAAAGCTCGTTGCCGGCAGGCTTTTCGCGCCCGGCATATGACCGGAGCGCAGGCCGGCGCGCGGCTCGGGATCGGTGCCGGCAAAACGGCCAGCGCTGCGGGCATCGACGATCTGGCGCGTGCCGCGCGCCACGATGTCCTTCATCGCCTCGAGCGACGTGACCTTCGACGTATCGACATGCACATGGAACGTCGCCGGCGTCGGTTCCGGCAGGTCGGTTTCGAGCGGCCGTCCTTCCTTGTTCCAGCCGTCGAGACCGCCATCCATGACATAGACCTGTTTCGCGCCCATCAGCCGAAAGAGCCACCAGACGCGCGGTGCGGTGGCAATGCCCGGACCGTCATGGACGACGATCGTATCGGTGTCGGCAATACCCATCTTGCCGACTTCGGCGGCGAACATGTCCGGCGTCGGAACAGTGTGCGGCAGGCTGCTCGTATGATCGGCGATCCCATCCTGGTCGAAGAACACGGCGCCGGGGATATGGCCGGCCGCATATTCCTCCGCGCCATTGCGCTGCTGCGCCGGCAGATACCAGGCGGCGTCGACGACGCGGAAATTCGGCGCGCCGAGATTCTTCTCCACCCAGTCTGCGGATACCACGAAGGGGCTCTTGTCCTCGGCCATGTTCAGTCTCCGGTCATGCCAATAATTGGGTCAGGCTTCGGGCTTGCCGAACTTTATACGGAAGCGCCGATTTTCCTTACCCTTTTTCTCGATCTTGGCGATGTGGATATCGCCGACTTCCTGCGTTTCCGACACATGCGTGCCGCCGCAGGGCTGGCTGTCGATCGAGGCATTCTCGCCGATGCAGATCAGGCTGACGCGGCCGAGCCCCATCGGCGGACGGACATTCTTGGATTTGACGATGCCGGGATTGGCGGCAAGCTCGGCATCGGTGATCCACTGCGTGTAGATCGGATGGTTGGCGCGAACGATCTCCATCATCTTCGCCGTCACCTCGTCCTTGTCGATCGTCTCGGACATGTCGAAATCGACACGGCTGTCATCTTCGCCGACGGCCGCGCCGGTGATCGGATAGGAGCAGACGACGGAAAGGATGTGGCAGGCCGTGTGCATGCGCATCAGCTTGTAGCGGCGCGGCCAGTCGACATGCAGCACCAGCGTCTCGCCGACGGAGGGCGAGGGCTGGCCTTCGAGCGGCATGTGCAGGATGACGCTCTTGTCCTCGCCATTGACGGTGGCGCCAAGTTCGATACGTGAGCCATCGGCGCGTTCGAGGAAGCCGCTGTCGCCGGGCTGGCCGCCCGACATGGCGTAAAAGCAGGTCTGGTCGAGTTCGATCGCGCCGTTGTCGCGGACTGTCGTGACCGTCCCCTCCGCCGTCGCCAGATAGAAATCGTCACGAAAGAGGGGCAGGGTCGACATGCATGGTCTCGCGGGTTAAGCGGCCTCGTAGGGCGGCTTGATCGTCGATTTGCGCGCCATCCATTCGGGGATCGGCAACCCCTTGGCGGCGAGGAATTCCGGGTTGAACAGTTTTGACTGATAGCGATTGCCATAGTCGCAGAGCACGGTCACGATCGTATGGCCCGGTCCTAAGTCTTTTGCAAGCCGGATCGCGCCGGCAATGTTGATGCCGGTCGAGCCGCCGAGGCACAGCCCCTCTTTCTCGACCAGATCGAAGATCAGCGGCAGCGCCTCGGCATCGGGAATCTGGTACTGGTAGTCAGGTTTGAAACCTTCGAGATTGGCGGTGATCCGGCCCTGGCCGATACCCTCGGTGATCGAATTGCCTGCCGATTTCAGCTCGCCATGCGCATAGAATTCATAGAGTGCCGCGCCCTCGGGATCGGCAAGGCCGATCTTGATCCCCGGATTGAAGCTACGCAGGCCCTCCGCCACGCCGGCCAGCGTGCCGCCGGAGCCGACGGCGCAGATGAAGCCGTCGACCTTGCCGCCAGTATCCTTCCAGATCTCCGGTGCCGTGGTCTCGATATGCGCCTGGCGGTTGGCGACATTGTCGAACTGGTTGGCCCAAATGGCGCCGTTCGGCTCGGTCCGGGCGAGCTCGGCGGCGAGCCGGCCAGACAGCTTCACGTAATTGTTGGGATTCTTGTAGGCGACGGCCGGGACTTCGACCAGTTCGGCGCCGAGCAGCTTCAGCGCGTCCTTTTTTTCCTGGCTCTGGGTCTCAGGGATGACGATGACGGTGCGATAGCCGAGCGAACAGGCGACCATGGCAAGGCCGATGCCGGTATTGCCGGCCGTACCTTCGACGATCACGCCGCCGGGTTTCAGCAGGCCGCGGCGCTCCGCATCACGGATGATATAGAGCGCGGCACGATCCTTGACCGACTGGCCCGGATTGAGGAATTCCGCTTTGCCGAGGATGGTGCAGCCGGTCGCCTCCGACGCGCCCTTCAGCTTGATGAGCGGGGTGTTGCCAATGGCTTCGAGGACATTTGCATGCGCTGACATGGATTCTCGCCTATGTTTCCGGTCTTGAAAGTAAGCTCCGTGTTTCTCATCGGCAAGCCGGTAAAGGCAAGGAAATTCATGCCGGGGGATGGGTTTGGCGAAGAAGATAATTCCAGCGAGGGGTGGGGGAGACGATGATGAGGCGGTTTGCAGGTGAATGAGGCGGGCGAGAATTACTCCACCAACTTCGACCAAGGGTTCGCTTAAGCTCACCCGGTCTTCGTATCCTCGAAGACATGGATGCAGACATAGGATTTCTGGTTGCCGGCTATCGGCATGCCTGTCTTGCGCACTTCACAGGAAGATGGGTTTGCAGGCGCCGAAAGGTATCATAGCAGATCGTGATCAGGTCCCATCAACGACGTGTTCAATCTTATTCCACACCAGGGGCAGTGGCCGATCACGTTCCCTTCGCCATTGGCCGGATCGACTGTAATCGAATATACATTGTGCTGCTTGACGATGATCTTGTTGAGCTTGTCGCTGCTGGCATAGGCGAGGTGAACGCAATCGAAGTCGTTGACGTCGACCTCCCCGCTGATTTCGAGATACCAGTAGAGGTCTGACTTCAGGTCGCTGTCTTGCAACAGTGCGTCGATGATAGTGTCGGGTATCAGAGGAACGAGTGAGTGTTGTTCCGTCTGGATGAAACGCATCACCTTCTCCGCCGGGTACAATTTTGCGTAGGGTAGTACATCGGAAAGCCTGAGATTTTTCATGGTGTCCGGTATCTGTGATCATCGCCTTGCATCGGTCCGGCACTTCTAGCCAATCGGCAGAAGAGAACAAGCGGGGTGATTGCATGAGGCGGGGCAGATTTACCCCTCACCAGCTTCGACCAGGGGTTCGCTGAAGCTCACCCAGTCTTCGTATCCTCTCCTACAGGGGGGCGAGGAAGGGAGCGCGTTGCGCCTTCACGACCAACGCGCCGCCGATTTCGTGGCACGGCCGATGCACTAGGTTTTTCCTCACGACCCGGCGGCAAGCGACTTTTCCAGCCGCTCCCAATTGCGATCCATGGCGATTGCTTCGGAGATGTAAGGGATGCCGATATGGCCGTAGCGGAAGGAAATCTGCTTTTCGGACTCCGATTCGCTGCGCCCGGCGATCTTGTAGAGATAGATCGCCGACACCAGTCCGGTGCGGTCGGAGCCGGATTTGCAATGCACGAGGATGGGCTTCGGCGCATCGTGCAGGATCTCGATCAGTTTCTCGACCTGGGCATCGGTGAGTTCCTTGCGGGCCGACATCTTGAAATCGACGAACTTGACGCCGAGCTTTTGTGCCTCCGCCACCTCGTCGCGGTACCATTGATCGCCGGTGTTCAGTCCGCGCAGGTTGAGCACCGTCTTGATGCCGTATTTGTTGACATAGCGGTCGAGGTTGGACGGTGTCGGCTGGGCGGAGCGGTAATATTCTCCCGGGATGACTTCATCGAAATTGCCGAACAGCTGCAGTGTCGACAGGAAGAACGCGATAGCCGCCACCGGCACGAGCACGATGATCCCGATGGCAATGGCCCAGCGGTATTCCACAATCAATCCCCACATCTATCCGTTCAATCCTTCGCGCGGGCGATCAGCGATCGCCGACCGGGTAGCCACAACCTTCTCGGAAAATTCCGGCGCCAGCCGCAGCAACGCGCATCTTCCTGCGAATATCACATCCTTTTGACGGCACTGCGACATTCACGACAATGAAAATCGCAACTAACAGATTTTATGCACTTTGAAAATGCTCTATTGGCGGATCGGCCGCATATCGCGAATCCGGTCGATCGAGGAACCAAATGAAATCCAAACACAGTCTCGGTGCCAAGTTGCGCTACCTGTTCGACCGCACCATGGGCGCGGGCACCGGCGCGCTGATCGGCTGGCTCGGCATAATCTCGCTTGCCATCATCGTCGTTTTCGGCGGCTTCATCTCGATTTCCGGCGTCACGCAGCAGGGCGGGGACAAGCTGGGTTTCGGCGAGGCGACCTGGGAAGCGCTGATGCGCACGCTCGACTCCGGCACGATGGGCGGCGACACGGGCTGGGACTTCCGCTTCGTCATGCTCCTGGTGACGCTCTCCGGCATCTTCGTCGTTTCGACCCTGATCGGTATTCTCAGTTCCGGCATCGAGGCCAAGCTTGACGAATTGCGCAAGGGCCGCTCGATGGTGCTCGAACATGACCACACCATCATCCTCAACTGGTCGCCCTCGATCTTCGACGTCATCTCCGAACTGGTCATCGCCAATGAGAGCCGGCGCCGTCCGCGCATCGTCGTGATGGCCAATCGCGACAAGGTGGAGATGGAGGACGAAATCGCCGGCAAGATCACCGATCTCAAGAACACCAAGATCATCTGCCGCAGTGGCGATCCCACCGACCTCTACGACCTCGCTATCGTCAACCCGCATGAATCGCGCTCGATCATCATTCTGTCGCCGGATGCCGACGACCCCGATTCCAGCACCATCAAGACCATCCTGGCGCTGACCCAGGCGCCGAACCGGCGCAAGGAGAAATACCGCATCGCCGCCGAAATCCGCGACACCGACAATGCCGAGCTCGCGCGCATCGTCGGTGGCGACGAGGCGCAACTGGTGCTCGCCGACGACCTGATCTCGCGCATCATCGTGCATTCGAGCCGCCAGCCGGGTCTCAGCGCTGTCTATACCGAGCTGCTCGATTTTGACGGTTCGGAAATCTACGCCGTCGAGGAGCCGGCCGTTGTTGGAAAATCCTTCGCCGCGGCGACCATGTTCTACGAGAGCTCGACCGTGATCGGCGTGGTCGACACGGCCGGCAAGGTCGAACTCAACTCCGCCAACGACCGGCGGATCGTCGAGGGCGAGCGGCTGGTGCTGATCGCCGAGGACGATGACAAGATCAAGGTAAAACCTTTCCAGGGCAAATTCGATCGCACCGCCATCCGCCCGGCAGTGGAAAAGCCGGTCAAGCCCGAGCATACGCTGCTGCTCGGCTGGAACCGGCGCGCGCCGCTGGTCGCGGCAGAGCTTTCACGCTTCGTGGCGCCCGGCTCGCTGCTGACCGTCGTCGCCGATGCCGGGGCGTTCGCCAGGCAGGCGGCCGAGATCAAGCTTTCGGACGACAGGCTGCGCCTCGACATCAGGCACGGCGATTCGTCCTCGCGCAGCGTCATCCGCTCGCTCGACCCGCTGGACTACGATCATATCCTGGTCCTCGGCTATCATGAGGACCTGGCGCCGCAGGCTGCCGACACGCGCACGCTGGTGACGCTTCTGCATCTGCGCCAGGTCGCCGAGGAATCGAGCCGCCATGCGAATGTGGTCAGCGAGATGATCGACGTGCGCAACCGCGAACTGGCCGAAGTGAGCCGCGCCGACGATTTCGTCGTCAGCAATAAGCTCGTCAGCCTGATGCTCGCCCAGGCATCGGAAAACCCATATATGGAGCAGATCTTCGCCAGCCTGCTCGACGAGCAGGGCGCCGAGCTTTATCTCAGAACCGCGAGCGATTACGTGGCGCTCGACACCGAGGTGGATTTCTACACGGTGGCGCTGGCTGCACTGGAACGCAACGAAATCGCCATCGGCTACCGCAAGAACGGCATCGAGGAAGACCATCGCCGGCTGGGCGGAATACGCATCAATCCGGTGAAATCCGCAAGATTGAGCTTCGGCCCCGGCGACTGCATCGTCGTGGTCGCAACGGGCTGAGAAGCCGCCACGCTCGACCGCCCGGCGTCCACGCCTTGAACTCCAGGTGTGGACACCCACGATTATGCGCTTGCGCTTTCAGGCCGAACCGACTAGGAGAGCCGCACCGCACACGGCGCGGGCGATTAGCTCAGTTGGTAGAGCGCTTCGTTTACACCGAAGATGTCGGCGGTTCGAGTCCGTCATCGCCCACCAAGCTTTTTCTTGTCCGCCGTCGAGCTCGAGCGTCGCCGACGCGATGTCGGCGAAGATTTTCACCAAGCGTGCAGCTTGTCCTCCTCTCCCTTCGGAGACAATTGGATCATTCGACAGCCCAGACGATTTCACGTCGCCGACGGGGCCTATGCAATTCATCACTCGCCACGAAATGCAATCGTTCTTGTCTCCTCAACGCTGCCGATCGCCAATGTGATGCGGATCGCGCCAGGCAGTTTGCGGGGGACCGTCCAAGTCTCCTGCCACTCTGACCGGTCTGGGATATTGCGGTTCAAATACTCAAACCGGATCTGACTGATCCCATATAATTCGTCGTCAGTGGACGTCGTCGCGGACGGCTCACGCGCAAAGCGGCGCAGCGCTGTTTTGCGAACCAGCGCACCGGTTCCATTTGGCGAAGACCGCATTCCATAACTGACCTCGCGCAATCCTTCCGTCGCAAATCCGGTTCTGACGACGGCGAGAAAGCGAATGGATTGGGGATTGCCGATCATCGGCTGGAAAGTGTCACTGCCGGCAAGCGGCAATTCCAAGGCGGACCCTATGTCCTGGGCGACGACATCAGCCAGGCGGTCGACGGTCTTTTGTGCGTCGTTTTTCGCCTGGATCTGCCGCAGTGGGTGGAGCTGAGGGATGACCTCGGACATCAAAGCGGCAATCAATGCAGTCAATGCCAGTGCGACCAGCAATTCGAGCAAGGAATAGCCGTCATTCGCCGGACTATTCATGGGAGTGCTCGACATAGACGGAGCTGTAGCGATCGATCAGCCTGCCACTGCGATCCCTGAGGTCGAGATCGAAGCTGACCAGATTGCCGCCGCCGGCGCCAAAATGGCCCGAGAGGATTTTTCGTGCGATCGTCCAGCGAATTTCGCCGCTGATGCCAGATTCTTGTTCAGGCTGTTGCGGTGTTCGCACCAGTTTTTCGGCAACCAGCTGTTCGGCCAGGCCTCGCGCCGCTCTTGCCTCATCCGCCCGCCGATAGAGGCGGCCGGAGTAGGAGACGGAGAGCGCTGTGCTGGCGAGCACCATGGCCAGCATCAGGAACGCAATGATGACCTCGATCAGCGTAAAGCCATCGGTCGAGCCGTGCAGCCGTTCAGCCATTCGGAGGCACTTGCCGTGTCAGCCCGGTCAGCCAGTTCGTCTCGATCCTGCTCGACTGGCCTTTCGTGTCGGACAGAACGATGTCGACGCCGGAAGAGGTGCCATCGGGCAGAAACTGTACCTGCAGCTGCTCTTTGTCTGAAACGATTTCGCGACCAACGGTCACGACCAGCTTGAACGAGGCGGGCAGTTCTATTGGATCATCGAAGCTGCTGCTGACGATCTTGCTCTTCATGTCGATGATCGCCATTTCGGGTCGCGCCAGGGTCGTTGCCCGTTCTCTGACATCATTGAGCAGACGCGCAATCTGCATCCCCAGCTTGTCCGGCGAGGCGCGATTCCTGAGGATGGACAGGCTGGCGAAGCTCAATCCGAACACGACGGCCGTAATCGCGAGCACGATCAGGACTTCCAAAAGGGTGAAGCCGGCCTGTTTGTCGCTGACCCCGCCTGTCGTCATTTGAACGCCAGATCGTTGATATCGAGGATGGCGCTCATCACCGAGATGACCAGGCTGCCGATCACCAGGCCCATCGTGATGGTAATGGCCGGGGTGAGCACTTTCAGCAGCCGGTCGAGTTGGCGCGTCGTATCCCGCTCGATCAGATAGGCGGCGCGCTCGGCCATTTCCGGCAGCCGGTTGGCTTCCTCGCCGACACTCAGCAGCGCCAGGCTGGATTCATCGACAAGGCCGGAGGCTTTGAGGCTTGCGACAAAAGCAGCACCCTGAACGACCTTTTTCCGGACCTCCTGCAGCTTCGGATGATAGCTCTTGACCGGGCAAGCGGTGATGCTGAGCCCGAGCGCCTGGTTGATGGGCACGCCGTTTCCGGTCAACAGCGCCAGCGCTTGCAGATAGCGCGTCACCGCACGCTTGTGGATCGTCGTGCCCAGCAGCGGCACCTTCCGGAGCATATCGACCAGGATGCGGCCGCTTGCGGGATGGCGGCTGAAGCCGAGCAGGGCGATGGCGGCGACGATGGCTGCGATAAGAAGAAGATCGAGGTTTTGCGTGACCAGCGCGTTGACCGCGGCCAGGGCTGACAGGATGATCGGCTTTTTCGCCTCGGCATTGTCGAAAATCGGCATCAGCGCCGGAACGAGGTAGAAGGTGATGACGCCCAAAGCGACGCACATCGCCACGGCCAGGAAAACCGGATAGACTAGGGCTTCGATCAGCGCGGCCCGGCGCGCCTCCTGCTTCAGCAGGTCGTTGGCGATCGCGCTGACGACCTTGTCGAGGCGGCCTGAACTCTCGCCGCTTTCAAGCAGCGGCACGATATCCTCCGGCAGCGCCGGTATTTTCGCAAATGCCTCGGCAACCGCATGGCCGCCGCGCAGATGCGTCAGCACCGCGTTCAATATGTCCACTTCTTTTCGGTTGCGCGTTCCGGCGGCAACCGCGGTCAGCGCCGCATCGATGTTGAACCCCGCCGCCATCAGCACATCCAGGTCCTGGAACAGCCGGGTCAGCTTGATTTTGGTGGAGGATTCATAGCGCGGCAGCGAGAACCTGCTCGCCGGTCGACCCTCTTCGTCGAGCTGAAACGGCTGCATGCCGCGCCTGGCAAGCAGGCGCGCCGCCTCCGATCGGCTTTCGGCTTCGAGCTTGCCGTCCTCGATCGATCCGCCTGTTGCGGCATAGGCGCGGTAGCGGAAGGTCTTCACTGTTCAGCCCCCAGACTGACGGAACGGGCGACTTCCTGTGCCGAGGTGCGGTTGCTGGCGACAAGGCTCTTGCCGTAATCGGCCAGCGTCACCATGCCTTCCTTCTGGCCCTGGCGCAGGATATCCATTTCGCGCGCCTCGGTGCTCACCATGGCGGCAATGTCAGGGCTGACATTGAGGATTTCATAGGCCACCGTCCGGCCGGAAAACCGGGAGCCGCCGCAGGTCCGGCAACCCTGAGCGCGGGCCTCGTCGCCTTGGCAGCTGCCGCAATAGGTGCGGACGAGCCTCTGGCCGATAATGCCGCGGACGGTAGCGGCGATGAGATAGGGCTCGACGCCCATGTCGGTGAGCCGCGTCAGCGCTCCCGCGGCGCTGTTGGTGTGCAGCGTCGTCAGCACCAGGTGGCCGGTGAGCGCCGCCTGAATGGCAATCTGCGCAGTCTCCTTGTCGCGGATCTCGCCGACCAGGATGATGTCGGGATCCTGTCGCAGGATCGATCGCAGGGCCCTGGCAAAGTCGAGGCCCAAGGCGGCGTTGACCTGCAATTGGGTTATCCCGTCGATCCGATATTCGACCGGGTCCTCGACGGTAAAAATCTTGGTCTCGGTGCGGTTGAGCATCGAGACAAGTGAATAGAGGGTCGTGGTTTTGCCGCTGCCGGTGGGGCCGGTGATGATCAGGATGCCGTTGGGGGTTTTCGCCAGCGCGGTGATCTCGGCGCGCGCGGCCGGCTCATAGCCGAGTTCGGCGAGATCGAGGCTCATGCCGCGATTGTGCAGAAGTCTCAGTGCGATCGTCTCGCCATGGGCGCTCGGCACGATCGAAACACGGAAATCGACTTCATGGCCGCGAATGGAAAGCCGCATCCGGCCATCCTGCGGTATCCGCCTTTCGACGATATTGAGCTTCGACAGGATCTTGATGCGCGACGAAATGCCGGCCAGCAATTGCCGGGACGCCTGTTCGAGCGGTACGAGCAGCCCGTCCTTGCGCAGCCTGATCTGCACGTGATCGCTCAAAGGCTCGATATGGATATCGGTCGCGTTTTCCTCGAAGGCTCTTTGGGTGATCCGATTGACAAGGCTGACCACAGGGGCGGACAGCGCGATGTCCTGCAGACGATCGATATCTTCCTCCAGCGCTTCGTCCGGTGCGGCGGTGGCGATATCAGGCGCATCGCTGGCGAGAATGGATCTGGCCTCCGTGCAGAGGTTGACGATAGCCGATCGGGCAATGAGACGCGGCTCCAGCGCGGCATCGAAAAAATAGCTGACGATATCGCCGGTCGCGATATCGAACGGATTGGCAAAGGCGAGCTCCAGTTTTTCGTCGAACCGCAGGGGAAATATCCCGCGGTCGCCGGCATAGTCGATGCCGAGCCTGGCGAGCAGGGGGAGATAATCCTCCTGTTCCGGCGGGCCTGCCACCGGCATATCCAGGTATTTCGACAGATGCACGACCAGTTCGGCTTCCTTGAGCAGGCCGAGTTCGGTTGCGACGATGTCAAGTGGCTGGCCGGTGGAGCGGATGGCGCTTCTGGCGCGCTGGACGGCGTCTTCCGTGGCCGCTCCGGCGTCGAGCAGATAGGCATAAAAACCATCGATCGACTTCTCCTCCAGCTCATACATGGGCGGTGGCATCCCCTTCGAGCCCCAGAAGCGATCCGCAGAATTCGGTCCTGTATTCCCTTGCCGAAGGCTCCGTTGGGTCGCCATGGAGCACCTTGCTCGCCACTTCCCGCACATCGCCTTGCTCCGTCAGCCGCACATAGGTCTTGAGCAAGGCGTAGCGGATCCCGTTCGGTCGCGCGGCGTCGACCACGATGTCGAGGTAGCTGAAGCTCCCATTATCGGGCGAAACCTGATCCTTGATCTGCGGCGTCGCATCGATGATGTCACGAAGGCTCTTGGCGGCGGTGTTGTATTCGACATCGCCGGCGCGTCTGTAGATGGTGAAAAAGGGTTGGAGATCGATTGGGGCCAGTTTGAGCGCTTCAATGGCGTCGTTGACTTCCTCGACGCGCTCGAATGGCGCGTGCTTCAGGCTCGCAA
Source organism: Rhizobium sp. P2_G9 (assembly GCF_056403475.1). NCBI lineage: Bacteria > Pseudomonadati > Pseudomonadota > Alphaproteobacteria > Hyphomicrobiales > Rhizobiaceae > Rhizobium > Rhizobium sp. P2_G9. Next base: position 6,536 of record NZ_JBFUFK010000033.1, on the reverse strand, counting down.
GGCTCGATAGCGCCTCGGCTGCCTCCGGAGCGAGGCTGTTGTTGCTCCGGGACGCTTCGACGAATTGTTGCAGGATCTGCGCCTGCTGGTCCGACACGCCCGCGGCTTTGAACCCGGCGATCAGCAAGGCGCTGCTGGCATCGTTGAGGTCGATCTTGCCGTCATGATCCTGCAGGCGGAAGCGAATAGCCAGGTTCTGGAATTGGCAGCTGATCGAATCGTAATCGGCAAACTGGCGAAGAAAATTGCGGTCCGTCCCGAGGCGTGACGCAAAGGCCTCGGTCAATCCGGCAGCCAGAAATTCGATCTTGTAGCCTTCGTTGGCAGCGTCGGTTGCGCTGGCCGCCGTTCTTGACGTTTGCGCAAAGGTGGCGATCACCGGAATGAGGATAAAGCAGAACACCAAGACACCGACGAGGAAAAAGCCCTCGTTGCGCTTGTCGCCTGATCTATTCGGATTGGCGGGCGGCATAGAGTTCAACATCATAGCTACAGTCCGGGGCGCCTTTTTGCGAACAGGTGAAATGCGCGCTTGCCTTGTCGGCTCGGACAAGCACCCAACCATCGAATGCCGCGCCTTGCCTGATCCATCGAATTTCCTTGGTCTCCCGATTTTGCAGAAGCGCAGAGGCACTCGTTCCGAAAATATTGACGCCGAGCAGGCGGATGCGCCGGGGAGCGACCGGCACTTTTGGCGCGATGTTGTCGATGCTTCTCTGCGCCGCGACCTGCACCACCTTGGCGACGAAGGGACGACGCGACGCGTTGAACAGCGGTCGCGCCTCGTTCGCGGCGACGTCGTCGCCGGTGAGCGGTTGTTTCACGCCGCTGACTTTGGCCGGGACCACGGTGCGCTGAGAAGCATGCGCCACCTCCCGAATGGGCTGGGTGTCGAAATCCAGCAGGAAACTGGCATACACAGCGGCACCGACAACGGCCAGGACAACCAGTTTGAGCATAGCGAGCGCATTCATCAAGGGCCGGCCTTGTCCGACAGGCGCGTCACCCCGTGAAAGGCAATGCGCATCGTCACCCGAGGCTCCTGGTTCTCACCGGGTGCGGAACCGGATTGGATTTCGAGGTCATGAACGAACAGAACCGGCTTGGCTGTCTCGATGCGGAAGACGACGTTCTCAATCGACTTCCAATTGCCGTAGATATTGGCCGACAAGCCGATGGAAGCCGGGCCGCGATCGCTGCCGGCATCGCTTTCGATCGACTGCAATGCGGCGCCGGCATCCTGCGCCGCATTGCCCAGCCAGTTCTGCAGTTCGGCGCCGATGACCTCCCGGCTCTTGCCCTGAAGAAAGATATCACTGGTCACGGGTTCGGCAACGGCTGATTTGTCCAGGCCCTTTGCCGCTTCCGAGATCAGCAGCAGATTTCCGAGATAGAGCCGCCGTTCCCTGAGCTCCGAATAGGCGCCGGTCAGCGTGGAGACGGCGAAAGTGATCACGCATGCCAGCGCTACGGCGACCACCAGCAGGACAAGCGCCGCATAGAGCCGCTGCATTCCGGGGGTGCTGGCATAGAGGCGTGTCAGGACATCAGCCAGCATGGCGCAACTCCAGTTCCATGCTGAACTGCTCGCCCTTGCCCTCCGGCACTTTGATGACGGCGGTGGTGAAATGCGGGTTCTGGAACAGCGGGCTGGCGTCGATGATCGAGATCAGCCGCGCGGCCGATGCGGAGAAGCCGGACAGCTGAATTCTCTGGTCCCGGATGGTGAAATCAGTGAGATAGGTGTCATCGGGGATGATGCGCGTCAGTTCGGCCAAGATCCGCGTCGCCGAAATGTAATTCGTCACCTCGCGATTGAGGACTTGTACTTTCGAGACATAGGCGGCCTGCTTCTTGAATGCCGCGCGCGCCTTTGCCGCGGCCGGCTCTGCTGTCGCGATCCGGTCGTCGACCGCAGCCGCAGCACTTTGAACCGCGGCGAAGCTGTTCCAGAAGATCAGGCATGAAGCGGCAATCAAGCCGCCGATAAACAGCCGTTTGCGCAGCCAGGTAAACAGGCTGCCGGTTTCGCCATTGTAAAATTCGACCGCGTAGGGTTCGATCGGCTGGGCGAAAACCGCCCGGTCGAAAGATATCTCGCCCAGGCGATAGCGATGGGTGTTTATCGCGTCGATCAGCGGGTCGAGAATGTCCCGCTTGACCAGCACATATTCGGTGGCCTGGTTCCCGCCGCCGCGTGCGAAGAGGATATGGACGTCCTCGACCGAGAAAGGCGTGTTGGCCGCAATATCCAATTGTGCCATTTGGTAGGCGCGGGAGAGGGGCAGCCTGCGGCCCGAAAGTTGCCTGACGACGAAACGATCGCTGGCCAGTTGGACGTTCAATTTTCTCCGCCCGCCTCGTTTTCCCTGCAGCAAAGAGGCAATGGCGGCATCGGCCTGGCCGGCGCCGAACGGCGTCTTCGTCTCGCCGGCGAGGATGGCGCCACGGGTGACGACGATATCGGCCGGCCGGGCTTGTGTCATGGCAACCGGTGATCTGCGCGAACCGCCGAGCCAGATGCGAAGTTCCGCCGTCCACCAATCGAAGAGCTCGTTGATGGCCGAAGGTGGCACGGGCGATGATCGGCTGCCGAGGCTCACTTCGGAATATCCTCGTCGAGATCGGTGCCGCCTTCCTTGCCGTCGCGTCCAAGCGACCTGACGACCGCCTCATTGTCGCCGCTGGGGGCGACATAGACATATTTGTGGCCCCAGGGATCGAGCAATTCGTCGGCGCCTTTCAGATAGGGGCCATGCCAATTGGCGGCGTCGGCTGGCTGCTTCGCCAAAGCCGCAAGCCCGTCATCGGCCGACGGGAAACTGCCGACATCGAGCGAATAGAGTTCCAGCGCGCTCTGCAGGTTCTTAATCTGGACTTTTGCCGTCTCGACCTTGGCCGTCGACAGATAGTTCAGCACCCGCGGCGCCACGAGTGCCGCAACCAATCCGATGATCGCCAGCACGACCAGCAGTTCGACAAGCGTGAAGCCATCCGTCGGCCCGAGCGGGCGCGGGGGCTCGACCTGCTTCTGAGACCGACGGTCAGCCAATCGAAAACGCATCATAGAAACCATCCAAACCGATGTCGCTGACCCTCAGAATCCAACAGACCAGCAGGCTTAATCCGAGGAAGGGGCCAAAAGGAATTCTTTGCTTCAACGCCGCCGAACCGCCGAAGGCCGCGGCACATGCAACGGAAACCAAGGCGGTGAGGGAGGCTAGGCCGATGAACAGGGGTGCTGCGCCGATGGTGATCCAGGCCCCTGCGGCGCCTGCCATCTTCACGTCGCCAAATCCAAGGCCGATCCTGCCGGTTGCCAGGTGGTGGGCTTTGCGGATCAGCCAGAAGCACAAAAAGTAGAAGACGACGCTTGCCAAAGCTGCAAGCGGCGAGATCGCCAAGGCCTGAAAACCAAGGCCGACCGCGGTGAGCAGAACCAGAACCCAATCCGGGATCGTCCGCGTGCGAAAATCGACGATCGCGATGATCGCCAGCCCAAGCACGAGAATGAAGAGCTGGATGAGAAGTACTGCGCTCATCACTGCACCAGCCTTTTCAAATCCCGCTTGATCCGCTGCGCCGGCGTGTCGGACTTGCCGAAATCCATCTTGGCGCGGAATTCTTCCGTCACCTCGCGCGCTTCGTCGAGGCTGCGCACCACCCGCGGGCGGATGAAAATGATCAATTCCGTCCGCTCGATGCCATCGATCTTCGCCTTGAAGGCATTGCCCAGCACCGGCACGTCGCCAAGGATCGGCAGCTTCTTCTCCGCAAGCGATTTCTTCTCCTGGATCAGGCCGCCGAGCGCTAGGCTCTCGCCATCGTTGACGACGACGCGCGTGGTGATCTTGCGCTGCTGGATGGTCGGGGAGTCGATGCCCGACGTCGTCGTCTGCACGACATCGCTGACCTCCTGGTCGATATCGAGCATGACGCGGCCGGAATTGTTGATCCGTGGTGTCACCGACAGGATGATGCCGGTATCCTTCAGCTCCACCGAATTGACCACCGCCGATGCATTGGTGACGGTGCTCGTCGCCGTCTGGGTGACGATCGGCACCTGATCGCCGACCTGCAGCGTCGCCTGCTGGTTGTTGATCACCATCAGGTTGGGCGAGGAAATGACCTTGACTTTGGTCAGGCTCGAAATCGCGCTCAGCGCAGATTGGACATCGTTGGTCGTATGTGTCCAGGAAAAGCCGGGAAAGGACGGCGTCGGCACGCCATTGTCGGTATCGGTCAGGGCAAAACTGTTCTTGCCGTGCTCGAAATACCAGTTCATGCCATATTTCAGCTGGTCGTTCAGCGTCACTTCGGCGATCACGGCTTCGAGGAAAACTTGCGTCGGCACGACGTCGAGTTGCTGCAGGATCTGCTCGATGCGATGATATTCGCGCGCGGTTGTCGAAATCAGCAGTGCGTTGTTTTCGATGTCGGCGACAATCTTGGGTCCGGCAGCGTTCTGATCGCTCTGGGCGTCCGTCGGTTGCCCGGTGGTCGTCTGGGTTGCCGTCTGGGTGGTCTGGCCGGTCTGCGTCGGCTGTGCCGTATAGGCCGTCGGCGTCAGGTTGGGGGCGACATTGCTCGTCGTGGGCGTGGTGCTGCCATTGGTCAGCACCGATTGCAGCACGGCTGCCAGTTCCTGCGCCGGTCGGTTCTGGATTTGGTAGACGAACAGCTGTTCGTCATTGTTCTCGGCGACGCGGTCCAATTGCCGGATCCAGGCGGCGACCTTGGGCAGATAATCGCGCCGCGAGGTGATCGCCATCACCGAATTGAGCCGGTCGTTCGGAATGAATTTGATGATCTTGGTGCCGGAATCCAGCCCGAACACCGAATAGAGTTCRGTGACCAGCGCATCCGGCTTGGCGGTCTTCAGCGGATAAAGGCCGACGGACATGCCTTTCATGTAGTCGACATCGAAGACATTGACGGCATCCTGAATCGCGCCGAGCTCGCCGCTGTTGCCGGCGACGACGAGATAGTTGCGCTTGGTGTCGATCCGCACGATCGAGCCGCGCCGGGCGATCGGATCGAGAATGCCCTTCATCTCGTCGGCCGCGATATAGCGCAGCTGGATGACCTGCAGCCGCACGCCCGGCCCTGCGGCGCGCAGGCCGGAAACATCGATGGCTGGCGCCGATTTCAGCGCCTCGGTTTCCGGCACGATGTCGTAGCGGCCGTTGCGCTTGACGATCGCCGCATGATTGACGGCCAGCGACGTTTCGAGGATTTCGAGCAGCATGTCCTTCGACACCGGACTGCTGGTCTGCAGAGTGATCTGCCCCTGCACCCGCGGGTCGACCAGATAGTTATAGCCCATGATATCGCCGAGAATCTGCTTGGCCGCCTGGGCCACGGGCGCGCCGACGAGATTGAGCGTATACCCATCCTTGCCACCGGCATCGGTGACATGCGAAATCGCCACCGGCTCCGGATTGACGAACTGTCCCGTGCCGGGAACCATGAAGGCGGCCTGCGACGTCAGCCTGTCATCGTTGCGAACCACTTTCGTCCGCGGCGCGTCGGTATGGGCCAGCGCCGTGTTCTTGCCCACCCCATCCATCAACGCATTCCAACGGTCACCAGTGCCGTCGGAAGCGCAACCCTGCAGCAACGCAACCAGGAGAACAACAGGGTATTTTAGGTTACGCACAGAGACATCCCGCCACTACAGGGTTAACAACTTATTACTGCGGAGTGGCGTTGGAAACGTGTTTTCGATTTGGCAGCGTCTTGTTAACAAGAATGAGTTCTTAGGTGTGGCAGATTTGGCGTGCGTGTTAATTCTCGTGGGTTTCCACTCGATATCCAGACTTAACTCTTTCAATTAAGAGGGTGTCGTTTATCGTCTCACGCATAGGCAGATTGCGTTGCTCACGTGTCAAATGACCGACACGCCACTCTTTTTCTCCGTCCCACAGCCACCAAACGTTCGTCACTCCCGTAGCAGGATCGGCCACCCCCGCACGGAATAGTGGGAGGGGACCGACGTCGTCCGGGAGCGGCAAATGGTCGACAAGTGCGACAACACCTCTAGAAACCGCGGCGCCCAGTGGGAAAAACGCCAAAAATTGCGGCTTACTTGCGATAATAGCGTCAAATCTCAAAGGGCGTTTCTGGTAGAAACTCGGAAAAACTCTTAGTAGGGCCCCGTAATTGTGGTGCTTATGAGAGTATTGAGCGTAACAAAGTCCGTCTTCCGACGAAAACTCTACCACATCTCCTATTTTAGGTCTTTTTTTTATAGTCATTTCTCAGAATCCCGGGTATCCGACACTGTGTAGAATTTCCTGGCCTCGTGCGAGAGCTGCAGCGTATCCCGGATTCGCGGGATTGATGCTGTGATTCATATTCATGAGTTGCCCACCTATCCTAGCCCGAATATCTCACACTATGTTGGTGCATCGGGGCTGAGAATCTGAGAAAGTTGTTTTACCAGAACGACTTAACTCAGGTTCAAAGGAATCCCCGATGCCGGCAGAGTGTAGCGCGTGTAGCGCAAAATCATTCGAATTTGCCAGCATTGAATC
>NZ_JBFUFK010000032.1:0-94163 GCF_056403475.1 Rhizobium sp. P2_G9 | reverse complement strand
AAACCCGCCGAACCAGAATAAGCAAACCCAAGCGTCGGGCCGGGAGAACTATAAGCCTGACGACTTCAACCGCTCCAACCGCCCGGTGCGGACCCGCATGCCGGGTGGTGTGGGAGGGGCGGAGCTGATTGGCTCCCCCCTATCCCGATGGTGGGTATGAGGTGCAACGCCTACGGAAGTGGAGGTGGCCAACCCCGCCGTTGCCGCGCCACCATCCATTGCGCCGCCGACATCATCAGCGCTGACCCGGCATAGCACCAGAGCCCCGGCTCGGTGAACGCATTCGCCAGCCCCGACGTCTTCGCCGCAGCAATGACGATCGCCACCAGCATCACATCCATCATCGACCATTTCGACAGAAACGGCACCAGCCGCGCGAAGAAACCTTGGCGGGCATCGGGCGCGGCAAGCGCCTCGGCCGCCACCGCCACCATTTTGGCGACGGGAAAGATGATCGAGAACAGCGTCACCAGCGTGGCGAGGAGATAGTCGCCATTGTCGTAGAGCTTGCCGATAATCCCGGTCAGCGAAGGATTGTCCTCGAAGAAATAGAGTTTTTCGAGTGTCATCAGCGGCAGCAGGATGCCGAGGGTGAAGAGGATTGGCGCCGCGATGAAAAACAGCGGCAGAAGCAAGGTCATCGGCGTCCCCATTCGGCGATTGCAATGCCGGCGATCACCATCGCCATGGCGATGAGGTGGAAAGTGTGCAGCGGTTCGCCGAGGAATAGCACGGAGAGCAGGATGCCGAAAATCGGGATGGCGTTGATGAACAGGCCGGCGCGGTTGGAGCCGATCAGTTCGACGCCGCGCACATAAAGCACCTGCGAGACGAGCGAGGGCACGGTGCCGGTATAGAGGACCGCGGCCCAGCCGATGGCGTCGGGGATGATGAAATGGCCGGCGAGGATTTCGCTCGCCAGCAATGGCAGGCAGGCGAGTGCGGCGCCGATGGCGGAAAAGGCCATCAGCGTCTTCCAATGCACGTTCGGTCTCCAGCGCAACGCGACACTGTAGCCGGCGTAGAGGAGCACGGCGACCAGCATCAATCCGTCGCCCAGACCGAGCGACAGGCCGCCGATCGACGTCAGCGAGCCATTGGTGGCGGTCAGTCCGACGCCGAGCAAAGTGAGGGTGAAGCCGAGGATCTGGGCCGGCCTGGCGCTGATCCGGAAGAGCAGGAAATTGCCGATGAAGATGAAACCGGGAATGCCGGCCTGCTCGATGACGCAGTTGATCGCCGAGGTATATTTCAGCGCAGTGTAGAGCAGCGCGTTGAAGCCGGCGAAGCCTGCCGCGCCATAGCAGAGCATCAACAGCCAGTGTCTGCGGATTTCCGGCCAGTCGCGGCGGATCTGGGTGAGCGAGATCGCCAGGATCAATGCCACCGCCATCGCCCAGCGGGCGGCGGAAAGCGTGAACGGGGCGATGTGGTCGACGGAAAATTTGCCGACCACGGCATTGCCGCCCCAGCCAAGCGTGGTGATCAAAAGGAAAATATAGGCTTTCAGGGAATTTGACATATATTCAGGCAGGGCAGGCTCATCGTGATCAGGCAATAGCCATTATCCACCGGGATTGTCACGCAAAAACCCGGCTTGAGGCACAATGAGGGGTCGCTTTCGCGGAACGGAAACAGTATATCTGCGCGGGTTTGAGAGGGCTTGTCGCCCTCGGTGTTCAGTAACAGGAAGTATCTGATGGCGAATGTGGTCGTGGTCGGCACGCAATGGGGCGACGAGGGCAAGGGCAAGATCGTTGACTGGCTTTCCGAACGGGCCGACATCGTCGTGCGTTTCCAGGGCGGCCACAATGCCGGCCATACGCTGGTGATCGATGGCGTCAGCTATAAGCTGTCGCTGCTGCCGTCGGGCGTTGTGCGCCCCGGCAAGCTCGCTGTGATCGGCAATGGCGTGGTGGTCGACCCGCATGCGCTGATCGCCGAAATCGAAAAGCTTGGCGCCCAGGGTGTCGTGATCACTCCGGAAAACCTGCGCGTCGCCGACAATGCGACGCTGATTCTGTCGCTGCACCGCGAACTCGACGGCATCCGCGAGGATGCGGCCTCCAATTCCGGCACCCGGATCGGCACCACGCGCCGCGGCATCGGCCCGGCCTATGAGGACAAGGTCGGCCGCCGCGCCATCCGCGTCACCGATCTTGCCGATCCCGATTCGCTCGGCTTGAAGGTCGATCGGCTGCTCACCCACCACAATGCATTGCGCCGTGGCCTGGGCGAGAAGGAAGTCAGCCATGCGGCCATCATGCAGGAACTGACCAGCGTCGCCGAGCGCATCCTGCCGTTCTCCGAGACCGTCTGGGCGCTGCTCGACCGCGAGCGCCGCAAGGGTGCGCGTATTCTGTTCGAAGGCGCGCAGGGCACGCTGCTCGACGTCGACCATGGCACCTATCCGTTCGTGACTTCCTCCAATACGGTGGCCGGACAGGCTGCCGCTGGCTCTGGCATGGGACCGTCAGCGCTCAATTACGTGCTCGGAATCACCAAGGCCTATACCACCCGCGTCGGCGAAGGACCGTTCCCGACGGAGTTGAAAGATGAGGTCGGCCAGTTTTTAGGTGAGCGCGGTCATGAATTTGGCACAGTTACGGGTAGAAAGAGACGATGCGGCTGGTTTGACGCGGCGCTTGTGCGCCAGTCGATCGCCACAAACGGAGTCACCGGCATCGCTTTGACCAAGCTGGACGTGCTTGACGGGCTCGATGAGCTGAAGATTTGCACCGGCTATATGCTCGACGGCAAGGAAATCGATCATCTTCCGGCAGGCCAGGCGGCGCAAGCCCGGATTAAGCCCCTCTATATAACACTGGAGGGCTGGAAGGAATCGACCGTCGGCGCCCGAAAGTGGGCTGACCTGCCCGCGCAAGCCATCAAATATGTGCGCCAGGTTGAAGAACTGATCGCGGCGCCGGTTTCGCTGCTGTCGACGAGCCCGGAGCGCGACGACACGATATTGGTGACGGACCCGTTTGAAGATTAATCGACGCGCGCCGGAAGGGTGAAAACCCGCCGGCGGGCAGCATTGAGAAAGACATATGGCGGATTTTATTGCAGTCATCCGACGCGCCGTTGACGGCCTTAGCGAAAACACGCCCGAAATGCGCGCTAAGGTCTATGAACGTGCCAAGGCTGCGGTCGTGCGGCAATTGGAGAACATGAAGCCGCGTCCGCCCGAGGCCATGTTCCAGCGCCAGATCGACAAGCTCGACGCGGCAATCGCCGAGGTCGAGGCCGACCATGCCGTGGCATTGCCGGCGGATGACATCGCCGCCGTTGTTGCCGAGGAATTTGCTACGGATGTGCAGGAGCCGGTGACGGTTCAGCCTGCCGAGATGCCGATCGCGGCGCAGTCTGTCGACGTGGCGCCCGTCGAACTGGCCGTTGCGGCCAAACCCGTCGACGTGCCGGTCGAGACGGCTCCCGTTGAGACTGCCGCGGTCGATGTTGTCGTTTCAGAACAGAAGCCGGTCGTTGAAACCACCCTAGACCGGCGTCATGGATCCGAGCCCGATTTTGTCGCGCCGACGCCGGTGCAGGTGGTCGAGGCTCAAGAGCCGCCGTCGCAGCCGGTTGTCGCATCCGCGCCTATCGCTGCGGAGAAGCTGGAACCTATACTGGCTGCGAGGCAGGAATTCCTGCCGGAATCGGCCGTTCCGCCGGTCGTGCATCGCGAGCTGATCCCGGAATCGGCGCTGCAGACCTTTGGTCAGATTCGTCGCATCGAGCCTGCCAAGTCGGCGGTGGTGATCGAATTGCCGAAGAAGCAAGTGGTCGAACCGGCGCCGGAACCGATCCACGTTCCCGAGGCGCTGGCTGCGGTTGAGCCGGAAGCCGACATTCCCGCCTATGCTACCAGCGACGCCGTTGTCGAGGAGCCCGTTGCCCGGCTGCAGCCGGAAGTGCGGCCCGCACAGCTCGACGTCAGCGTCGCGGCAGAAGCGATGACGGCGGAAGACCATATCGCCGAGCTTCTCGGCGGTGCCAAGGCTTTTGCTTCGCCGGGCGGTGCTGCGCGCCAGCCGTTTGTGCCGACCGCTGAGCCGCGCATGGCGCCGGCCGTCGAAGCACGGCGCGAACCGGCTTCTATCCCTGTCGCCCGACCCGTCGTGGTGGACAAGCCGGTACCGGTCGCGCTCGACGATGTCCGTCCGAATCGCACCGAAGACGCCGAGGCGCGCGTGATGCCCGTCGATGAGGCGCCGAAGCCGATGCCGCGGGTGTCCTATGACGAGAGCGATGTCGTCGAGGGTTTCAACGATTTCCTCAAGCAGGAGCTCAACCGCCAGGTCGTGCAGCCGCCGCCGAGCAAGGCGAAAAGCAAGGGCGATTTTTCCTGGGACGAGCCGTTCGACGACCTGCCCGATATTCCGAAGCCGGAAGCCTTCGAGAAGGCGCTCGAAGCCAAGCAGCAGGAGATCGAGGCAGCACCGGAAAAGCGCAAGGGCAAAGCGGGGCGCGCCGAGCCGGCGAGCGCGCGGGCCGAACTCGAGGACCTGCTCGGACTGGAGCCGACGCAGCGCAAGTCCAACGCCGATGCCGGTCTGCCGCCCAATTTCGGCCGCGGCGTTTCACGGCTGGAAGGCAAGGCGTTCAAGACGCAGGCGCGGAAGAAGTCCAGGCAGCGCGGCCGCATGCTGGCGATCGCGCTCGGCGTGGTTGGCCTGATGATCGTCGGCGGTGGCGCCTATGGCGTCTGGCTTTATCGCGACAAGGTGGAGAGCTTCGTTTCCGGGCTGATGCCGGCGAGCAAACCGGTCGATACCGCCGAGCGCAACCTGCCGGCGGACACCAAGACTGACGACACCAAGTCGGCAACGGTAGCCGACGCCAAGCAGCCGATAAAGAGCACTGAGCTCGCCTCTCTCAACACCGATGCAGGGCCGCAGAAATTTACCGAGCGGCTGATGCCGGACGGCACGGAAACCAAGACCGAGACGGCCAAGGTGCCGGTCGATCAGGCGCTGCCGGAAGGCAAGACCGTGGCGACGCAGACTGCCAAGGACAAGGAAGTGGCCGCGGCGACGCCGACGGATACCAAGACCGATACCAGCACCACGACGCAGCCGGCGCAGACGAGCAATCAGCTGCAGAACGACGCCCAGCCGCTCGGCGCGACGCAGAAGATGTTCCTCTATGAGGAACGCCTCGGCCAGACCTCTCCGGTCGCTGTGCCCGGCACCGTCGTCTGGCGCGAGAAGGCTGACACCGACGATGGCAAGCCGGATCCGGCGATCGAAGCCTCGTTGGACGTCCCCGGACGCAAGATCACGGCGCTGATCACCTTCAAGCGCAACACCGATCCGTCGCTACCGGCGAGCCACATCATTGAAATCGTCTTCGACCTGCCGAAGGATTTCGAGGAAGGCAATGTCGACAGCATCCAGCGCGTCGCCTTCAAGCAGACCGAACAGGACCGCGGCAATCCGCTGATCGCCGTGCCGGCCAAGATCACTGACGATTTCCACATGGTGGCGCTGAACGACGACGCCGATGCGCGCAAGGTCAATCTGGAACTGATGAAGACCCGCTCGTGGATCGACATCCCGATCACCTACCGCAACGGCCGGCGTGCGCTGATCACGCTCGAAAAGGGCGCGACGGGCACGGCGGTGTTCGACAAGGTGATGGGCGAGTGGGATGCGCTGGGCTCGCAGACGAGCACGAACCAGTGACATAGGTGCTTGGGGCTTACCCCCTCAGCCCTGCCGGGTAAGGGGGAGCTTAGGAGAATGAGCCTATTCTACCGCTCGTTCCTCTTCCCCAGATGCGCCTCCCAATCGAGCGCCGTCTTCACGATAAACTCCAGGTCATCATATTGCGGCACCCAGCCAAACTCGCGCTTGGCGAGCGCCGGGTTGGCGACAATCATCACGGCGTCGCCGGCGCGGCGGCCGGCATAGCGGATGTCGAAGGGCCTGCCGTGCACCTTGGTAACGGTCTCCAGCACGTCGAGAACCGAGAAACCTCGGCCATAGCCGCAATTGGCGACCAGCGAGCCGCCGCCCGCGCGCATACGCTCCAGGGCCTTCAGATGGGCGTTGGCGAGATCACTGACATGGATATAGTCGCGGATGCAGGTGCCGTCCGGCGTCGGATAGTCGGTGCCGAAGACGTCGATATGGTTGCGCTTGCCCAGTGCTGCTTCGCCCGCCACCTTGATCAGATGCGTGGCGCCGACGGTCGACTGGCCGGTACGGCCCCGGGGATCGGCGCCGGCGACGTTGAAATAGCGCAGCGCAGTATAGGTGAAGTCATGCGCATAGGCCGTGTCGCGCAGCATGGTCTCGGTCATCAGCTTGGATGAGCCGTAGGGCGATTCCGGGTTCAGCGGTTCGGTCTCGACCACCGGCTCCGCGCCCCGCGGCGTGCCGTAGACGGCGGCCGTCGAGGAAAAGACGAAATGCGGCACCTTGTATTTCACCGCCGCGGCGATCAGCGCGCGCGATTTCACGGTGTTGTTTTCATAGTAGGCCAGCGGATTGGCGACTGATTCCGGCACGATGATCGAGCCGGCGAAATGGATGATGGCGTCGATGGTATTCTCGCTGAACACACGGTCATGCAGCGTCTCGTCGGCAATATCGCCCTCGTAAAGCCTGGCTTCTGGCGGAATGGCCCAGCGAAAGCCGGTCGACAGCCGGTCGATTACGGCGACTTGCTCGCCAGCATCGAGCAGCGCCCAGACCGTATGGCTGCCGATATAGCCGCATCCGCCCGTCACCAGTACCGTCATGTCGCCATGTCTCCCGAGATCGAATTTGCCGCATCTATAGGCAATTGCCGGGGATTAGACAATTGCGGCCTCCCGCGCCTGCCGGTGGGGCTGGGGCAATCAACAGAAAACCGTTTTCAAAATGTCCGCCAGCCTCTATCCTGTCGCCATGAACTCGCCATCGGCCCAATCGCTTACGCTCAACGAGCTTTTCCAGCTTATGCATTTCTATGTAGAGGCGGGGGTCGACACGCTCATTGAAGACGAGCCGCAGGATCGCTTCGCCGAATTCGCTGCCTTGTCTGCGCAGCGCGCAAACGCGCAGCGTATGCCAGATGCTGCTGAAGCGCCCGCCGCTGCGAACCGCGCGGCACCTTCAAGGCCTGCACCGCAGCCTGCTGCGCGGCCCAATGTCGCAATCCCCGATGCCGAGGCAGTGGCCGAGGCGCGCAGGATCGCACTTTCGGCGGAAAGCGTTGGCGGACTTGCAGCTGCGGTCGCCAGTTTCACCGGCTGCAATCTGCGCAACAGCGCCCGCAACACCTCTTTCCTGCGCGGTGATCCGGCTGCCGACATTATCATTGCCGCCGGCATGCCAAGCGCCGATGACGACCGCGACGGCCAGCCATTTTCCGGCCAGGCGGGCGCGATGCTTGAACGTATGCTCGGCGGCATCGGGCTTTCGACGAATCAGGTGATGCTTCTTAACCTCATTCCCTGGCGACCACCGGGCAACCGCGCGCCGACCCCGCACGAAGTCGATATCTGCCGGCCGTTCGGACTGCGGCTGATCGAGCTCCTGCAGCCGAAAGCCGTGCTGGCGCTTGGCAATTTCCCGGCGCGCTTCTTCTCCGGCTCGATGGAGACCATCCACGCATTGCGCGGGCGATGGCTGGACGTCGATATCAACGGCCGCCAGACGCGTGTCATGGCGACATTTCATCCGCAGGATCTTATCGCTACGCCACCCTGCAAACGGCTCGCATGGCAGGACCTTCTGGCCTTTCGCCGCGAATTAACGAATTGATAATGTTCGTTAATTTGAAAAGAAATATTCCGGTGTGGCGCATAAGACACGGGCTTTGACACAAAGCCGACACCTTGTCCCCGTACCACGCTTCAGGTCTGGAATTTTTTGCGATGCAACATATTTATGTTGCGATGCAAAAGAGATTCGCCGTCGGGAGGGAAGGAAAGGAATATGCCATGCGCGACATTCGCCGCCCCATCCATTGCGGTTACGAGACGCTGAGACTGCGTCGCGACCCGATGCAGCGTGAAGTGCAGTTCAATCGGAAGCCCTTTCCCGCCAACGAACAGATCACGGCGCTCGGCTTTGCCGCGGCCCGTCGTCCGCAGGGATTTTGGGGTGCAGGGACTTCAAGATAAGCGACAGGATGTAAGGAATCGTAAGGGTTTGTCCTGCGTTCTTTTTGTCGCACCCACTTGAAAAGGCTCGGGTTGTCAGGCTTCTAACCGGGAATGTCGTCGAAGCAGCTTTTCATCGCTTAACGAATGTGCAAGAGAAATGTTGCAAATTCGGACGCAGGTGCAAAACGTACCGGGACGACGAATAAAGGCCTGACGATTTTCCGGGCGAGGAAATCGGGCAGGCGTTGTTGCCTGCCGGAAACGGGGTAGCAGCATAGATATGCGCTGCCGGAGGGAATTTGAGTGACATGCGTCAAGCGGTAATAAACACCACGACACTGGCCCGGATGACGAAATTTGCGGCCAGCACGGCGATCGCTTTGTCTTTCGCTTTGGTTACGGGGTGTACTTCGGCAGTGCCGAACAACGGCCCCATAGCATCGGTCGTCGAGGATTCGGCGGTTCCGAAGTCCGCCTACCAGATCCCCACGAGCAAGACGGCCTATGATGTCGTCGATGTTGATGAGCGGGTCGCTAATTCGGTGACGGCGCTCGGCCAGCCGTCGCTGGCCAGGACCTTTGGCCTGGGCGGCGCGCCCGGAACGCCGGTTGTCGGCGTTGGCGACGAATTGCAGGTGACGATCTTCGAAGCCGGCCCGGACGGCCTGTTCTCGACCACCCAGCACAAGTCGACCACTATTCCCGTCATCGTCCAGCCTGATGGCTATGGGCAGATTCCCTATACTGGCCAGGTGAAATTCGCCGGCAAGACCTTGGAAGGGGCGCGCGAGGAAATCGTCGCCGCGCTGAAAGCCAAGGCCGTCGAGCCCGATGTCATCGTGAATATGTCGAAGAACACGTCGCGCACGGCGTCGGTCCAGGGCGATGTGCGTCAGCCGCAGCTGGTGCAGCTTGGCCTGTCGCCGGCGCCGCTGACCAGCGTGATTGCCGAAGCCGGCGGCGCCGCCAAGGCGTCCTACGATACCTATGTGACGCTGACCCGCGGCCACAGGTCCAGCACCGTGCTGCTGCAGAGCGTGATCGATAACCCCAAGGAAGATATCTACATCATTCCACGGGACAAAATCTTCCTCACCTACGATCCGCAGACTTTCTCGGCGCTCGGCGCCAGTGAAAAGGCCGGCCGCATTCCGTTCGAGACCAGCTCGCTCAGCTTGGTCGAGGCGACCGCGCTTGCCGCCGGCGCCAATCCGGTCCTCGCAGATCCCAAGGGCTACTTCATCTTCCGTTACGAATATGAGGCGGTCTATCGGCAGGTGGTCGGCGAAAGCCGGTTCAACGAGCTGCTTCGCAAGGGCATGATGGCCAACAAGGATGGTCGCTATCCGATCGTCTACCGCATCGACATGGCCGATCCGCAGAGCTATATTATCGCCCAGTCGTTCCCGGTGCGGAGCAAGGACGTGCTCTATCTCGCGCATCACCTGGCGACCGATTTTATCAAGTTCACCAACGTGATCGCGACACCGGTCAGCATTGCGCGCAACGTCCAGTCGATCAGCAATCTGGCAAATCGCAACTGATGGTGGCGATGTTGGCAGCGGAGACAACAGGGGCCTGAGCCCGATGACGGAAAGCCAAGGCCGGCCGCTCTATGCAGTGACCTCGCTCGGGCTCTGGAAGCAGCGCGCCGACCTTGCGATGATCCTCGAAGCCGATATAGCTCCCTGGCCGCTGGTCGGGCCGCGACGGATCGACGGCTTCGTCGGCTGGGGCCGGCGGCCGTCCGGCGCCAAGGCTGCGGCCCTCGGCGCCCGCCACGGCAAGCCGGTGATCACGCTCGAAGACGGGTTCCTCAAGAGCTACGCGCCGGGCCCACTCGAACCGGCGCATTCCTACGTCGTCGACCGCAGCGGCATCTATTTCAATTCCGCCGAGGACAATGATCTCGATCGCCTGCTCGATGGTCCCGCCCCCGATGCGGCCGGGCTTGCGCGGGCGGGGGCGGCGATCGGCCTGATCCGTGAGAGCCGACTGTCGAAATACAACAATTCACCGATGCGGGACCTCGACGAATCGGGGCTGCCGATGGGGAAACCCTTCGTGCTTATGGTCGATCAGGTCGCGGGCGACGCTTCGATCATCGGTGCCCTTGCCGACGATAACCGGTTCGGCAGCATGCTGGAACACGCGCATGCGACCTATCCCGGGGCGACGATCGCGGTTCGGGTCCATCCGGCCGCCGGCGATCGCAGCATGCTGGTGCAGGCGGCCCGCAAGTTTGGCATCGCGATCACCGTCCCGCAGCGCATGAATCCCTGGCCGCTCCTCGAAGCGGCAGAGGCGGTCTATACCGTTTCCAGCCACCTTGGTTTCGAGGCGCTGATGGCCGGCCGAAAAGTGCACTCGTTCGGCGTGACTTATTATTCGCATCGCGGTCTGACCGAGGACCATTGCGCGATCCCCGCGCCACGCAAACCTGCATCGCTCGAAGAGATCTTCCACGCCGTCTATATCGGCTATTCCCACTATCTCGACCTGCATGACCGGCGACCGGTGCAATTGGAGACGGCGATTGCTCAGTTGAGGACCGTGCGCGACCAGCGCAATCAGATCGGCCGTCGCGTCTATACCGGCGGGCTGTCGCCTTGGAAGCGGCGGGCGCTCGATCCGTTCGTGCGCGGGCCGGAAGGGGCGGCAGTGCATTGCCAGCGCATGTCCGAGGCGGTGCGGCAGGCCTCGGAGAAGGGCGGGCAGATTGCACTCTGGGGATCGGGCCGGCCGTTGCCGCAGGGCGTGTCGTCCATGCGGTTCGAAGACGGTTTCATCCGCTCGCGGGGACTGGGCGCCAATCTGGCGCTGCCCTCATCGCTCGCCATGGACGGCGACCATGTCTATTACGACGCGCGGGGCGAAAGCCGGCTCGAGCGGATCATTGCCACGCACCCGTTTCCGGAAGAGCTCACGGCGCGCGCGGCCCGGCTGGTCGAGACGATCGTGCGGCTGGGCGTCTCCAAATACAATGTCGGCGGCGCTGTGGCGCTGCCGCAACCTGAGCCGGGTCGCCTGAAAATCCTTATCCCCGGCCAGGTGGAGAAGGATGCCTCGATCCGCTTCGGCTCGCCCGCGGTGAAGACCAACAAAGGCCTGGTCAGCGCGGTGCGGAAACTGTATCCGGACGCTTTCCTTGCCTACAAGGAGCATCCCGACGTCAGCGGCGGCGTCCGCTCGGGCGGCGAGACGCCCGACGAGGCCGACATCGTCGTCCGGGACGGAGACATCAAGGACTGGATCGCCTGGTGCGACCGGCTCGAAACGATGACCTCGCTCGCCGGCTTCGAAGCGCTGATCCGTGGCAAGCCGGTCGGCGTCCATGGCATCCCGTTCTATGCCGGCTGGGGGCTGACCGACGACAGGCTGGCCGTGCCGAGGCGCAGCCGCAGGATCACCGTGGACATGCTGGGCGCCGCCGCGCTGATCCTTTATCCCTTCTATATCCATCCGCTGAGCGCCATGCCCTGCACTCCCGAAGAGCTTGTCGAGGAGATCGCCCTGAAGCGGATTGTGAAAACTTCTATGTTGCGCCGCCTGCGGCAGAGCGTCGCGCAATCAATTAATCGTGCAGCCGTCAAAATCCGTGATGCCCGAAATTAGGGCAGGCTGTCCCGATTTTGCACAGATTAGTGGGCTTCTACACCTATGGTTAACGGCCACAAGTGTTTGATTTCGTGAAAAAACTGTTAAAATGTGGCGAAATTCCGTCCTTTGTGCGGTGCAAAAACTTTAACTTTTGGTAATGATTGGCCGATAGGGTTCTGCGACGAGGCGGGCTAAGCCGGCTGTGGCATTGTTACATCAGCTGATAAGGAGCTGTCAGCACGCGGTTGAAATACCGTCTACGGTATGTAAGACCAACGCGAGCGGGTTTTCTTCTAGATAAGATTGAAGCAACTTCGACATGACCATGCCTTTTGACGAAAGAAGCCAGGACGCGGTCAATTCCCGTGGGACGCGGGATACCGAGGCCGGCAAGTCGAAGAGCTTGATAACGCTTCCATTTATGGGGCGTGCCAAGCATCGCTTTCCCAACAAGAATGCGCCGCGCGTGGTTCTCCTGCAGGGTCCGGTCGGCAGCTTTTTCCGCCGCGCACAGGAGCATCTCAACGCCAATGGTTTTGACGCCTGGCGGATTTGCTTCAACGCCGGCGACCGCATGGGTTCGCGCGGCGACAAGGTGATGAATTTCTCCGGCTCGCCGGAAAGCTGGCGCAGCTGGTTCACGGCGATCATCAAGGAGAACGGTTTCGATGCCGTCGTCCTGTTCGGCTCCGAGCGCATCATCCATCGCGTCGCCGTCGAATGCGCCGAACAGTGCGGCATTCCAGCGCTTTGCCTCGAAGAGGGCTATATCCGACCAGGCTATGTGACAATGGAGCTCGGCGGCAACAATTGGCGCTCGCCGCTTGCCGGCCAGCTGCCGCCGCCGGAATTCAATTCGCCGCGTAGCGCCGGCCCGAAAGCCTTGCCGCAGCCCGGTTCGTTCAGCGCCATGGCCTGGGGCGCTTTCCAGTATTTCACCATCCGCGCGCTGATCTCGACGCCCGGCGAGCGCCGCCTGTTCCACAAGCAGAAGCGGACGCTGGTGTCGGAAGGTTTTTACTGGATCAAGAATTATTACCGCAAATTCGCCCATGTCGGCCGCAATTACCGGGTTTCTGAGCGCATTCTTGAACATCATGACAAGCGCTTCTTCATCGTGCCGCTGCAGGTGCATGACGATACCCAGCTGGGCCGTGCGGCCAACAGCTGGAACAACCAGAAGCTCATTCTGAAGACCATCGTCTCCTTTGCTCGTAACGCGCCGGAAGACTATCAGCTGGTGTTCAAGATCCATCCGATGGAGCGCGGCCATACGCGCGACTGGAACTTCATCCGCCAGGTCAGCCAGCTCAACGACGTCAAGGATCGTGTGCATGTGCTCGACGGCGGCTCGCTCAGCCTGCTCACGCGCCATTCGGCCGGCATGATCACCATCAATTCGACCTCGGGTCTGTCGGCACTGCATCATGGCGTGCCGCTGGCGGTGATGGGGCAGGCGCTCTACCGTCACAAGGACCTCGCCTTCTGCGTCGAGAAGGGCATGGATCTCGACAAGTTCTGGACCAACAGTTTCGTCGCGCCGGAAGGCGTGCGTCATCGCTATCTCAGCTGGGTTCATCATGAATGCCTCGCCGGCGGCGATTTCTACGCCAAGGATGGCATGGAGGCAGCCGTTCTGTCGCTGACGAACAAGCTTACCAAGGCGCTGGAAGCAGAGCCGGTGCCGGAAAAATCAGCCGAGATCATCACCGCCGTCTTCGGCCAGCAAGCCAAACAGAATACCGATAAATAGACGGCGTTCCCGGAGGAGGAAGCAAAAGGCCCGGCACTGACCGGGCCTTTTGCTTTTTGACAATCCGGAGGCGATGTGGAGAATTAGGGATTGCCTTTCGCCAGCAACCGGAGATTCGATGAAGCGGGAGTTCGTCCTTGTCGAACAGGCGGCAAAGGATTGGTTCAAAGGTCGCTAGATTTGTCGCTGCATATGATGCGCCGAAGGAAGAATTCGTCCTGACCCGGTCATCATCGAAGCCAGCACGCTTATTGATCGTCACGCAGAGTGAGGCTGTAATCGCTGCTTGCCGATAGTACTGCGTTGCGGAAACGCCGTTGCCGGGTCTTATTTCCCTTCACGCCTTGTTTCGGCCACTGATAGAGACTATATCTCTTCTATTGACTTCTGCTTGCGATTTTTGTTCGAGCATCTAGGCTTTCCAGATTTCCCAACATTACTCGACGCAGCGGCAAATGATGTCGCGGCAACTGTAGCGATTGAAAGGAAATCGTCATGAACATTGGCACCGTAAAGTGGTTCAACAGCACCAAGGGCTTCGGCTTCATTCAGCCGGAAGATGGCGCGACCGATGTGTTCGTGCATGTGTCGGCTGTCGAACGGGCCGGTATCCGCTCCCTGGTCGAAGGCCAGAAGCTTCAGTATGACATCGTCAGGGACAATCGGTCGGGCAAAGCGTCGGCCGATAATCTCAGAGCGATGTAATGTCACTCGCCCAAGCTGACCACGGATGTACTGGCAGCAAGCGGTGGAGTGTTGATGGAGGTCGGGCTTAGCCCGGCCTTTTCTATCTCTGATCTCTCCGAAGTGCGAGAGCGTGGGAGCGTGCCATGAGCAAGGCGAAATATGCCGTCGGCGAATATCTCTTTCTCGTCAACGGGCCGGTCCGGACGGGCCGAGCGGATGGTGAATTCCAGGTCATCGGTCTACTGCCGGATGCCGAGGGAGGCGAGGCGCAGTACCGCGTTCAGTCCAAACAAGAAAGCTTCGAGCGTCGCGTCCGCGCGAGTGAAATCGACGCCGAACGGACCGCCAAGCCGAGAGCCGCGGCGTCCGATGGACGAGCCAGCGGCGGCGGGCGGAACTGGGTCGATATCGCCAGCATCCGCGTCAACAAATAAGGCTGCAATTTCATCCGGCCTACGAGAGCGAAACCGCGCGGGCGGCAGCCGGAGCCAGGTGCTGCGAAGGATTAGGTGAAATGGCCATCGACCGAGCGCAGATCTTCAGCCCCACGAAGACGACCCAACAGACCAAGAGCGCCGCAACCGACAATGCGGCACGCCTGATCGTGGCGGCGGAGACCTCCGCACGCGAGAAGAAGACCGCGATGCTCAAAGCATTGCGGCTGCAGCAGGAGCCGGCGGCTGTCGCCGAAATTGGCGTGCAGCCCAAGCGGACGCGGAAGAAATAAATTTTGCACTTTTCGAAGCAGTATATCCGGCATGAATAGCCCCGGTCGCCGATATGCATCCGCCGCGAGGACCGCGGGCTCTGGACGGTCTATGACGTCTTCACCGGCCAGCCCGCGGTCAGCGAAAATCGGGCCACGACCTTTCTGGACAGGGATGATGCCGTCGATGTCTGCGATCGCTTGAGCACCATCGATGTCAAGCGCCAGCCGAAGGATTGACCACGTATCCCGCGGTTAAGCCTTCGACGGCCGATCACCGCCCCGCGGTTTTGGTGCGAAAGCGTACACTGCGGGTTTCTGCGACAAATAAATTGTGCACTGCAGCATTCGTACCTACCTGTAATTCTCGCGCCCATGCCGGGCGAAGGAGATGGATGTGGCCCTGAGACAGAATTCCCGCAACCTGGTGGAAATCACGAGTTTTGGTTCGAATCCCGGCGCCCTGGGGTGCTGGCTGTTCCTGCCGACGATCATGGCCCCCAGGACGCCACTGGTCGTCGTGCTGCATGGCTGCACGCAAACCGTTGATGGGTATGACCATGGCTCGGGCTGGACTCGACTGGCCGAGAAGAACGGCTTTGCCGTTCTGTTTGCCGAGCAGCGGCGCGCCAACAACGCCAATCTGTGCTTCAACTGGTTCGAACCCGCCGACACAAGGCGCGATGCAGGCGAGGCGTTGTCGATCAGGCAGATGATCGACCACGTATCGGCGTCGCAAGGAATCGATCGCGCCAGGGTGTATATTACCGGGCTGTCGGCCGGAGGCGCAATGGCAGGCGCTATGCTGGCAACTTATCCGGATGTTTTCGCCGGCGGGGCGATCGTTGGCGGGCTGCCTTATGGCATGGCCTCTGGCGTCGGCCAAGCGTTCGAGCGCATGCAGGGCCGCAACGCCCCGGCTCGCTTGCAACTGAGATCGGCGGTGGCGACAGCCTCAGCCCATACCGGTCCGTGGCCGATGATTTCGATATGGCACGGCACCCATGATCACACCGTCAAGCCGGTCAACGCTCAGCAGATCGCCATCCAGTGGAGCGGTGTGCATCGGACTGCCGAAGCGCCTGATACGATGGAGACAGTCAACGGCCATACCCGCAAGACATGGCTGGACGAGAATGGAAAGCAGGCGATCGAACTCTATCTGATCAAGGGCATGGCACACGGCGTCCCCTTGTCGTCGGGTGCGAAAACTCCGCTCGGCAATACCGGGCCGTTCATGCTCGAGGCCGGAATTTCCTCGACGGCGAGAATTGCCAGGAACTGGGGCCTTGCCGACGATCAAGATGTCAGGAACGCCGAGGGCATTGCTGAAGCGGCGGCAGAACAGGCGCCGACCGCCGACGGCATCGAAGCCGTTATCGCCAAGGCGATGTCCTATGCGAAGCTAAGAGCCCCGCTCACGGGAACGAAAGGCAAAACCACGGGCGCCCAGGGTGTGACGAAGGTGATCAACGATGCATTGCGCGCCGCCGGGCTGATCTCATGATCGACCTGCGGCGTGTATTGTCGAGTTGAGGCAGCCGGACGTCTCGAAGCTTTTGTGAGGGGTGGGTGAGGAAAGCAAGACTACCCCTCACCAAGTGGGGTCAAGCGATCGCCGACGCTCTCGCGGCCTTGCTGACCCCTCCCACAAGGGGCAAGGAGGGAACTTGCTGCACCGTTGCGGCAGATGCTACCGCCGCGCACCCCAGGCGACGAAATGCCCGTTGGCGAAGTCGCTGTCGGTGGCTTGCGCCGTCTTGCCGTAGCGGAATTCGCGCTCGTTCGTGTCAAGCGTCATGCCGCCTGCTGCCCTGAGCACCGCGTCGCCAGCGGCGGTGTCCCACTCCATCGTCCTGCCGAAGCGCGGATAGACATCCGCCGAGCCTTCCGCCACCAGGCAGAATTTCAGCGACGAGCCGACGGATTTCATTGAGGTGATGCCGCGTTCGGCGAGGAAGTTTTCTGTCTCAGGCGAATTGTGCGAGCGGCTGGCGACGGCAGTCAGTTCGGCCGCGGCCTTGCGGCAGCCGATCGGCTCGCGCGAGGCGATGGAGAAATCGTCGGCGATGACGAGCTTCTCGGCCTGGTTGGCGATACCGGTATAGGCGACCTTGCGGGCAGGGGCGTAGACGATGCCGGCCACCGGCACACCGTCTTCGATCAGCGCGATGTTGACCGTGAAGTCATCGCGCTTGTTGACGAATTCCTTGGTGCCGTCGAGCGGATCGACGAGGAAGAATTTTTTGCCCGAAACATCAGGGATATTGCCGGCCGCCGCCGCTTCTTCAGCGACGACAGGAATATCGGGGAAGGCGGCCGTGAGGCCGGCAAGGATGATTGCCTCGGCGCGCTCGTCGGCCTCGGTCACCGGCGAGGCATCCTGCTTGTAGGATACGCTCGGGCCGGCTTGGTAGACTTCGAGGATCGCCTTGCCGGCGTCGAGCGCCAGCTTTTCAAAGGTGTCGATCACGGTCTTACCTCTTGTTTAGATAATTCTCGATCAGCACGGCCAGTTCCGCTGGCTCGTGCCCGAGCGTATGGACGTGTATTTCAGGATTTTCCGGCGCCTCGTAGGGCGACGAAATACCGGTGAAATTGGCGATCTCGCCGGACTGCGCCTTCTTGTACAGGCCCTTCGGGTCGCGGCGCATGCATTCTTCCAGCGGTGTGTCGATGAAGACTTCGACAAACTCGCCCATCGGGAAGAGATCGCGTGCCATCTGCCGTTCCGAGCGGAAGGGCGAGATGAACGAGACGATGACGATCAGGCCGGCATCGGTCATCAGCTTGGCGACTTCCGAGACGCGGCGGATGTTTTCGACGCGGTCGTCATCGGTGAAGCCCAAGTCGCGGTTCAGGCCATGGCGGACATTGTCGCCGTCGAGCATGAATGTGTGCCTGCCCTGTGCGGCGAGCAGCTTTTCGACATTGTTGGCGATCGTCGACTTGCCCGAGCCGGAATAGCCGGTGAACCAGAGCACCACCGGCTTCTGGCTCTTGAGCGCCGAACGCGCCTCCTTGTTGACCTCCATCGCCTGCCAATGGACGTTGGACGCGCGGCGCAGCGGATGGTCGATCATGCCGGCGCCGACAGTCGCATTGGTGAAGCGGTCGATCAGGATGAAATTGCCGCAGACGCGGTTGTCGCCATAGGCGTCGAAGGCGACCGGCGCCTGGGTCGAGATGTTGCACTCGCCCACTTCGTTCATGTTGAGGTGCTTGGCCGCCTCATGTGCGAAAGTGTTGATGTTGACCTGGTGCTTGAGCGTCGTCACCGTGGCGCTGACGCTGTCGACCTCGGTCCTGAGGATATAGGAGCGGCCGGGGATCATCGGCTGGGCGTCGAACCAGATCACATGCGCCTGGAACTGGTCGGCCACATGCGGACGGTTGGCCGGGTCGACCAGCATGTCGCCGCGCGAAATGTCGATCTGGTCTTCAAGGACGATGGTGATTGCCTGGCCTTCGGCAGCGTTGCGCAGGTTGCCGTCATGCGTGACGATCTGCTTGACGCGCGATTCCTGGCCGGACTTCGCCACCGTCACCTTGTCGCCGACGGCAACCTTGCCCGAGGCGACCTGGCCGGCAAAGCCGCGGAAATCGAGATTGGGGCGCACGACATTCTGCACCGGCAGGCGGAACGGCTTGTCGAGATAGTCGTTCTCGACCGGCACGTCTTCGAGATGCTGGAGCAGGTTCGGCCCCGAATACCACGGCGTCCGCGACGACCCCATGGTGACATTGTCGCCGAAGCGCGCCGACATCGGGATAGGCTGGATGCTCTTGAAGCCGAGATTCTTGGCAAATTCCATATAGTCGGCGACGATATTGTCGAAGACCTCCTGGGAGTAATCCATCAGGTCGATCTTATTGACCGCGAGCACGATGTGGCGAATGCCGAGCAGCGAGGCGATGAACGAATGCCGGCGCGTCTGGCGCAGGATGCCCTGGCGCGAATCGACAAGCACCACGGCGAGGTCGGCGGTCGAGGCGCCGGTCGCCATGTTGCGGGTATATTGCTCATGGCCGGGCGTGTCGGCGACGATGAACTTGCGCTTCGACGTTGCGAAGAAGCGGTAAGCGACGTCGATGGTGATGCCCTGTTCGCGCTCGGCTTCGAGGCCGTCGACCAGAAGTGCGAAATCGATGTTCTCGCCGTCGGTGCCGTGCTTGAGGCTGTCGCGCTCGAGAGCGGCGAGCTGGTCCTCGAAGATCAGCTTGGTGTCGTAGAGCAGGCGGCCGATCAGCGTCGACTTGCCATCATCGACGGAGCCGCAGGTAAGGAAGCGCAGCAGCGATTTCTTTTCCTGGTCGCGCAGATATTCGATCATGTCGCCGGTGACATCGGCGGGAACGCTGACGTTCATCTCAGAAATACCCCTCGCGCTTCTTCTTCTCCATCGAGCCGGCTTCATCCTTGTCGATCAGGCGGCCCTGGCGCTCCGAGGTGCGCGCGGTCAGCATTTCGCGGACGATGTCCTGCAGGGTGGCGGCGTCCGATTCGATGGCGCCGGTGAGCGGATAGCAGCCGAGCGTGCGGAAACGCACGAGCTTCTCTTCGATCACGTCATCCGGGCCGATCGGCATGCGGTCGTCGTCGACCATGATCAGCATGCCGTCGCGTTCGACGACTGGCCGCACGGCGGCGTAATAAAGGGGAACGATCGGGATGTTCTCCTTCATGATATATTGCCAGATGTCGAGCTCGGTCCAGTTCGACAGCGGGAAGACGCGGATGGATTCACCAGGGCCGACGCGGGTATTGTAGGTCTTCCACATTTCCGGGCGCTGGTTCTTCGGGTCCCAGGTGTGCTGCGCATTGCGGAAGGAGAAGATGCGCTCCTTGGCGCGGCTCTTTTCCTCGTCGCGGCGGGCACCGCCGAAGGCGGCGTCGAAACCGTATTTCTCCAGCGCCTGGCGCAGGCCGACCGTCTTCATGATATGCGTATGGGTGTTCGAACCATGGGTGAACGGGCCAACGCCCTGCGCCACGCCGTCCTGGTTGATATGCACCAGGAGATCGATACCGAGTTCGGCCGCCATGCGGTCGCGGAACTGGGTCATCTCCCTGAACTTCCAGGTGGTGTCGACGTGCAGGAACGGGAATGGCGGCTTGGCCGGGTAGAAGGCCTTCATCGCCAGATGCAGCATCACCGAGGAGTCTTTGCCGATCGAATACAGCATTACCGGGTTGGAAAAGGTCGCCGCGACTTCCCGGAATATATGTATTGCCTCAGCCTCAAGGCGCTGAAGATGCGTCAATGTCATATTGGACGTGAGCTCCGCTTCGTGGCTCAAATTAGAATTCGTGTGCGTTTATTGGCTTTGGCCCCTCAACGCAACCTCTTTGAGCAGTTTGGCCCTTTTCATCGCCTGAAATCTTGTTCGCAGCGCAACAATATGTGACAAGCAGGGGTCGGCGCTGTAGGCCGTCAAAGCACGGCGGAATGATGGCGGGCAAAGCAAAAACATGTGCATCGCCCGAAATCGTCAAAAAAACATACAGTGCTGTCGTAAAGGCACGGGGAATCGAACAGTATAGACGGTAGTTCTCCGGCAACAGAGAGCGCGATGTTTCAGGCAATCCGGACAGGTGAAGCGCCCGTTCGGCAAATGAGTGTGAGGACCAGAACTCGATGCGGTTTTCGGCGTTTTCGATCTTCAAGGAAGCATTGCGCAAGAACAGGGGTTGGGCGCCCCATTGGCGGCAGCCGGACCCGAAGCCCTCTTATGAGGTGATCATCGTCGGTGGTGGCGGCCACGGTCTGGCGACGGCCTATTATCTCGCCAAGGAATTCGGCATTACCAATGTCGCGGTGCTGGAGAAATCCTATCTCGGCTCGGGCAATATCGGCCGCAATACCACGATTGTCCGCTCCAACTACATGCTGCCCGGCAACGAGCCGTTCTACGAGCTGTCGATGAAGCTCTGGGAAGGGCTGGAGCAGGACTTCAACTACAATGCGATGATGTCGCAACGCGGCGTGATCAATCTCTTCCATACCGATGGACAGCGCGACGCCTTTGCGCGGCGCGGCAATGCGATGATGATGGAAGGCGTGGATGCCGAGCTTGCCGACCGCGAGCGTATCCGCCGGATCGCGCCCTATCTTAATTTCGACAATGCCCGTTTCCCGATCATGGGCGGGCTCATCCAATGGCGCGGCGGCACGGCGCGGCACGATGCGGTCGCCTGGGGCTATGGCCGCGGCGCCGACAGCCGCGGTGTCGACATCATCCAGAACTGCGAAGTGACCGGAATTATCCGCGGCGCCGATGGGCAGGTAACAGGCGTGGAGACGAATCGCGGCGTCATCGGCTGCGGCAAGCTCGGTCTCGCCACCGCAGGACATTCGACCGTCACCGCCGGCATGGCCGGCTTGCGGTTGCCGATCGAGAGCCACGTGCTGCAGGCCTTTGTCAGCGAAGGGCTGAAGCCGGCGATCGACCAGGTGATCACCTTCGGCATGGGCCACTTCTATATATCGCAGTCCGACAAGGGCGGCCTGGTATTCGGCGGCGATATCGACGGCTTCAATTCCTATGCGCGTCGCGGTGGATTGGCCACTGTCGAGCATGTGTTCGAGATCGGGCTGTCGATGATCCCCGGCCTGTCGCGCTCCAAGGTGCTGAGAACCTGGGGCGGCGTCATGGATATGAGCATGGACGGCTCGCCGATCATCGACAAGACGCCGATCGACAATCTCTATCTCAACACCGGCTGGAATTACGGTGGCTTCAAGGCAGCGCCTGCGTCCGGCTTTACCTTCGCCCATCTGATCGCCAAGAACGAGCCGCATGTGGTGACCCGCGAAATGCGGCTCGACCGCTTTGATCGCGGCTATGCGATCGACGAGACGGGCCACGGCCCGCAGCCCAATTTGCACTGAGGACATTATGGCAAGTCTCATTCACTGTCCCCATTGCGGTATCCGGCCCAAGGAAGAATTTTACGTCAAGGGTGACGGGACGATCGTTCGTCCGGCACCCGATGCATCCGACGAGGACTGGCTCCGCTACATGTTCACCCGCGACAATCCGATGGGCCGCCATAGCGAGCTCTGGCATCATGCATCGGGCTGCCGACGCTGGCTGGTGGTCGAGCGCGACACGCTCTCGCACGAAGTGTTTGCCGTCAGCGACGCGGCCGATGTTCGCAAACGGGGTGCGGCATGAGCGGCTATCGGTTGGACCAGGGCGGACTGATCAACCGCAGCCGCGCGGTGAATTTTACCTTTGACGGCAACACCTACAGAGGTTTCGAGGGCGATACGCTGGCCTCGGCGCTGATCGCCAACAATGTGCATCTCGTCGGCCGCAGCTTCAAATATCACCGGCCGCGCGGCATCGTGACGGCGGGTTCGGCCGAGCCGAATGCGCTGGTGACGCTCGGCAAGGGCGGCCGCACCGAGCCGAATGCACGTGCCACCGTCACCGAACTTTATGACGGGCTGACGGCCGTCAGCCAGAACCGCTGGCCGTCGCTGCAATATGATGTCGGCAGCGTCAATTCGCTGCTCTCGCCGTTCCTCTCGGCCGGCTTCTACTACAAGACCTTCATGTGGCCGAAAGCCTTCTGGGAAAAGGTCTACGAGCCTTTCATCCGCAAGGCGGCCGGTCTTGGCAAGCTGGCGATTTCCGAGCCCGATCCGGATTCCTATGAAAAATGCTGGGCGCATTGCGACCTGCTGGTCGTCGGCGCCGGCCCGACAGGGCTGATGGCGGCGCTTGCCGCGGCGCGCGCCGGCCTGCGCGTCATCGTCGCCGACGAAGGCTTTCGCATGGGTGGGACATTGCTCTCCTCCCGAGCAGTTGTCGGCGGCAACAGTGCTGCGAATTTCGCAGCCTTCACCATTGCAGAGCTGGAAAGCTTCGACAATGTCAGGCTGCTGTCGCGCACGACCGTGTTCGGCTGGTATGACGACATGGTGTTCGGCGCTGTCGAGCGGGTGCAGAAGCATTTGTCCACGCCGCTGCCGGAACGGCCGGTCGAGCGCATCTGGCGCATCGTTGCCAAGCGGGCGATCCTCGCCGCCGGCGCGGAAGAGCGGCCGCTGGTGTTCGGCGGCAATGACCGGCCGGGCATCATGACGGCGTCGGCGATGCGCACCTATGCCAACCGCTACGCTGCCGCGTCAGGCCGCAAGGTGGCTGTGTTCACCAATGGCGCTTCCGGCTATGAGACCGCGCGCGATCTTGTCGCCAACGGCATGGACCTCGTGGCGATGATCGATTCCCGCAATACGGCGCCTGAAGCAGTGCCGGACGGCGTCCGCCATATCCTCGGCGGCGGCATTGTCGACACCAAGGGCAACTGGACGCTGAGGAGCATCTCCGTCGATCGCTCCGGCTTCCATGAGAGCATTCATTGCGACGCGCTGGCGACATCCGGCGGCTGGAGTCCGATCATTCATCTGATGTGCCAGCGTGGCGCCAAGCCGGTCTGGTCGGATGAACACGCGGCATTCCTGGCGCCGGCCGATCCGGCTTTCAAGGCTGCAGGTGCGGCAGCCGGGGTTTATGGTCTTGGCGACTGCCTGGCCGATGGCTGGGCCAAGGGCGCCGATGCGATCGCTGCCCTCGGCGGCAATCCGGCGGCTTACGAAGGACCGTGGATCGAAGGTGACGTGGCCCCCGGCTTCACGCCGCTCTGGTATGTGCCCGGCGCGAAATCCAAGGCCTTCGTCGATTTCCAGAACGACGTGCATGTTGCCGATCTGGGGCTGGCGCTGCGCGAAGGCTATGGCCATGTGGAGCACGCAAAGCGCTACACGACCAATGGCATGGCGACCGACCAGGGCAAGCTCGGCAATGTCAATTCCACCGCGATCCTGGCCTCGATGCAGGGCCTGTCGCCGAAGGATACGGGCACCACGACCTTCCGGCCGTTTTATACGCCAGTGACGTTCGGTGCGCTCGTGGGTGCAGCGCGGCTCGAACATGCCAATCCGATCCGGATTTCGCCGCTGCATGGCTGGGCGAAGAAGAACGGTGCGGTGATGATGGAAGCCGGCCTCTGGTATCGCTCCGCCTGGTTCCCGAGGGCCGGCGAGACGGGCTGGCGGCAGAGCGTCGACCGCGAAGTGCTGACTGTGCGCGAGCATGTCGGCATCTGCGACGTATCCACCCTGGGCAAGATCGAGATCGCCGGTCCCGACGCGGCCGAATTCCTCAACCGCATCTATTCCAATGCCATGCTGAAGCTGCCTGTCGGCAAGGCGCGCTATGGCCTGATGCTGCGTGAGGACGGTGTGGTCTATGACGACGGCACGGTGAGCCGGCTGTCTGAGAACCATTTCTTCATCACCACGACGACGGCCTATGCGGCGGAGGCGATGGCGCATCTCGAATTCTACCACCAGACCGTCTGGCCGGAACTCGATGTCCGCTATGTCTCGGTCACCGATCAATGGGCGCAGATGTCCGTGGTCGGGCCGAAATCACGCGCGGTGTTGCAGGCGCTGATCGCGGATGACCTCTCCGATGCCGCTTTCCCGTTTATGACGGCGCGGGCGGTAAAGCTCAAAAGCGGCGTTCCGGCGCGGCTTTACCGCATCTCCTTCTCCGGCGAATTGGCCTTTGAGCTCGGCGTGCCGGCAGGCTATGGCGAGGCGGTGGCCGATGCGGTCATGGACGCGGGCAGGGTGCACAACATCTGCGCCTATGGCGTCGAAGCGCTCAATGTCATGCGCATCGAGAAGGGCCATGTCACGCATGCCGAACTCGATGGCCGTACGACAGCAGATGATGTCGGCCTCGGCAAGCTGGTCTCGAGCGCCAAGCCGGATTTCGTCGGCAAGCGGATGCTGGATCGCTACGGCCTGAAGGCGGCCGACCGGCCGCAACTGGTTGGCCTGATCCCGGTCGATCACAAGGCGGAGATGAAGGCTGGTGCGCATATCCTCACCGTCGGTACGTCGCCCTCGACACCGGTTGACCAGGGCTGGGTGTCTTCGGTCTGCTTCTCGCCGGTGCTCGGCCATATGATCGCGCTCGCTTTCATCAAGTCGGGCCGCGAGCGGATGGGTGAGACGGTGCTGGTCTGGGACAAGCTGCGCGGAATCGAAACCGAGGCGGTGATCGGGCCGACGACGTTTATCGATCCTGAGAACAAGAAGCTGCACGGCTGAGGGTGAGATGCAAATGATGATGTCAAAACACCCGCTTTCCGACGTTGGCATGCATGGCATTGAAATGCCCGGCGCCAATCATCTCGAAATGGTGGATGGCGCGTGCATCCATTCTGTGCTCGCCTTCAAAGGCCGGGAACAGGCCGTGGCCGGCGTGCTCGGAAGTTTCCCCGCGCACAGTGTCCGCACTGTCGGTCCGGGCGAATGGCTGGTGGTCAGCAGCGATCAGGCTGGAGCACCGGAGATCGATGGTGCCATGGTGGTCGACCAGAGCCATGGGCGGACGCTTTTCCGGCTCAAGGGGCCGGATTCGATCCGGCTGCTGGCCAAGGGCGTGGCAGTGGATATTGCCGGCGGCGGCTTTCCGGCTGGCGCGTCGGGCAGCATGGCCTTCGGGCATCTGACCATCAATCTCGTCCGCACCGGCGACAAGGGGTTCGAGATCATCGGCATGCGCAGCTTTGCCGAAAGCCTGTTCCACGATCTCAAACTGGCCGGTCGTGAATTCGGCCTCAGCTTCGCCGTCGTTGATGGCTGATGGCTGATGGCGCAAACAGAGTAATTCTTTTCGTCTGAGCGACAAGAACCGCAAGTGTTTGAATCTAGGCTGAGCCCGTGAACTGAAGGCGGTTCGCGGGCATTGGCCGTGACGATGGCGTGCCGGGAAGGCCTTTCCAACAACTCGTTTCTTTTGACCGGGGAATCGGCGGATTCCCCGCGCGCGGAGCTATGCTTATGAAAAGTCATGCCAAGGTCGTCGTCATCGGCGGCGGTGTCGTCGGATGTTCGGTGCTCTATCACCTGACCAAACTCGGCTGGACCGATGTCGTGCTCGTGGAGCGCTCCGAATTGACCTCCGGATCAACCTGGCACGCGGCAGGCGGCATGCACACCGCCAATGGCGACCCAAACGTTGCCAAGCTGCAGAAATATACGGTCGAGCTCTACAAGGAGATTCAGGACTATTCCGGCCAGGATGTCGGCTTGCACGTCACTTCGGGTCTGATGCTGGCCGCCACCAAGGACCGTTTCGACTGGCTGAAAACCATCCATGCCAAGGGCCGCTACGGCGGCATGAGCACAGAACTCCTGACGCCCCAGGAAGCCCTGAAGCTGATGCCGCTGATGGATGCATCGCAATTCGTCGGCGCTCTCTATGACGCCTTCGAAGGCCATCTCGACCCCTATGGCGCCACGCATGCCTATGCCCGTTCGGCAAAGAAGAACGGCGCGGAAATCTACCTGCACACCAAGGTCGAGGACCTGGTTCAGCGTGAAGACGGCTCCTGGCGGGTGATCACCAACCAGGGCGAGATCATCGCCGAGCATATCGTCAATTGCGGCGGCCTCTGGGCGCGCGAGATCGGTCGCATGCTCGGGCTCGAACTGCCGGTGCTTGCCATGGAGCATATGTATCTGATCACCGAGGACATGCCCGAGGTCGCCGAGTTCAACAAGACCGCTGGCCGCGAGATGCTGCATTGCATCGACTTCGACGGCGAGATCTATCTGCGCCAGGAGCGCGGCGGCATGCTGATGGGCACCTATGAGAAGGATGGCCGGCCGTGGTCGCCGCTCACCACGCCCTGGGATTTCGGCCATGAACTGCTGCCCGAAGACCTCGGCCGCATCACCAACGAACTCGAAGTCGGCTTCCGCCATTTCCCGGCCTTCAACAATGCCGGCATCAAGAAGGTGATCAACGGTCCCTTCACCTTCTCGCCGGATGGCAATCCGCTGGTCGGCCCGATCCGTGGCATCCGGAATTGCTGGTCGGCCTGCGCGGTCATGGCCGGCTTCAGCCAGGGGGGCGGTGTCGGCCTGGCGCTGGCCAACTGGATGATCCATGGCGACCCGGGTTTTGATGTCTTCGCCATGGATATCGCCCGCTACGGCGACTATGCGACGCTGGCCTATACCAATGCCAAGGTGCGCGAAAACTATTCGCGCCGCTTCTCGATCCGCTTCCCGAATGAAGAACTGCCGGCGGCACGACCGTTGCAGACCACGCCGATCTATGACCGCCTCAAGGATATGGGCGCAGTGTTCGGCGCTTATTACGGCCTCGAACAGCCGCTTTGGTTTGCGCCTGAGGGTGTCGAGGATAAGTTCTCCTGGCGCCGGTCGACCGATTTCGACACGGTGGCCGCGGAAGTGAAGGCGGTGCGCGCCTCCGTCGGCATGATGGAGACGTCGGGATTTGCCAAATACTGGATCAAGGGCAAGGGCGCCAAGGCTTTCCTCGACAGGATGCTGGCGTGCCGTATCCCGCCGGCCGGCAAGATGACACTGGCGCCGATGCTGAAGGATGACGGCAAGCTGATCGGCGATTTTACGCTTTCCACCTTCAGCGATACCGAATTCCTGCTGGTCGGCTCGGGCATTGCCGAGAACTATCACATGCGCTGGTTCGAACAGCACCTGCCGCAGAACGGTTCGGTGACCTTCCAGGCGGTCAATCTCGGCCTTGCCGGCCTCGCCATTGCAGGTCCGAATGCGCGCAAGGTGCTCGCCAAGCTTACCCATCTCGATCTCACGGCGGAAGCCTTTCCGTTCATGGCGATCCGCAAGATGACCATCGGCCTGGCGCCGGCGATTGTCGGCCGTGTCAGCTATACCGGTGACCTGGGCTATGAAATCTGGATGAAGCCCGAATATCAGCGGCACATTTTTGACAAGCTGCTCGAAGCCGGGGCTGAATTCGATATCCGGATGTTCGGCCTCCGAGCGCTGAATTCACTACGCCTGGAAAAGGGCTATGGCAGCTGGGCGCGTGAGTACCGACCGCTCTACGGTCCGTTCGAAGCTGACCTCGGCCGCGTCATTGCGCTCAAGAAGGATGCTGCCTTCATTGGCAAGGCTGCCGCAGCGAAAGAAAAGGCCGAGGGCGGCACGCTTCGCCTGCGTACCTTCATCGTCAACGCCAAGGATGCCGACGTCATCGGTGACGAGCCAATCTGGCACAAGGGAGAGGTCAAGGGCTGGGTCACGTCTGGCGGCTACGCACATGCGCCGGGTCTTTCGGTCGCCATCGGCTATGTGCCGAAGGAGATCGCCGATGAGGAGAGCGGCTGGCAGGTGGAGCTTCTGGGCGAAATGCTCGACGCCAAGCTGCAGGTCGAGCCCTTGTTCGACGCCAATGGCGGCATCATGCGCGGCTGACGAATTTTGGCGTCCGGCGGTTTCACCGGGCGCCGCTTTCTGTTAGAAATATTTCTGTCGTTCTTGCATTTCGTCGCAAGACGGTAATTTTCGTACCGGACGGTACGCCGGTGCTGTGCCGGAATCAGCACCGATGCGAATGCTCCCATTCACATTCGTGATTGTTCCGCCAGCACAAATCGACCAAAATTGCCGCATCTTGCGGGAAAAAACGCCGGATGAATGGCCCTCACGAAAGTTTTTTTGGGAAAGCTAACTTTTGGCTTCACATTTGTTGCGAAAGCGTTATGGAATTCTCGAACCAAAGAGCTCTTCAAGGGCCAGGTTCTAATAAAAAAGGCGGGCAGCATAAAAGCATGCGCGCAGGGGAAAAAGGCGGATGGAGTATTTTATCCAGCAGCTCCTTAACGGGCTGACACTTGGGTCTATTTATGGCCTGATCGCAATCGGTTACACAATGGTCTACGGCATTATCGGCATGGTCAATTTTGCCCATGGCGATGTTTTCATGCTTGGCGGCATGGCGGCGCTGATGGTCTATCTGTTGCTCACGGCGGCCTTCATCGGCGTTCCGGTGGCAGTCGCTTTGCTCATCATGATGGTCATGGCGATGGCAGTCACCAGCCTGTGGAACTGGTCGATCGAAAAGATTGCCTACCGGCCGCTGCGCGGCTCGTTCCGGCTGGCGCCACTGATCACTGCGATCGGCATGTCGATCCTGTTGTCGAACTTCGTGCAGGTCACGCAGGGCCCGCGCAACAAGGCGATCCCAGCCATGGTATCGCAGACCTGGACGATCGACGGCGTGACTGTCTCGCTCAAGCAGATCATCATTTTCGTCATCACCACGGTGCTGCTCACCGGCTTCTGGTATCTGGTCAACCGCACCTCACTTGGGCGCGCGCAAAGAGCGACGGAGCAGGACCGCAAGATGGCGGCGCTGCTCGGCATCAATGTCGACCAGACGATTTCGGTGACCTTCGTCATGGGCGCCGCACTCGCTGCCGTCGCCGGCACCATGTATCTCATGTATTACGGCGTCATCTCCTTCAACGATGGCTTCGTTCCGGGTGTCAAGGCCTTCACCGCCGCGGTCTTGGGCGGTATCGGCTCACTGCCGGGCGCAGTGCTCGGCGGTCTCCTGATCGGTCTCATCGAGGCGCTGTGGTCGGCTTATTTCAGCATCGATTACAAGGATGTGGCGACCTTCTCGATCCTTGCGATCGCCCTCATCTTCAAGCCCTCGGGCATTCTCGGACGTCCCGAAGTCGAAAAGGTTTGACGCCATGAGCAATGCATCTTCCCCCAAGGCGGCGACCCCCGGTTTGACCGCCTACGCCATCCGTGAATCGTTTTTTGCCGGCCTTGTCGCGCTCGGCATGTTCATCCTGTTCATCGGTCTCGAATCGCATCCGAACATGGACAACAAGCTGATCGTGCAGCCGCATTGGATATTCCTTGCGGCCTCGATCCTGCTGGTCGTGGTGGTTCGCTTCTCGCTGATCGTCTGGATCCGGCCCTATCTTGCGCATCAGAAGGAGATCAAAGCTGCGAAGCCCGCGGTTGTGCGTGAGCCCGGCTTTGTCCGCCGCCACTTCACCAAGTTCCTGATCGTAGCGCTGTTCCTCTACCCCGTCTTTATCTATGCGATAAAGGGTGCCGCGGGATCGCTGACCTATATCGACAATTTCGGCATCCAAATCCTCATCTATGTGATGCTCGGTTGGGGGCTGAATATCGTTGTCGGCCTCGCCGGTCTGCTCGATCTCGGTTACGTGGCCTTCTACGCGGTGGGGGCCTATTCCTATGCGCTTCTGTCGCAGCAATTCGGTCTGAGCTTCTGGATCCTGCTGCCGCTCGCCGGCATCCTCTCTGCCTTCTGGGGCGTCATCCTCGGCTTCCCGGTGCTGCGCCTCAAGGGCGACTACCTCGCCATCGTCACGCTGGCTTTCGGTGAAATCATCCGGCTGGTGCTGATCAACTGGCGGGATGTGACCAATGGATCGGCCGGCATTTCCGGCATCCCCAAGGCGTCGATCTTCGGTATATGGAGCTTCGATGTTGCTGCGCCGAACAATTTCGCCAAGTTCTTCCACTTGCCGATGTCCTCGGTCTATTACAAGATCTTCCTGTTCTACGTCATCCTGATGCTTTGCCTGATAACGGCCTTCGTCACAATCCGCCTGCGGCGCATGCCGATCGGACGGGCCTGGGAAGCACTGCGCGAAGACGAAATCGCCTGCCGCTCGCTGGGCATCAACACCACGAATACCAAGCTGACGGCCTTTGCCATCGGTGCCATGTTCGGCGGCTTTGCCGGCTCGTTTTTCGCGGTGCGCCAGGGCTTCGTCTCGCCGGAATCCTTCGTCTTCCTGGAATCGGCGATCATCCTTGCCATCGTCGTTCTCGGCGGCATGGGCTCGTTGGTCGGAACGGCGGTGGCTGCCATTGCCATGATCGGCGGCACGGAGCTGCTGCGCAACATGGACTTCCTCAAGGAGATATTCGGCGACAATTTCACGCCTGAACTCTACCGCATGCTGATCTTCGGCTTTGCCATGGTCGTCATCATGGTGTGGAAGCCGCGTGGCTTCGTCGGCAGCCGCGAGCCTACAGCCTTCCTCTTCAAACGTCGTGCCGTGTCCGGCAGTTTCACCAAGGAAGGCCACGGCTGAGGCAATGACAATGAATAACAAGAAACCTCTGCTCGAAGTCGAGCATCTGTCGATGAAGTTCGGCGGCCTGATGGCGATCAACGACCTGTCGTTCAACGCCTATGAAGGCGACATCACCGCACTGATCGGCCCGAACGGCGCCGGCAAGACCACGGTGTTCAACTGCATCACCGGCTTCTACAAGCCGACCATGGGCATGATTCGCTTCCACCAGAGCGACACGCGCATGTTCCAGTTGGAACAGATGCCGGATTTCCGCATCACCTCCCGCGCCAAAGTGGCCCGCACTTTCCAGAACATCCGGTTGTTCTCGGGCATGACGGTGCTCGAAAACCTGCTCGTGGCGCAGCACAACAAGCTGATGAAGGCTTCGGGCTTCACCATTCTTGGCCTGGTTGGCCTCGGCCCCTATCGCAAGGAGAGCCGGGCGGCGATCGATCTCGCCCGTTTCTGGCTGGAAAAGGCCAATCTGGTCGAGCGCGCCGACGATCCGGCCGGCGACTTGCCCTATGGCGCCCAGCGCCGGCTGGAGATCGCCCGCGCCATGTGCACCGGCCCGCGGCTCTTGTGTCTCGACGAGCCGGCCGCAGGCCTTAACCCACGTGAATCGCTGGCGCTCAATGAGCTCCTGCGCTCGATTCGCACCGAAACCGGCACCTCGATCCTGCTTATCGAGCACGACATGTCGGTGGTCATGGAAATTTCCGACCATGTCGTGGTGCTGGAATATGGTCAGAAGATTTCCGACGGTACGCCGGCCCAGGTGAAGACCGATCCCAAGGTTATCGCCGCCTATCTCGGCGTCGATGATGAAGAAGAAGCAGCCAAGATCGCGGGAGGCAAACTCTGATGTCCCAGCCTCTCCTCAAAGTCCAAGGCGTCGAGACCTTTTATGGCAATATTCGTGCGCTTGGCGGCGTCGATGTCGAGGTCAACCTGGGTGAGATCGTCTGCCTGATTGGCGCCAACGGCGCCGGCAAGTCGACGCTGATGATGACCATCTGCGGCAGCCCACAGGCACGCAACGGTAGCGTCACCTTCGAAGGCCGCGACATCACGCACATGCCGACCCATGAGATCGCCCGGCTCAGGATCGCGCAATCGCCGGAAGGCCGCCGCATTTTTCCGCGCATGACTGTCTACGAGAACCTGCAGATGGGCGCGGCGCTCGACAAGCAGAAACATTTCAACGAGGACGTCAAGCGCATCTTCGCGCTGTTCCCGCGCCTCGAGGAGCGCCAATACCAGCGGGGCGGCACGCTTTCCGGCGGCGAGCAGCAGATGCTCTCCATCGGCCGCGCGCTGATGTCCCGGCCCAAGCTGCTGCTGCTCGACGAGCCGTCGCTTGGCCTCGCGCCGCTGATATCCAAGCAGATCTTCGAGGCGATCGGCAAGCTCAACAAGACCGAGGGGTTGACCGTGTTTCTGGTCGAGCAGAACGCCTTTGCGGCGCTCCGCCTGGCCCATCGCGGCTATGTGATGGTCAATGGTCTCGTCACCATGAGCGGCTCCGGTCAGGAACTGCTCGCCAATCCGGAAGTGCGGGCTGCCTATCTCGAAGGCGGCCACCATTAATTGCAGGAAACGCTTGCGCGGATCGCGCAATCGAATAGGTTTCCGCATAAGGGAGTTTGGGACATGGGAATCATTTATGAGGAGTCGAGCTTCTGGGTCTTCGGCCTCGTGACGTTCGTGATCGGCGGCTGGACGGCGTGGCGCACGGGCAAGGGCGTGGCCACCGGCTGGGGCGACGTCTTTCCGCATCTGGTGATTTATACGTTGCTGCTCGGTATCGGCATCCGCTTCGTGCACCACGCGCTCTACGGCGGCACAATGTTCTCGCTGCACTACTATATCGTCGATACGATCGTGCTGGCGATCTTCTCGGTTCTCGGTTTTCGCTACACGCGGGCCAAGCAGATGGCCACCAACTATTACTGGCTTTACGAAAAATCCGGACCCTTCGCCTGGAAGAAAAAGAGTGTTTGACAAGTTTCGATCCGCTGTGAACAGATAGCGGAAACGAAATAACCTTTGGCGCCAAAAGGCGGGCGGCCGAGGGGTAAAAATGGAACCAGCCCGCCTCAAATATTGGGAGTTACAAATGAAGAAGATGCTTCTCTCAGCCGTGGCCGTGGCGGCCATGGTTGGCTTTGGCGGCATCGCCAGAGCCGACATCCTGATCGGCGTGGCTGGTCCGCTGACGGGCCCGAACGCTGCCTTCGGCGCCCAGCTCCAGAAGGGCGCGGAACAGGCGGTCAAGGACATCAACGATGCCGGCGGCGTCAACGGGGAAAAACTCAAGCTCGAACTCGGCGACGACGTCTCCGACCCGAAGCAGGGCATTTCGGTCGCCAACAAGTTCGTCGGTGACGGCGTGAAGTTCGTGGTCGGCCACTTCAACTCGGGCGTGTCGATCCCGACCTCGGAAGTCTATTCCGAAAACGGCATCCTGCAGATCACGCCTGCTTCGACCAATCCGAAGTTCACCGAGCGCGGCCTGTGGAACACCTTCCGTACCTGCGGTCGTGACGACCAGCAGGGCGCGGTTGCCGGCCAGTACATCTTCGATCATTTCAAGGACGCCAAGGTTGCCGTCGTGCATGACAAGACGCCTTATGGCCAGGGTCTTGCCGACGAAACCAAGAAGAAGATGAACGCTCTCGGCCTGACCGAAGTGGTTTATGAAGGCATCACCCCCGGTGAGAAGGACTATTCGGCCCTGATCGCCAAGATGAAGGAAGCGGGCGTGACCTTCGTCTATTACGGCGGTCTGCACACGGAAGCCGGCCTCATCCTGCGCCAGATGGCCGACCAGGGCCTCAAGGCTCCGATGATGTCGGGTGACGGCATCACCTCCAACGAACTTGCCTCGATCGCCGGCGACGCCGTCAACGGCACCTTGATGACCTTCCCGCCGGATCCGCGCAACAATCCGAACGCCAAGGATGCGGTTGCCAAGTTCCGTTCTGCCGGCTTCGAACCGGAAGCCTATACGCTCTACTCCTATGCTGCCGTGCAGATCATCGCCGACGCAATCAAGGCTGCCGGCGACAGCGACCCGACGAAGGTTGCCGATACGATGAAGGCCAAGGGTCCGTTCAAGACCGTCATCGGCGACATCGGTTTCGACTCTAAGGGCGATATCACCCGTCCCGATTACACCATGTATGAGTGGAAGAAGGGCGCCGACGGCAAGTACAACTACTTCGAAATCGGCCTGAAGTAAGATCCGATTTCATCAGGGAATGCTCGAGCCCGGCGGCGACGCCGGGCTTTTTCGTCGGGCGGGCGAGCGATTCACCCCTCACCAACTTCGGCCATGGGTTCGCTATGCTCACCCGGCCTTCGTATCCTCTCCCGCAAGGGGCGAGGAAAAACTCGCGGCAGCGCCCTTGCATCAACCGCGACGTTGAGTTTGGCTGCGAGAGTGCAGCGAGTCTTCCTCGCCCCTTGCGGGAGAGGATAGTAAGGCCGTGAGAGGCGTAGCCGATCACTTGGCCGCGCTTGGTGAGGGGTGACTGGCACTGGCAAAAAGGAAAGCGGGCCTCTCGACCCGCTTCCCGCATATCTTGAAATCCGTTCGACTTACTTCGAAGCGGCTGCCGTGATCTCGTCCGTGTAGGCGCCGACCGGCTTGTCTTTGATGATCTTCTGGTCGAGCAGCGCCTTCTCCGTGCGGTCGTAGAGCGTATGGTCGAGCTTGCCGTCGGCATTGCCGAGCAGTTTTGCCACTTCACCCATCATCCGCTTCTGGTGGTTTTCGTCCTGGCCGCCATTGTCCATGACGATGCCGGCGGCTTCATCCGGATGTTCCTGGGCGTATTTCCAGCCCTTCATCGACGCGCGCACGAACTTGACCATCTCGTCCTTGAACTTCGCATCCTTGAGCTTGTCTTCCATGGCGTAGAGGCCGTCTTCCATCAGGTCGTTGCCCATGGCGGCATAGTTGAAGACGATCAGGTCATCGGGCTTGAAGCCGGCGTCGATCAGCTGCCAGTATTCGTTATAGGTCATGACCGAGATGCAGTCGGCCTGCTTCTGGATCAGCGGCTGCACGTCGAAGGACTGTTTCAGCACGGTCACGCCGTCCTTGCTGCCGTCGGTCTTGAATCCGAGCTTGTTCATCCAGGCATAGAACGGATATTCGTTGCCGAAGAACCAGACGCCGAGCGTATGGCCCGGGAAATCCTTCTCGGTCTTGATCGGGCCGTTTTTCGGGCAGACGAGTTCCATGCCGGCCTTGGCGAAGGGCTGGGCGATATTGACAAGCTTGACGCCCTTTTCGCGAGCCGCGAGCGCCCCGCCGGCCCAGTCGACGATCACATCGGCACCGCCGCCGGCAATCACCTGTTCCGGCGCGATATCCGGGCCGCCCGGCTTGATGTCGACGTCGAGACCTTCATCGGTATAAAAGCCTTTATCCTTGGCGACGAAGTAGCCGGCAAATTGTGCCTGAGCCACCCATTTGAGCTGCAAAGTCAGCTTGTCGGCGGCGAGCACGCTGCCGGCCATCAGCGACATGGCAAGTGCGAGTGTGAGTTTCATCGTCTTTTTCATGTTTTCTTCCCCTTGGTTGTGGCTCTATCGATAAGACGGATGCCAGAAAGTCACGGCGCGTTCGAGAAGTGCGATTGCGCCATAGAACAACGACCCGACAATGGCCGCAAGGGCTATTTCGGCCCAGACCATGTCGAGGTTCATCCGACCCACTTCGGTCGAGATTCGAAAGCCCATGCCGACCACCGGCGTGCCGAAGAATTCGGCCACCAGCGCGCCGATCAGGGCGAGCGTCGAGTTGATTTTCAACGCGTTGAAGATGAAGGGCATGGCCGCCGGCAGGCGCAGCGAAAGCAGTGTCTGCCAGTGGCTGGCGCCATAGGTGCGCATCAGATCGCGCTCCATATGGCCGGCTGCGGTCAGGCCGGCCAGCGTGTTGACCAGCATCGGGAAGAAGGTCATGACGATGACCACGGCGGCCTTGGATTGCCAGCCGAAGCCGAACCAGATGACCATGACCGGCGCCACGCCGATGATCGGCAAAGCCGAGACGAGATTGCCGATCGGCAACAGCCCGTTCGACAGGAAACGGTAGCGATCGGCCAGCACCGCGACCAGGAAACCGGCGCCCGAGCCGACGACGAAACCAAACACGACAGCCTTCAAGACGGTCTGCTGGAAGTCGGCGGCGAGGATCGGCAGCGATGCCATGATACGCACGCCCACGGCGGATGGCGGCGGCAGCAGCACGAAGGGAATGCCGGCGCCGCGGGTGAGCGCCTCCCAGAGGATCAGGATCCAGACGCCGAACAAAGCCGGCACTATGATCCGCCCAAGAATGCCGCCACCTGAGCGCTTCGAACCATCGCCGGACAGCACGGTCACGAGCCGCCAGGCGAGCAGCCAGCAGGCGATGAGGATGAGGAAGAAGCTCGCGGTGGCAGTCCCTTCTGATCCGGCAATCGTGGAGATCAGCT
Organism: Rhizobium sp. P2_G9; assembly: GCF_056403475.1. Lineage (NCBI taxonomy): Bacteria > Pseudomonadati > Pseudomonadota > Alphaproteobacteria > Hyphomicrobiales > Rhizobiaceae > Rhizobium > Rhizobium sp. P2_G9. The sequence continues at coordinate 57,869 of NZ_JBFUFK010000032.1, read as the reverse complement.
CGAAGACCGCGATATGGGTCAGCAGGAACAGCGCCCAGATGCCGGCCTCGCGGCCAAAATTGATTACTGATGCCAGGATGGCGGCAGCCGTGACCACCAGGATTGCGGTCGTGGTTTCCTCCGACGCCGTCTTGCTCAGCGGCAGGAGGAAAAGTGCTGCGATGAAGAGGAGCGTGGCAAGGACCGATTGCCAGTGAAGTGTCAGCGATCTCATGACGGCCGTGCTCCCATGCCCTTGGCGGTCAGCTTGGCGACGATGTCGACGACAGTGACCAGGATAACGGCGACGATGGAGCCGGCGATCAGTGCCGCCCAGACGTCGATCGTCTGGCTGTAATAGGAGCCGGCGAGCAGTTTCGAGCCGATCCCGGCGACAGCGCCGGTTGGCAATTCGCCGACAATGGCGCCGACCAGGCTGGCGGCGACCGCGACCTTGATCGAGGTGAAGAAGAACGGCACCGAAGCCGGAACCCTGAGCTTCCAGAAGGTTTGCCATTGGGTGGCGTTATAGGTGCGCATCAGGTCGAGATGCAGGATTTCCGGCGAACGTAGGCCCTTGACCATGCCGACGGCGACCGGGAAGAAGGACAGGTAGGTCGAGATCAGCGCCTTGGGAAAGATGCCGGTAATGCCGACCGCGGCGAGCACGACGATGATCATCGGCGCCACGGCGAGGATCGGGATCGTCTGCGAGGCGATGATCCAGGGCAGGAAGGAGCGCTCCAGCGCCGGCACATGCACGATGCCGACGGCGATCAGAATGCCGAGCGCGGTGCCCATGGCAAAGCCGAGCAGGGTGGAGGAGAGCGTCACCCAGCTGTGGTAGACGAGGCTGCGCGCCGACCAGGGTTTGACGGTGAAGATGTTCTTGTAGAGGTTTTCCGCCACTTGGTGCGGCGCTGGCATGGTCGGCTTGGGCTGCGACCAGGTCTTTTCGATCAGCTCGATCGTTGTCGAGGTGACGCCCATGCGCTGGTCCTGATCGCGCTGGAAGGGCGCGTTCATGAAGATCGCGGCGAGATACCAGACGACGATGATAATGACGGTGATCGTCAGAACCGGGATGATCTTGTCGGAGGTGCGTGCGGGCCTCTGCATCTCACGCTCCGCCCCGTTGCGGCCACATCATCAGCATCACGGCGACGAGGCCAAGTGCGATGCCGCCCAACTGCACGACCGAAATCCGCTCGCCGAAGAAGCCGAAGGCGATCAGGTTGGCGAGCACCAGCTGCGCGATGGCCGAGATCGAGATGGCAAGCCCCAGCCCGCCCTCGCGCATCAGCCGGATCATGATCAGGTTGCCGACGATATAGAGCGACAGCGACAGGACCACCCAGAGCGCATTGCTGGTGGAGACATAGAGGCGCGAAGCGGTGGCGGCGCTGACGAAAATCACCGCGGAAACGCTGATCCAGAGAACAAAGCTGAGCTTCATGAGAGGGCGCCTTCAAACATGTTCTTCATAGGAATGGCCGGCGCGCAGGCCCTCCCGAACGCGATGGGCGATTTCCAGAAATTCCGGCGATTCGCGGATATCGAGCGGGCGATGGCTTGGCAGTGGTGAATCGATGATGTCGGTGACGCGGCCGGGCCGCGGGCTCATCACCACGATCTTGGTCGAGAGATAGACGGCCTCGGGGATCGAGTGGGTGACGAAACAGATGGTCTTGTTGGTGCGGTCCCAGAGTTTCAACAGTTCTTCGTTGAGATGGTCGCGGACGATCTCGTCGAGTGCGCCGAAGGGTTCGTCCATCAGGAGAAGATCAGCGTCGAAAGCGAGCGCGCGGGCGATCGAGGCGCGCTGCTGCATGCCGCCGGAGAGCTGCCAGGGGTATTTCTTGCCGAAGCCTTTGAGGTTGACGAGATCGAGCACGCGCTCGATGCGGGCTTTGCGTTCGCGCTTGGGATAGGCCATGATTTCGAGCGGCAGCGCGATGTTCTTCTCGATCGTGCGCCAGGGATAGAGCGCAGCGGCCTGGAAGACGTAGCCATAGGCGCGGTGATGGCGCGCCTGTGATGGCGTCATGCCGTTGACCAGAATGGAGCCTTCCGTCGGCTGTTCGAGATCGGCGATAGCGCGCAGGAATGTGGTCTTGCCGCAGCCGGACGGACCGATGAAGGATACGAAGTCACCCTTCTTGATATCCAGGTCGACGCCGGTCAGCGCCGTTACCGGTCCGTCATTGGTCTCGAACGTGAGCCCGAGCCCGCGCGCCGCCACCACGGTTTGATTGGATTTCGTCATGTTCACCCAGTATGTTCTTGTCGTTCCCCGAGCGGTTCGACCGCCCTTTGATTTATTTGGAAGAGGTATTTCTATGTCATCATCCGAGCTTCCCGAATGCAAGCTGATCCGTCCCCAAATTCCCTATGACGGCAAGCAGGGTTTTTCCTACCTCGAAGGCATATCGAAGGAATCCTCGGGCTCCAAGGGCATTGCCATGATGCTGCTCACCGTACCGCCGGGCGGCCGCGCCAAGGCGCATATGCATGAGGGGCATGAGACGGCGATCTTTGTTCTGTCGGGAGAAGTCGACACGTTTTATGGCGAAAAGCTCGAACATCGCGTCGTCACCAAGGCCGGTGACATGTTCTATATCCCGGCCGGCGTACCGCACCTGCCGGTCAACCGGTCGAAGACAGAGTCTGCGACTGCGGTGATTGCGCGGACGGATCCGAACGAGCAGGAAAGCGTGGTGCTGCTGCCGGAATTGGAGAAATTTGCGGATTGAGGTCATGCAAACCTCCATTTGCCAAACCCCAACCCGAAGCCGATGGCGCCGAAAAGATATGTCGCAATGATGCCTGCCGGCAGGGACGTCCATGCCATCCGCGCTAGGCCGTCGGTGATAGACGCACCACCACCCAGCAGGATGTTGAGTGTCATGAGGGCGATCGTCGGACAGAGGATGCCAACGATCATGAAGACAATCCAGTTGCGGGGCAGCAGGAACCGGAAGACAAGCGCGCCGACAATCGTATAGGGCAGTGCGAAGACCCCGCCAAAGACGAAGCCGACCACGCATAGTTGCCACATCTGGCGAGCCAATTGGCTGACATCTGCCGCCGGATCGACGAGGGACCCATCGGGGAAAAGACATTCAACCAGCGAGAACAGAAAGGTGCCTGCCGCGATTGCTACAACATATCCTAGCACGAAGCGTCCGGCGAGATTAAGCAGGCGTAAACTGCTTTGCATCGGCGCCGGATGTGGCTGTACATCGCTCATGGCTGCTCTCCCACTCGCTGCCTCATGAACGAGCGCCTGTTGTCGAGATGGCGATCTGCCCTTATTTGCATCGCTTGAACGGCCCCCATGACGTTCCGTCGCTGAAATCGACGCGGTAGCTGTCGTGGCCGGTGCGGATCACGTTCGCCGTCATCGTCGTCTCTCCCGCCTCGCCTTCGTCAGCGCAGGAGAGCGTGGTGCTCACCGTGTTGCCGGACGTCTTGTCGATGCTCTTGATACTGCAAAAGGCGACAGAACTTCTGATGGCATCGGGCGTCAGGAGAATGAAATCGCTATCACCCGTCGATTCCTCGGTCTTGCCAAATTGGCACCCCAACTTGTCGCCATATTGACCATCGATGGCCAGGGATGCAGCCCCTGCGGAAAGCGGCGCCACGCAGATCAACAAAAATGCGATGATGAGGCGGCACCGGCTCATATCAAACCCCGCTTGCCGGGATGCCGGCGCGCTGCACCTTGCGCGGCGCGGTGACCTCTTTCCACTTCGTCAGCGCGGACGACACCGCCGGGAAGGGTTCGCGGGCGACAAACTGGCCGTGGCCTTCGCGTGTCTTCACCGTCGCTTCCTCGATCGCGACATAGCCGCGGGTCAGGGTAAAGCGCGGCAGGCCGGTCACGGTCTTGCCTTCGAAGACGTTGTAATCGATCGCCGACTGCTGCGTTGACGCCGAAATCGTCTTCGAGCGGCTCGGGTCCCAGACGACGATATCGGCATCGGCGCCGACCAGGATCGCGCCCTTCTTTGGATAGATGTTGAGGATCTTGGCGATATTGGTCGAGGTCACGGCGACGAATTCATTCATCGTGATGCGACCGGTGGCCACGCCGTGCGTCCAGAGCATCGGCATGCGGTCTTCGAGACCGCCGGTGCCGTTGGGGATCTTGGTGAAATCGCCGACGCCGGTGCGCTTCTGCTTGGTGGTGAAGGCGCAGTGGTCGGTCGCCACGACCTGCAACGAGCCTGCCTGCAGGCCGGCCCACAGGCTGTCCTGGTGGCGCTTGTCGCGGAAGGGCGGGCTCATCACCCGGCGGGCGGCATGATCCCAATCGGGGTTGGCATATTCGCTCTCGTCGAGCGTCAGATGCTGGATCAAGGGCTCGCCATAGACGCGCATGCCGTTCTGGCGGGCGCGACGGATGGCTTCATGCGCCTGTTCGCAGGAGGTGTGCACGACATAGAGCGGCGCGCCGACGGCGTTGGCGATGATGATGGCGCGATTGGTGGCCTCGCCTTCGAGCTCGGCGGGACGGGAATAGGCATGCGCTTCGGGGCCGTTATTGCCTTCGCCGAGCAGCTTTGCCTGCAATTGTGCCACGACGTCGCCATTTTCCGCATGCACCAGCGGCAGGGCGCCGAGGGCTGCACAGCGCTGGAAGGACGAGAACATTTCGTCGTCGTCCACCATCAGCGCGCCCTTATAGGCCATGAAGTGCTTGAAGGTGTTGATGCCCTTTTCCTTGACGACGGTTTCCATCTCGTTGAACACCTGCTCGCCCCACCAGGTGACCGCCATGTGGAAGGAATAGTCGGCATTGGCGCGGGTCGACTTGTTGTCCCACATCTGCAGCGCTTCAAGCAGCGATTGGCCAGGCGAGGGCAGGCAGAAATCCACCACCATGGTCGTGCCGCCGGCAAGCCCTGCGCGGGTGCCGCTCTCGAAATCATCGGAGGAATAGGTGCCCATGAACGGCATTTCGAGATGCACATGCGGATCGATGCCGCCGGGCATGACATAGCAGCCGGTGGCATCGAGCGTCTCGTCGCCGGAAAGGTCTTGCCCGATCTCGACGATCTTGCCGCCGTCGATCTTCACATCAGCCTTGTAGGTCAGGTCGGCGGTGACGATGGTTCCGCCCTTGATGACTTTAGACATCTTCATTACTCCCAGTCAGATGGCTTTTCGCTTGGCGAATATAGAAGTCGTAGTGCTCGCTGAAGATGATCGGATTGAGTTTTTCGAGGCATGCTTCAAGCGCCCAAAGCGCAGTTCTTTCCGGTTCATCGAACAGTCCGATTTCATCGAGTTTTTTCTCCAATCGTTCCAGGCAATCCGAGAGAACCAGCAATTCGGCCATGCTCAAAAGCACCGGCACGTCCTGGCTCATGTCGATGGTCGGCCTCAGAGATACAGGTTCAAGCGTCATGCCTCGTCCTTGGCTGCTACGGCGACGACTTTCGAGTTTCCGCTCAATCCGGCTTTCAGAGCTACTGCAAACCAGATCACCATTGTCGGCAGAATGCCAAGCAGGAGAACAAATTCCAACGCGTCGAGATATTCTCCTCTTGCCGTTGACATATATTCGAACATGTCTGCCAAGCTATCTCCGGTCGCGCTTCTGACATTCCTTTGTCCCTGGTCGAACAGCTGCATCATGTTTTGATGCTCTCGCCAGAGACTAGTGTATGTGCTGCGCAGTTCGACGAGGTTGACGACCTTTACCAGCAACCCAATCCAGACCAGCGGGGCAAAGAGCCATATGAGCGCCAGCTCTGGAGACGGCTTTTTCACTCCACAATCCCTGCCGTCTCCACCACCGCGCGGAGTAGCACGTCGGCGCCGGCTGTGGCCCATTCCTTGGAGATGTCCTCGGCCTCGTTGTGGCTCAGACCGCCGACGCAGGGGCACATGACCATGGTGGCGGGCGCTACTTTGGAGGCCCAGCAGGCGTCGTGGCCGGCGCCGGAGATAATGTCCATATGGCTGTAGCCAAGATCTTCCGCGGCCTTGCGCACCGAGGCGACGAGGCCGGGGTCGAAGGTGACCGGGTCGAAATGGCCAACGGCCTCGATCGAACAGCCGACACCCAGCGCAGCACAAATGTCCGCCGCCTTGGATTCGATCTCGGCCCGCATCTTGTCGAGCTTGGCCTGTTGCGGCGAGCGGATGTCGACGGTGAAGATCACCGTGCCGGGCAGCACGTTGCGCGAATTGGGCGAGAATTTCACCTGGCCAACGCCGCCAACGCAGCCAGGCTGGTTTTCCATGGCGACGCCCTGGACCATTTCCATGATCCGGGCCATGGCGAGGCCGGCATTGACGCGCAGGTTCATCGGCGTCGAGCCGGTATGCGCCTCGCGGCCGGTGAGCGTGAATTCCAGCCACCACAGGCCCTGACAGTGGGTGACGACGCCGATCTGCTTGTTTTCGGCTTCGAGGATCGGTCCCTGTTCGATATGGTATTCGAAATAGGCATGCATCTTGCGCGCGCCGACCTGTTCGTCGCCGACCCAGCCGATGCGCTTCAACTCGTCGCCGAACAGCTTGCCGTCCGGGTCCTTGCGGCTATAGGCATAATCCTGCGTATGCACGCCGGCGAAGACGCCGGAGGCGAGCATGGCGGGGGCGAAACGGGCGCCTTCCTCGTTGGTCCAGTTGGTAACGACGATCGGGTGCTTGGTCTTGATGTCGAGATCGTTCATCGAGCGGACGACTTCCAGCGCCGAGAGCACGCCGAGCACGCCGTCATACTTGCCGCCCGTCGGCTGGGTGTCGAGATGCGAGCCGACATAGATGGGCAGCGCATCCGGATCGGTGCCGGGGCGGGTGGCGAACATGGTGCCCATCGTGTCGATGCCCATGGTCAGGCCAGCGGCGTCGCACCATGTCTTGAACAGGTGCCGTCCTTCATTGTCGCTATCGGTCAGCGTCTGGCGATTGTTGCCGCCCGCGACGCCGGGGCCGATCTTGGCCATGTCCATCAGCGAGTCCCACAGACGATCGCCATTGACACGCATATTTTCGCCGGGTGCAGCCACGATTCATTCTCCCTCGGGCGATCCGCCCGTTCCTGGCGCCTTGATCGGCGCAGCATGTTGTTCCCACGCGGTCTTTCGGGCTGTTGATTGTTGCTTTTCCCGAAATGGACAGTTGCGTTTCGGCGACGTTTTGTCCAATAATTTGACCGTTTGGTAAACATTACAATTTCTGACGCAGCACTCAAGCCGAAAAGAACGGATCTCTACAATTTTCGGCGTGGGATGAGGCAGGATCGGCAGACGTCATGGCAATACCCAGGGCAGCCCGGACACAGCGTCGCACGCGTATCCAGGAGGAGAAGGAAGAGCAGATCCTCGAGGCCGCCCTCGATGTCTTTTCCATGCATGGTTTCCGTGGCGCGACCATCGACCAGATCGCCGAGGTTGCCCGCATGTCGAAGCCGAACCTGCTCTACTATTTCCGCACCAAGGAGGCGATGCACCGGGCGCTGATCGAGCGCGTGCTCGACACCTGGCTGGATCCGCTCAGGGCCTTCGACGCTGAAGGTAGTCCCGAGGCCGAGATTCGATCCTATATCCGCCGCAAACTGGAAATGGCGCGCGATTTTCCACGCGAAAGCCGGCTCTTCGCCAATGAAGTGCTGCGCGGCGCGCCGCTGATCGAAGATGAACTCAAGGGGCCGCTGAAACAGCTGGTCGATGAAAAGGCGGAGGTGATCCGCGCTTGGGCCAAGGCCGGCAAGATCGCCAAATGCGACCCCTACCATCTGATCTTTTCCATCTGGTCGACGACGCAGCATTATGCCGACTTCGATGTGCAGGTGCGGGCGGTGCTAGGGCAGGAAAAGGCGGGTGAGGGGCGGTTCGAAGATGCGGCGCGCTATCTCGAACAGCTTTTCATGGGCGGGCTGAGTATTTCGAAGTAAGCGAGAGTATCATCTTTTTCCCTCCGATTCGCTCAAGATCTGCCGCCTCCAAATGCACTTCCTCGCCATCATCGAAGGCACGCTCGCGGCTTATCCGGTCAAGACGCTGGCGCTGCTGTTCATATCCATCCTGGTCGCCGGCGTCGCGCGCGGCTTTTCCGGTTTCGGTGCGGCACTGATTTTCGTGCCGCTGGCGAGCGCCTTGATAGGCCCGAAGATGGCAAACCCGATCCTGCTGGTGATCGATGCTGTTTGCGCTTCGAGCCTGCTGCCAGGCGCAACAGGCAAGGCGGACAAGAAGGATGTCGGTGCGATGTCGATCGGCGCTTTGTTCGGGGTGCCGGCCGGCGTCGTGCTGCTCGTGCATCTTGATCCGATCGTCGTGCGCTGGGTGATCTCGATCACCGCGCTCGGCTTTCTCGGACTGCTGATTTCCGGCTGGCGATATCGCGGCAAGCCTTACCCGCCGCTTGCGGCCGGGGTCGGGCTCGTGGCTGGAGTTTATAGCGGCGCAGCGCAGCTCGGCGGGCCGCCTGTGGTCGCCTATTGGCTGGGTGGTGCCAATTCGGTCGCGACTGTGCGGGCCAATATCGTGCTCTATTTTGCCATCTCGTCGATCTTCTCGGCTGTAAGCTATTATTATGCCGGCCTTTTCATCACCGACGTCTTCCTGTTGTCGGTGATCTGTGGTCCGCTCTACGCCATTGGCCTGTTTATCGGGGCGCGATCCTTCGGGCTTGCCAGCGAGCAGACGTTTCGGCGCATCTGTTACGTGCTGATCGGCGTGGCGGCGGTCAGCAGCCTGCCGCTACTCGACGGGTATCTGCGTTAGAGCTCAGTGACTAACCGATTTCGACACGAGATTGATGATCAGCACGCCGGCGATGATCAGCGCCAGACCGATCACGGCCGCCAGGTCCAGCTTCTGGCCGAACAGCAGCCAGCCGGCCATGGCAACCAGCACGATGCCGGCGCCGGACCAGACCGCGTAGACGATGCCGACTGGCACCGTGCGGGTCACCAGCGACAGGAGATAGAAGGCAAGGCCGTAGCCGAGGATGGCGAGGACGCTCGGCATAAGACGGGTAAACCCGTCCGTCCGCGCCAAGGCGGAGGTGGCAATGACTTCGGCGACGATGGCAGCGGCAAGCAGGATATAGGTCATGATGGCAGCCTGAATATCGGTTGCTACCGCCTTTCGCTACTCTCGCGCCGGCAGAAATCGCCGCCGACAGATCATCGCGTCATTGCCGACGAGACGAGTCATTGGCTCACCTTCCTTCCCATCGTCAATTCCGCTCAAAAAATAAGCGTGCACAATATTTCACTTGAAATGTTTTGTGCTCGTTAGCCGGCTTGAAATTGGCCTGAACAGGTCTACATTGGAATCATCGTCAACGTAGTGAAAGGAAGGTGATCCAATGTCTAATGAGTTTGCGGTACTCGTGTCCGGCTTTGGAAAAGTGGTGAAGATTGCGGGGCAGCCCTCGCTCTGAACCCACCTTCCTTAGGGTCGCGCCAATGCGATCCGGCCTGACACAGGCCAATTCTCATGGGGGCCGCTTTAGAAAGCGGCCCTTTTGATTTTCTGGAGGTTCGATGCCCAAAGGCGGATTCCTGATGCGGCGGACCAGCCTGCCCGGGATCGAGGCAGTCGAGGCCGATAGCAATCATCGTTTTCCAAAACACACGCATGAGCAGTTCGGTATAGGGGTCATTTTGCGCGGTGCCCAGACGTCGCTCAGCGGTCGCGGCGTGGTGGATGCCGGGCCGGGCAACGTTATCACCGTCAATCCCGGCGAAGTGCATGATGGCCTGCCAATCGATGATCAGGGGCGGGCGTGGCGGATGCTCTATTTCGATCCGGCAATCATGCTCGATGTGCTCAGCGATATTTTCGACGAAAAGGGTGTCCAGGAATTCCACCATCCGGTGCTGGCGGACGGCATGGCTGCGACGCAATTTCTGACACTCTACGCGCTGGCGACCTCTGGCCAGACGAATGCGGCTTTAGCACAGCAAAACCGGCTTTTTCTTCTCATCGAGAGCCTGGTCTTCGATCACGGCGTGGAGGCAGCATATGGTGTCCCCGATGCGCTGCGCCGCGTGCGTGCGTTGCTCGATGACGTCCCCGCAGACGATGTCACGCTTGATGATCTGGCGCGGGTCAGCGGTCTCAGCCGCTTCCAGGTGCTGCGCGGGTTCTCGCGCCTGACCGGGCTGTCGCCGCATGCCTATCTGATGCAGAGGCGGGCGGATCGCGCCCGGCAATTCATCCGGCAGGGCATGGCGCTGGCGGAGACTGCCGTGGCGAGCGGCTTTGCCGACCAGAGCCATATGACGCGCATTTTCGTCGGCAAATATGGCGTGACGCCTGGCGTCTATGCCGCGGCTTTCCGCTGATCTGCAATCCTGTTCAAGACCGCTGGCACGGTTCCGGCTCATCTCTGCGGTGTCTCACAGGGAGGTCGCCATGAGCCCGGAATTTCTGATCACCAGTTTCATCATCGTTGCTTCGCCCGGCACGGGTGCGATCTTCACAATTGCCACCGGGCTTTCGCGCGGGGCGCGGGCGAGTATGGTCGCCGCCTTCGGCTGCACGCTCGGCATCGTACCGCATCTCGCTGCCGCGATCGGTGGGCTGGCGGTGATCCTGCATACGAGCGCGCTCGCCTTCGAACTGTTCAAATATCTCGGCGTCGCCTACCTGCTCTACATGGCCTGGCATTCCCTCAGGGAAGGCGGTGCGCTGAAGGTCGAGGGCGAGAAGAAGGAGCGTTCGGCGTTGCAGGTCATTGTGCATGCGGTGCTGATCAACATCCTCAATCCGAAATTGTCGATCTTCTTCCTTGCCTTCCTGCCGCAATTCGTCACCACGCGCGATCCGCATCCGCTTCAGAACATGCTGATGCTGAGCGGTGTGTTCATGGCGATGACCTTCGTCGTCTTCGCGCTCTACGGCCTGTTCGCCGCGTCGGTGCGCGACCGGATCATTTCGAGGCCGGCGGTAATGGCCTGGATGCGGCGAAGCTTTGCTGCTGCCTTCGTGCTGCTGGGGGTACGGCTGGCCTTGGCGGAGCGTTGAAGTTAAAAGCCCGCTTGTTTCTGATGTCGGAAAGCCAGAATGATGACTTGGTCAGTGGGCCGCTCGTAGATGTAAAGCGCCACATAGCCTGAGTCACCGAAGGGGATCAGCAACTCCCGGAGCTCGGTGTTTTTCGTTGATGGCCTTCCCATTTCAGGAGAGGTCTTTAGCGACATGAAATGTGCAGTGATCTCAACAAATGCACGTTTTGCTGCTTCCGGATTTTTCGATGTCAGGAATTYTCGGCAGCGATCAATGCCTCGCCGTGCTGTTTCGGTAATGATTACTTGTGGCATTCGGGTGGATCAGTCTCTTCGTCCGTGCCCCAGCCTTTCAGCCAATCGTGTACTTCTTCGACCGTCAGATGCAAGCCGGTTTCCTTGTAATGCTGCCAAGATGCGAGCGCCTCCTTTTCGAACGAGGACCTCGCTTCTTCCGCCTCGACATATTGCCGGATAGCCTCCTTCATGATCCAGTGAGGCGAACGCTGCTGCTCTTCCGCCAGGGCGCGAACACGCTCTTTCATCGCGTCGTCAAGTTTGATGGAAAGTGCCATTGTCGCTTCCGGTATTACCTATCGATACCCACAGTATACCTGATCTCGCTGCAATGTCGACATCGTGCGGGTGAACCCACCGACCCATAGAGTCGTTACCGCCGATGTGGGCAAATCACTACTGCTTGAAACTGTCACGCTTCGGTATATCTCTTGGCTATGCGCGCTTCCGACCTGCTTCTGCCGATGCCGCAGGGCCTCTATTGCCCGCCCGGCGACTTTTATATCGATCCCGTTGTGCCGGTGGCGCAGGCGCTGATCACGCATGGCCATTCCGATCATGCGCGTTCCGGCCATGCCAAGGTGCTGGCGACGGCTGAGACGCTCGACATCATGGCAATCCGCTATGGCGACGGTTATGCCGGGCAAAGGCAGGCGGTGCGGCTCGGCGAAGTGATGGATATGAATGGCGTCACGGTGAAATTCGTACCCGCCGGGCATGTCCTCGGCTCCGCGCAGATCGTCGTCGAGAAGGACGGCATGCGCATCGTTGCCTCCGGCGACTACAAGCGGCGAAAGGATGCGACCTGCCTGCCGTTCGAGCCGGTCGAATGCGATGTGTTCATCACCGAGGCGACGTTCGGGTTGCCGGTGTTCCGCCATCCTGACGATGGCGATGAGATCGGGCGGCTCTTGCATTCCGTGGCGCAATTTCCAGAACGTACGCATCTGGTCGGCGCCTATGCGCTCGGCAAGGCGCAGCGGGTGATCAGCCTGCTCAGACAGGCGGGCTATGACCGGACGATCTATATCCATGGGGCGCTGGAGAAGATTTCTTCCTATTACCAGAGCCGCGGCGTGGATCTTGGCGAACTGGCGCCGGCGACGCTGGAGAAGGGCAACAAGGCGGATTTTGCCGGCGAAATCATCGTCTGCACGCCATCGGCCTTTTCCGACCGCTGGGCGCGGCGGTTTGCCGAACCAGTCACCTGCTTTGCCTCCGGCTGGATGCAGATCCGCCAGCGCATAAAGCAGCGCGGTGTCGAACTGCCGCTGGTGCTGTCGGATCATTCCGACTGGGACGAGTTGACGGAGACGATCACTGAGACCGGCGCCTCGGAAATCTGGGTGACGCATGGCCGCGAGGAGGCTTTGGTGCGCTGGTGCGAATTGCACCAGATTTCCGGCCGGCCGCTGCATCTGGTGGGCTATGAGGACGAGGCGGAATGAAGGCGTTTTCCGAACTCATCGACCGGCTGGTGCTGACGCCATCGCGCAACGGCAAGCTCAAATTGCTGAAGGATTATTTCGCCGAGACGCCCGATCCCGACCGCGGCTATGCGCTGGCGGCGCTGACCGATGGGCTCGACATTCCGGCGGTCAAGCCGGCCCTGCTCAGGGCGCTGGCAGTCGAGCGGATCGATGAGGTTCTGTTCGCCTATAGTTACGACTATGTCGGCGACCTCGCTGAAACGGTGTCGCTGGTCTGGCCGGAGAACGAGGTTCTGGCCGACCTCGATCCTCTGCCGCTCTCCTTTGTCGTCGAGACGCTGATGAAGGCGTCGAGGACCGAGGCACCGAAGAAATTCGCGGCCATCCTCGATCAGCTCGACGCGCCGGGGCGTTATGCGGTGATCAAGCTGGTCACCGGCGGCTTACGCATCGGCGTGTCTTCGGGGCTGACGCGGCAGGCGCTGGCGGATTTCGGCGGCCAGGACGTGGTCGAGATCGAAGAACTGTGGCACGGGCTGAAAGTGCCCTACACCGATCTGTTCGCCTGGCTGGAGGGCAAGACCGGCAAGCCCGAGAATGCCGCCAAGGCACTGTTCCGGCCGGTCATGCTTGCCAATGCGGTGCAGGACGGTGATCTCGATGGCCTGAGCCCCGAAGACTATCGCGTGGAATGGAAATGGGACGGCATCCGCGTGCAGGTGAGTTCCGAGGGCGGCGTGCGAAAGCTCTATTCGCGCAGCGGCGACGAAATCTCCGGCGCCTTTCCTGACTTGATGGCAGCGATCGATTTCGAAGCTGTGATCGATGGCGAGCTCCTGGTCGGCAAGCCGCCGGGCTATGTCGGCACGTTCAGCGAGTTGCAGCAGCGGCTGAACCGCAAGACGGTGTCGGCGAAGACGCAGGCGCAATATCCGGTCTTTGTACGCTGCTATGACCTTCTCATGGAGGGCAGCGAGGACACGCGCGACCTACCGTTTGACCAGCGTCGCGCTCGGCTGGAGACGCTGGTCACAAAACTCGATCCGGATCGCTTCGACCTGTCGCCGCAGCTCGATTATGACAGCTGGCAGCATCTCGACGATCTGCGCCGCAAGCCGATCCATCCGATCATTGAAGGCGTGATGCTCAAGCACAAGGATTCACCCTATCTGCCGGGTCGCAAGAAGGGGCCATGGTTCAAATGGAAACGTGATCCGCACACGATCGATGCGGTGCTGATGTATGCCCAGCGCGGACATGGCAAGCGGTCGAGTTTCTACTCCGACTATACGTTCGGCGTCTGGCAGGAAGAGGAAGGCATCCGCACGCTGGTTCCGGTCGGCAAGGCCTATTTCGGCTTCAGTGACGAGGAACTGGCCCAGATCGACAAATATGTGCGCGACAACACGATCGAGCGGTTCGGGCCGGTGCGTTCGGTCAAGGCGACCGAGGAGCACGGGCTGGTGTTTGAAGTGGCGTTCGAAGGCATTGCGCGCTCGACCCGGCACAAGTCCGGTGTGGCGATGCGGTTTCCGCGGATTTCGCGGCTGAGGTGGGACAAGCCGGCGGCGGAGGCCGATACGATCGAGACGCTGGAAGCGATGCTGGATGAGAAGGCGGTATCGCCGACCGCCTGAGGCACTGGCGCCTCACGAAATGGCGATGATTTCCAGTTCCTGATCGCCCACGGTCACGACGTCGCCAATAGACTTTCCCATGAGACCTCTCGCCACCGGCGAGACGAAGGAGATCGACCCCGCCTTGGGATCGGCCTCATCCTCGCCGACGATACGATAGGTCTGCACGCGCCCGTCGTCGCGGCTGAATTTGACCGTATTGCCAAAGGCGACGATGTCGAACGTGGTCGGGTCGGCGATGACCTGGGCCGTGCGCACGCGCTCGGTGAGATAGCGGGCATCGCGCAGCGGAATGGCCGCCTGCCGCCGGCGCTCATTGACATCCTCGATCCCGCTTACCGCGTCATAGGCCATGCGCGCCTCCCGAAGCTGCTGCTCCAACGCCTTCAACCCGGCCTCCGTCACGAGGTTGGGGTGCGGGGAGATGGCACGGTCGGGAAGCAGGGTTTCCGAAGCGGTTTCGGCACTCTCTTCCTTCGTGAAGGCAACGCTCAATTGTCGAACTCCCATTCGATTGCCGCGAACTCCGGCCGCGGCTGATGCGCAAGCCCGCAAGCTTGCCAGATACATAGATAGGATGGCAACCTGAGAAATCGAACTTCTCGGAGTGCGATGAGCGGTGGTCGACCTCCGCGCTCGTCAGTTCTCTTCCCCATCGTCCAGCTTCTGCGTCGCCGCCAGCACGGATCGCAGCGCATTTCTGAGCGCCTCGATCTCCTCCGGGCTCGTCAGTTCCGCCCAGCGCGCGTCGACGGCGCGACCGGCGGCGCGGGCGATGGGGCTGATCTTCTTGCCGCGTTCGGTGACGAAGACCAGTCGCGCACGCTTGTCGCTAGGGTCAGGTCTGCGTTCGACAAGCCCGAGTTTTTCCAGCTCCTCGATGGTCTGCGTCATGCTCTGCTTGCGCACATGCGCAAGCTTTGTCAGTTCGGCAACCTGGATGCCCTCGGGTGGCACGAAGGTGAAGACATTGGCGTAGTGCGGACGCAGGTCGCCGAAACCTTCCTCGGCAAGCTTGGTGTCCACGGCCAGCGTCCATTGCTGATAGGTGAGCCTGAGCAGCAGGCCGAGCGAATTGTAATGCGAATTTTCCGTCATCGATATTGACAGGTGCCTGACTAAATTCCATATTGGTCAGGTACCTTACTATATTGGTTCCGGAAAGGACAGTCCCATGCCCGACATCAATGTGCTTGCCTCCCATATCCATTATGAAGACTGCGGCGAAGGCGTGCCCTTCGTTTTCCTGCATGGCAACCCCGCCTCGTCCTTTGTCTGGCGCAAGGTGTTGCCGCATTTTGCCGATGTCCGCTCGCTGGCGCCGGACCTGATCGGCATGGGCGGTTCCGGCAAGCCTGAGATCGACTACAGTTTTGGAGATCATGCCGCCTATCTCGACGCCTGGATGGATGCGCTCGGGCTCGATGGCGTTGTTCTTATCGGCCATGACTGGGGCGGGGCGCTGGCCTTCGACTGGGCCTCGCGGCATCCCGAGCGCGTGCGCGGTGTTGCCTTCATGGAGACGATCATCCGGCCGATGGGCTGGGACGACCTGCCCGGCGCCGGCTCGCGGCCGCGCTACGAAATGCTGCGTTCGCCGGCCGGTGAGCAGAAAGTGCTGGACGAGAATTTCTTCATCGAACAGGCCTTGCGCGCCACGATCATGAGCGGCCTGAGTGATGCCGACCTCGACGTCTATCGCGCGCCTTATCCGACGCGCGAAAGCCGCCGACCGCTGCTCGCCTGGCCGCGGTGTACACCGATCGAGGGCGAGCCGAAGGATGTCGTGGCGCGGGTCGAGGCCTATGACCGCTGGCTGGCAGCCAGTCCTGACGTGCCGAAACTGCTACTGACATTCGAGGGCAGTCCGGAGACACTGCTGATCGGCCCGGCAATGATCGACTGGTGCTGCGGCAATATCGCCGGCCTGGAGGTGGCCGGCTGCGGACCGGCAAAGCATGTCGTGCCGGAGGACCAGCCGGATGCGATTGCGCACGCGGTGATCGGCTGGGCAGAGGGGAAGGGGCTTATGCGCTCTCGCAACAACATTGGCATCGGAAATGATCGGCCAAATGAGGCGAATCTGACCATCGCCTAAAGGCCTCGATCGCCTGTTTGAGGATGACGCAAGCCTCTCTCGGGAGGTTGCGACGATAAATTGGATGCGGAACCATTCTTTTCGACGTTGCGTTTGGCAGGCATTGCCAACCGTAGCGGAGCGGAGCATGAATCCCCAACCAACCGATATCCTTGTCGCCGTTCGCGCGGCGATCGCGCAGGCCGGCGCGCTGTTGGTGCAGTATTCCTTCTCGATTGTCGGTGCTTTCGTGCTGCTGGTGGCCGGCTGGGTTGCGGCACGCTACCTGCATCGCTGGGCGCTGTCCGGCATGCAGCGCATCCATGGTTTCGACGTCACGCTGGCGCATTTCCTGTCGAACATCATCCGCTACGCCATAATGATCATGGTGCTGATTGCGGTGCTCGGCCAGTTTGGGGTGCAGACGGCCTCGATCCTGGCCGCGCTCGGCGCCGCCGGCCTGGCGATCGGACTTGCGCTCCAAGGCACGCTGCAGAACATCGCTGCCGGCATTATGCTGTTGATTCTCAGGCCATTCCGGGTCGGCGAAACGATAGAGGCGGGCAATGTCTCGGGCACGGTGCAGGAAATCGGTCTCTTCGCCACCGAACTCCGGACCGGCGACGGGCTTTACCTGATCGCGCCGAATGCGACGCTGTGGAACACGCCGGTCAAGAATTTCAGCCGCCTGCCGACGCGGGGGCTCAGCCTGGCGATCATCGTCCCGGCTGATACCGATGTGCGGCAGGCCGATATCATCCTGCGCGGCATTGCCACCCGTGACCAACGGGTGATGACCAATCCCGCGCCGTCGGTCGGCGTTTCGGAGGTGACGCAGGACACGCTCAAGCTGACGCTCAGCGCCTGGACCAGCAATTTGGACCATGGCAGCGTGTCGCAGAATCTCGCCAAATCCGCCAAGATCGCGCTCGACCAGCTTCGCGGCGCAAAGTCCGAGACGGAGCCGGAAGCGAAGGTGCGCGTCGAGCCGCCGCCGGAGCTGCGGGCAGCGCAGCGGGCGCGCTGAGGTGGATCATTCCACCGTCCGAATGCTTGGAACACCATCGATCGACAACGTTATCCTGCCGCGGCCGGAATGAGCAAGCCGAACCGGGAACTGCTTCGCCTCTAGTCGCCGCCTCAGCAGCAGTAGCCGGGTTTCGAGATTGTCCTTGAGGTCGGGCAGGCGCAGCCCATCCGCCAGCCGGATTTCGCGATTGCTGAATTCCGTGCGACCTTCCCGAAGATAGCGGTCGATCAGGAAGGCGAGCAGCCGGCCTGCGACACCCTTGATGACGTAGTTGTTGTCGATGAAGACGCTATCGTCGAAGCTGTGATGGACGATCTGCACCGTCCTTCCGTTCGGCCGGACGCTCGGCGGCGATTCGGCTTCGGCCTCAACGTCATCATCGGCGTCCGCCAGCGCCAGGGCAGCCGCAGCCTGCCGCGCCAGCATTTCGATCGCCGTCACGTCCTCGTCACGGAAAGCCATGCGCTCGCGGCTTTCGACGAAGACGACGCCCCGCACGTTTGCGCGGACGATCATCGGCACCGCGAGCTGGCTCATTGCATCGGCGAGCCGCGGGAAAAGAATGGTGCGGGTGAGATTCTCGTCGCGGTTCGATTCCTTGATGATCGCCCGGCCGAAACGCTCGATCCGGCTCATGTCGCTGACCTTGATCGAACGGCCATGGGCGGCGGCCGAGGCGATCAGGTCGTCCTTGTTGCGAATTTCGGAACCGAGGCCTGATGTCTCGTAGCCGATGCTGCCGACCGTGGTCAGCGTGCCGCATTCGGCATCGTTGAGCAGGATCAGTGCGCTTTCGCAACGCAGTTCGCGATGCAGACCGCAGAGCAGCGCGTCGATAATCCCATCAGCGCGCGTTTCCGCCTCGATTGCCTTAGCGACGTTTGCGACCTCGGCAAAGCTTACTGGCCGGCGTCTGGGCGTCGCGGTGATCTCGGCGGCGGAGGGCACGGCACGCAGTGACAGGACCTCAAAAATGTCGGCGCTCTTCAGCCGCATGATACCGGCCATGCCGACCTGGGCGCTGCTCGCCTTGAGCTGCAGCGCGATGCGCTCGAACAATTCGCCGTCGTCAACCGAGCGCTCGAAGCGAATATCGAGCGTATATTGCTGGCCGTCATTGCCGTCGACCAGCAACAGGGTGACGTGCGGATTGGCGCGGATATTGGCGAGCGTCTTGGCGAAGAACTGGTTGGAGAGCGCGACATGGTGTTCGTCCACCATGACCACATGCGAGAGATAGGAAATGTTCGGGGTGCCGTCCGCCGAGGTCGTGGCGACGATCGATGGGATCACGCCTTCGAAGCAGCCATGCAGGTCGGATAAACGAAGGCTCATCGACGCGACCCCGCCAACATGCCGGCATTGGGCCCAGGCGTCTGCACATAGACCTCGCTAACATTGAGCGTTGCCAGCAGCGGTTCACGGGTCGTCAGCCAGGGGCCGATGAGATTGCGCGGTACGCCGGGGCCGTGCAGTTCCGCTTCCATGCTGCGGATGTAGTCGTCCGATCGTTCGATCTCAGTCGGCTTCGGCGTGCTGACCCAGGCCTTGCCCTTGATCTGGTAGGAGGTGTATTTCGAAGGGCTGACCACGGTCACTGCCATCCTGCCGGTCTCGCGGATATTCTGTGCAGTTTCCGGCCATTGCCAGGCGGAAAAGACGATTTCCAGATGGCCTTCCTGCTCGGCTTCATGGACGCCCATGCCGCGCGCGACTGCGGGCCTGAGATCGGTGCTGGCCGTGCCGAGAATGATCATCAAGGGCTCGCGCAGGAACTGTTTCAGGCTTTCGCTGAGTTGCACGTCCATCCCTCAATTGCCTCTCGAAATGTTGTTTAGCAAAGATTTAGGAAACGTACATCGGGGGTTAGGGACCATTTAGGAACGGGCAGACGGAAAAGCAGGTATCGAGCTTTCATCGCAAATTCGTGGAGCTCAACCATGCAGAACGTCGTTCCCCATATCATGCCTTCCCGCACCGCCGCCGTCATCGGCGCCGGCCCTGCCGGTCTTGCGGCTGCCCGCTGGCTCACGCAGCGCGGCTTCGAGCCGATCATCTTCGAAGCCTCCGCTGGTCTCGGCGGTCAATGGAACCAGGGTGCGGTGCATAGCGCCGTCTGGCCTGGCATGCGCACCAATACCAGCCGGATCATGACTGCTTTTTCCGATCTCGATTATCCCGAGGGCACGGCGACCTATCCGCGCCACGACGAGGTTCTGGCCTATCTCCAAGCCTATGCCGAAAAATTCGACCTCACCCGGCTAATCCGCTTCGGCACGCCCGTGAAACTGCTCGACCGGGCGCCCGGGCAAGGCTGGGTGATCCATTCCAGGCAAGATGGCCATCCGCATGCGGAAGTCTTTGGCCAGGTCGTGGTGGCGAGCGGCCGGTTCGACAAGCCGCGGCTGCCCGATATTGCCGGTCTCGAAGGCTTCTCCGGCGACCTGGATGTGATCCACACGAAGGATTATCGTGGTGCGCAGGTCTATGAAGGCAAGACCGTTCTGGTCGCCGGCTGCTCGATCAGTGCGCTGGAGATCGCCTCCGACCTGGCATATGGCGGCGCCAAGGGTGTGGTCGCCAGCTATCGGCGGCAGCGCTATGTCCTGCCGAAGCTGATTGCCGGCGTGCCGACCGACCATGTGATGTTCACCCGTGCAGCGTCGCTGGCTGGCAAGGCGGTTCCGTTCGAAATGCTGGCGGCGGGAATGAAGGAGAAGGTGGTGTCGGTGTCAGGCTGCCCAAGCCGGTTCGGTGCAATGGTGCCGCACCAAAACATCTTCGCTGCCGGCATCACCCAATCCCAGCATTTCCTGCCCGCCGTGGCCGAGGGGCGGATCAAGGTCGCGCCGTGGATCGAGCGCATTGATGGACGTACGGTTCTGTTCAAGGACGGCACCATTGCCGAGGCCGATGGCATCATCTGCGGCACCGGCTATGACATCTCGCTGCCCTGGGTGGCGCCTGCGATCGCAGAGACGCTTGCGATCGAGTGCGACCGCATCGATCTCGCCCAGCATACATTCCATCCCGAGCTGCCGGGGCTGGCTTTCCTCGGCCTCTATGACGCGATAGGTCCGACCTTCCCGGTCATGGAACTGCAGGCGCGTTGGGTTGCCGCGGCGTTGTCGGGCACGGTGCCAATGCCGTCGGCCGACACCCTGCGGCATGGCGTCGAGGTCGCGCGTGCCGGCCGTGCCGGTCCTGCCGGCGTGCCGATGCACGATCTGGCGCTCTTGTTCGCTGGCAATGCCGGCTGTGAGCCGAGCCTGATGGCGAGGCCGGAATTGCAGCGAGCACTCCTCTCCGGACCGCTTTCGGCGGTCTCGTTCCGGCTCGAAGGGGCCGACATCCTGCCTGATGCTGTCGAGCGAACCAAGGCAGCAGCCGCGGCTTTCGGCCATATCGCCTCCAGTGACTCTACGCCGGAGGAAAGCAAGATGCTGTCGATCATCCTGCCGGAGATGCAGGCGGCCTGATCCCGCTGGCAATTCCGGATGCAGCCCGGGCGGTCTATGCCCCCGCCTGGGCTGCATAATTCGGACGGTCAGCGTCGCGCCACCACCGATACGAAAGGTCGTGCCGGTGGAGTGGGGGCGCAGTTATTCTGTTGCTTGACGGGCATCACCTGTAATCGACGCACCGTTGGAGACGGCCCCTCATCCGGCTGCCGCCACCTTCCCCCGTTGAAACGGGGAGAAGGGACTTGTGGCAATGTCGGTGCCCCATCTGCCTTCGCCCCGCGGGCGGGGAGAAGGTGCCGGCAGGCGGATGAGGGGCCGGCCGCAGCAGTGGATCCAATGACGGGCGGTGCCCGTCCATCAGCTCAAAACAACTACTCCGCCGCCTGCTTTGCCATCGGATTGTTCGGATGCGTGGTCCAATTGGCATAGGTATCGCTGACCACCTTGCCCGTCCGCTTGTCCATTTCACCCGCCGCGAGCTGCTCCATGGAGATACAGTTCTCGACCGGGCAGACATCGACGCAGAGGTTGCAGGCGACGCATTCTTCCTCGATCACCTCGAAATGGCGCACGCCGTCCTTCATCGACATGATCGCCTGGTGCGAGGTATCCTCGCAGGCGGCGTAGCAGCGGCCGCACTTGATGCAGGCGTCCTGGTCGATCCTGGCCTTGGCGATGTAGTTGAGGTTGAGATACTGCCAGTCGGTGACGTTGGGCACGGCGCGGCCGCGGAAATCTTCCAGCGTCGCGTAACCCTTCTCGTCCATCCAGTTTTCCAGGCCGGTGATCATCTCCTCAACGATCTTGAAGCCATAGGTCATGGCGGCGGTGCAGACCTGGGCATTGCCGGCGCCGAGCATCATGAATTCGGCGGCGTCGCGCCAGGTGGTGATGCCGCCGATCGCCGAGATCGGCAGGTCGCGGGTTTCCGGATCGCGGGCGATCTCGGCCACCATGTTCATGGCGATCGGCTTGACGGCCGGGCCGCAATAGCCGCCATGCGTGCCCTTGCCGTCGATCGACGGCGTGGGGGAACAGGTGTCGAGGTCGACGCCGGTGATCGAATTGATCGTGTTGATCAGCGACACCGCATCGGTGCCGCCACTGCGGGCGGCGCGGGCCGGGCGGCGGATATCGGTGATGTTTGGCGTGAGCTTGGTGATGACAGGCATGCGCGAATATTGCTTGCACCAGCGCACGACCATTTCGATATATTCCGGCACCTGGCCGACCGCGGCACCCATGCCGCGCTCGGACATGCCGTGCGGACAGCCGAAATTGAGCTCGATGCCGTCGGCCTCGGTTTCCTCGACCAGCGGCAGGATCGCCTTCCAGGCATTCTCCTCGCAGGGCACCATGATCGAGGCGATCAGCGCCCGGTCCGGCCAGTTCTTCTTGACCATCTTCATTTCCTGCAGGTTGACCTGCAGAGGGCGGTCGGTGATCAGCTCGATATTGTTGAGGCCGAGCAGACGGCGGTCGGCACCCCAGATGGCGCCGTAGCGCGGGCCGTTGACATTGACGACCGGCGGGCCTTCTTCGCCCAAGGTCTTCCAGACCACGCCGCCCCAGCCGGCCTTGAAGGCGCGCTCGACATTGTAAGCCTTGTCGGTCGGCGGCGCCGAGGCCAGCCAGAAGGGGTTGGGCGATTTGATGCCGACGAAATTGTTGCGGATATCAGCCATTTTTCAATCCTCCCTTCAAGCGACTGCGGTGGCCGGCTGGGTCGCGGCCATGAATTGACGATGGATGGATTCGGCCGCATCGCGGCCATTGGCGACGGCGGCGACCGTTAGGTCCTCGCCGCCGAGAATGCAGTCGCCGCCCGCCCAGACATTGGCGAACGAGGTGCGGCCTTCGCTATCGGCGACGATGCGGCCGCCTTCGAGTTTCAGGCCGGAAAGGGCAGGGGCGTCGAATTTCTGGCCGATTGCCTTGAAAATCTGGTCGGCGGCGATGATGCCGGCTTCGCCCGTGGTGACCAGCTTGCCGTCGCGGATTTCGGTATAGGCGACTTCGATGCCGGCGACCTTGCCGTCCTGGCCGATCACCGCTTTCGGCGCCAGCCAATGGCGGATGGTGACGCCCTTGGATGCGGCCAGGTCCTGTTCGTATTCGGAGGCGTTCATATGCTCCTTGCCGCGGCGATAGCAGATCGTCACTTCCTCGGCGCCAAGCAGCTTCGACTGGATCGCGGCATCGATGGCGGTCATGCCGCCGCCGAGGACCACGACGCGGCGGCCGACCGGCACGTCGTTCTTGGTCTTGGACTGGCGCAGGCCGGCGATGAAATCGACGGCGTCGGAGACGCCATCCAGGTCTTCGCCGCCGACATTGAGCGCGTTGACGCCGGCAAGGCCGAGGCCGAGGAAGACGGCGTCATACTGGCCTTGCAGATCGGCCAGGGTGAAATCGCGGCCAAGCGCCTTGCCGTTTTCGATGGCGATGCCACCGACCGAGAGGATGTAATCGACCTCGTCCTGGGCGAAATCGCCGGGCGCCTTGTAGGCGGCGATGCCATATTCGTTGAGGCCGCCGGATTTTTCGCGAGCGTCGAGAATGGTGACGCTATGGCCTTTCAGTGCGAGGCGGTGGGCGCAGGCGAGACCGGCCGGGCCGGCGCCGACCACGGCGACCTTCTTGCCTGAGGGTGCGGCGCGCTTATAGAATTGCTTGTCGGCCTTCATCGCCGCGTCCGTGGCGTAGCGCTGCAGGCGGCCGATCTCGACCGGCTTTTCCTCGGCCGCGTTGCGGACGCAGGCCTGTTCGCAAAGCGTTTCGGTGGGACAGACGCGCGCGCACATGCCGCCGAGAATGTTCTGGTCGAAAATCGTCTTGGCGGCGCCGATCGAGTTGCCCGTCGATATCTGGCGGATGAACATCGGGATATCGATGGAGGTGGGACAGGCCGTCATGCACGGCGCGTCATAGCAGAAATAGCAGCGGTCGGAGGCGACCAGCGCCTCGTGTCTGTCGAAAGCCGGATGCAGGTCGGCGAAATTGGCCTCATAGGTCGGTTGATCGAGCCGACCGGGATGGATTCCGGGCGCGAGATTGCTCATCTTTGTCGTTCCCCTTTTTGTTTCATTGAAGGGAAGGTAACAAAGCTCTAAAAATTTATCAAACGGTAAAATTTTTGTTCGTGAAAAATTCCGCTCAGCGGTTTCTTGCGGTTAGGCGGCCGACCAGCGTGGGCATATCGGTGACGAACCAGATCCAGCGGCCGCGATTGCAGTCGCGGATGAAATCGGCAAACGGTTGGCTGTCCGGCACGCGCGCGGCGATGTCGCCGACAAAGGCGACGGTGATGCGATAATTGACCAGCCTCTGGCTCATCGCCACGGCCACGCCGGAGCGCAGATGGAAAAACTCTTCGGGCAGGCAATCGACGGGAATGACGATGGTCGAAACCGATTGCGCCCAGGCCTGGGTGATCAGCTGGTTGACATGGTGCTTGATGTCGAACAGATGGCTGCCGTCGCGAACGGCGAGGATGCGATGGCTGCCGAAAGTCTCGACCGCCGTCGCTATCGCATCTGCACTGTGCTCGATGACCGCCATAACGTTACCTCTGCCTTACAGGTAGAGGCGTAACGTTTCAAAACGGCTTTACGATCACCAGAATCGCGATAACCGCGAGAAAAATTATCGTGAGAAGCGCCGATTGCCTCAAAAATCCGGAAATCGGCTTGTCCGGCATGGTCTGCAGGCGGCGGAAAGCGCCCGATTGCATGCCATGCAGAGCCGACAGGATCACCACCAGCAGCATTTTCACATGCAGCCAGCCGTCATTGAACAAGCCGCCCATATAGGCAAGCGTCAGGCCGAGGATCCAGACGAAGGTCAGCGCGATGCCGGTCACCGGCCCATTCCAGCGTTTGGCCGCCGCGGCGATCCGGCTCGTCTCCGGTGTTCCCGGTTTCAGTGTGAGCAGCAGGAAACCGTTGAGGATCATGCCGCCGACAAAGACGAAGACGGCGAAGACATGCGCGGCCTTAAGCCAGGTATAATAATCCATTGGGGAGCCCTCCGTTTGGAGGGTATATAGAGAGCGGGGTTTCGTCGCGCCAGAGAGGCGGTCACCGCTATCACAGACTTTCAAATGATTGCATACGGGGGTGGGCTTGTTCTTCGGCAGTTAGTGAATTCTCTGAAATGGCCAAAGATCGCAACACGGTCAAAGTTTCGGTCTCTTGACCACTTGAGCCAAGAAGAAACTCGATGTCGCGCCTCTGGCGTGAGAGCTCGCGTTGCACGATGGGATGCGAAATAATTGCGGCTTCGTTATAACTATCTCGGCCTTCATCAAGAATTCGAATCACGGCCTGATCTACCAATTCATAAGCACGCCTTGCCGCCCAGCCAGCCTCCTGCGGATCGCCGTTGCCAATGCAGCGGATCGCATAGATGAGTGAACATATGGCGTGTTCGGCAACCGCGTGACAAACAACGTATTTCTCCGGTTCGTCGTCGCGCGGAATCGGTATTTCCAGTTGTTCCTCCATGTCGAACCAGGCCGAAGGAATGAGAGTGTTGGTTAGAATTTCGATCCAAAGCCGCTCGGTTACGTGGCGCATGATATCGAGATTTTTGGGGTCAAATTGACGCGCGTACCATTCCCAGTTGCCGATCTGGCGTGTCGCGGCGGCGAGCGCGAAAGCGATACGCCCCCGCACATCGATTTGCCCAAGCTCGGCTACGAGCGCGTCTTCGTCATAGTTATACATTGGCGCTTGCCTATAACTTTGCCATGGCAACAATCGAGCGACAGGGCATCGAGCTGCTATTCCGCCGCCTGTTTCGGCCGCGCCGAGCGGCTCCTCTCACGTTCGCGGAATTGCCGCGGCGTTTCACCGGCTTCGCGGGAAAAGAAGCGGGTGAAATAGGCTGGGTCGGCGAAGCCGAGAGCGTAGGCGATTTCCTGTGCCGTGGCGACGGTGAAGACGAGGTCGCGCTTGGCCTGGGAGATGATCTTGTCGCTCAGGAGCTCGTTCATCGTGCGGCGGGTCTGGGCCTTGGTGATGCGGTTGAGATGCGTCACCGAGACGCTGAGCTCCCTGGCGTAGAATTCCACCGGCAGGTGTTCGCGGTAATGCGCGCCGATCAGCTCCTTGAGGCGGGCGACGCGAGCCATGTCGCGGCTGGCGGCGGGGTCTTCGTCGGCAAGCGGGCTTGCAATCGCGGCGGCCAGCGTCAACACCGTCGTCACATAGGCCTCGACCAGGCCGTAGCGGGCGCCGAAGCCGGAGGCGAGCTCGCGACCGATCCGGTCGAGCGTGGCGGCGATATAGGCGCTGTCGGGATGATCGTCGGCGAGTTTGACCAGCCGCGGCCGGCTGGCGAACAGGCGAAAACTGTCGCGGCCGCTGAACTCCACCCTTTCAGTGAGGATGGTGATCACCTGGCCGTCGATGTCGCGCGAGAAGCGGAAGCCATGCGTGACCTTTTCCGGCATGAAGACCAGGGCGCCTGGTTCCAGCCGATGGACCTCGTCGCCGATCAGGGCGTCGCCGCTGCCGCTCCTAACCTGCAGGATTTGAAAGAAATGATCGTGACGATGCTGCTTGATTTCCCAATTGTGGCGGCTCGATCGCTCGAAGATCGATTCAGCGTGGATCCAGAAGTCAGGCGTGGCTTCTCCGGCCTCTCCGTAGAGGCCGTAGGTCGGTACGTTGGTTTTCATGCCCTCCTCCCGGGCAGTCGCACGGGTGCACTTCTCCGAGCCCCGTGTTCTGAAAATGCAATTCTTTGCTGGAAAACTGCATTCCAGGAGTGTGACCGCCGAATTACCTTTTGGCAAGAGTGAAGAGGTCGAAGTCAGCAGATTTCTTCACGTCCGGGGAGGAAAACATGCGCAGCCAGGTTGTAATTATCGGTTCGGGTCCCTCGGGACTGCTGCTCGGGGCTTTGCTCGATAATATCGGCGTCGACAATGTCATCCTCGATCGTGTCGACCGCGACTATATCCTCGGCCGGATCCGCGCCGGCGTGCTGGAAAGCGGCACGGCCGGCATGCTGGATCAGGCCGGCGCGGGGGGGCGGATGCATGCCGAAGGGCTCAACCATGATGGCTACAATCTCTCCTTTTCCGGACGGCTGTTGCGGATCGACCTCAAGGGCCTGACCGGGCGGTCGGTGACGGTCTACGGCCAGACCGAACTGACCCGCGACCTGATGGACCATCGCGACAGATCCGGTGGCAAGACGATTTACGATGCCAAGAATGTCATCCCGCATGATTTCGATGGAAGGCCTTATGTGACCTTCGAGAAGGATGGCGTGACGCAGCGGATCGACTGCGATTTCATCGCCGGTTGCGACGGGTTTCACGGCGTGTCGCGCGCCGCGGTCGAAGGCAAGGGGCTGCAGCATTTCGACAAGCTCTATCCGTTCGGTTGGCTCGGCGTGCTTGCCGACGTGCCGCCCGTGCATCACGAACTGATCTATGCCAACCATCCGCGCGGCTTTGCGCTCTGTTCTCAGCGTTCGCACACCCGCAGCCGCTACTATGTGCAGGTGCCGCTGGAGGACAAGGTCGAGCAATGGTCCGACGACGCCTTCTGGGACGAGTTGCGCCGCCGCCTGCCGAAAGACGTGGCCGAGGCCATGGTCACCGGTCCGTCGATCGAGAAATCCATCGCGCCGCTGCGCTCCTATGTGGCGGAGCCGCTGCGTTTCGGCGCGCTGTTTCTCGTCGGCGATGCCGGCCATATCGTGCCGCCGACCGGAGCCAAAGGGCTCAACCTCGCGGCGTCGGATGTGCATTACCTGTTCGAGGCGTTGCGCGACTTCTATGTCGAAAAGTCGCTCGCCGGCCTCGACGCCTATTCCGGGCGGGCGCTGGCGCGCATCTGGAAGGCCGAGCGTTTTTCCTGGTCGATGACGACGCTGATGCACCGTTTTCCCGCTAATGGCGAGTTTGATCAACGGGTGCAGGAGGCGGAGCTCGACTATCTCTCGTCGTCGCATGCGGCGCAAACGGCGATGGCGGAAAATTACGTCGGCCTGCCCTATTGAGCAGGTCGCTCGCCGCCGCGTGATTTTTATTGACTAAAAAACTCAAGTTTAATCTTTACTAGAATAGTCAACTTATATATCCCTGGCGCTATCGAAACGGATTCGGAAGCGGCAGATGAGCAAAAAGTCCGGCAAGACCAATCGCGGCGGCGGTGAAAAGACGAGTGCGGCGAACCGCCAGATCCTGTATGTCGGCGGCCGCGATTGCCAGGTGGCGCATTTGCGCGAAATCGCCGAGAATTTCGGCCGCGAACTCATTCATCATGATGGCGGCCTGCGCGAGGCGGTGTCGCGCATCGACACCGTCCTGCCCTCCGTCGAATGCGTCTTCTGCCCGATCGACTGTATCAGCCATGACGCCTGCCTCAGGGTGAAGACGGGCTGCAAGAAGACCGGCACCTCTTTCATTCCCCTGCGCAACGGTTCGAAATCGAGTTTTGAGCGCGCCATGCAGGAACTGAGCGATCGGGCCAGGACCCGATGAGCGAGTGGGGATTGCCGCTGCTGCTCGGCCTGCACCGGTTGGTCGAGACGTCTGGCGCGGGGCGTGTTCCGGAATTGCTGGCGCTTCGTGCGGCGGTCGCTGGGTTTAGTGCGGAACAATCCGAATGGCCGGGCAAGGAGCCGGTCCAGAAACGCAGATCAACGTCGACAAGGCCGCCGAGCAATGACAATGTCATCCCGTTCCGGCCCTATCTGCTTGCCAGGATCAGACGACGGAGTTGACGCCATGTACATCGCCATGAACCGCTTCAGGGTCGCCGCCGGCCGCGAGACGGAATTCGAAACCGTGTGGAAGAACCGCGATTCCAGCCTTGCTGCGGTGCCGGGCTTTGTCGAGTTCCGGCTTTTGCGCGGCAAGACGGTCGCGGACGAAGGCTATACGCTGTTCGCCTCGCATACGATCTGGGCGTCCGAGGCGGATTTCCAGGCCTGGACGCGGTCGGACAATTTCCGCCAGGCGCATAAGAGCGCCGCCGACCATCGCGACCTCTACAAGGGGCCGCCGGTCTTCGAAGGGTTCAACGTGGTGGACGGCGCATGAGCCGCGCGATCACCGAGGACGACCGGGTCGAGGTTCTGCCGATCCTGCCGTCGCTCGACATCGCCGAGACGCTGGCTTTTTATCGCGACTATCTCGGCTTCGAGACGGTGGGCTATGAGGCCAAGGATTATCTGATCATTTCGCGGATGTTCGCCGGTCATCGGATGGAGCTGCATTTCTGGCTGGCGGATGATCGGGCACTCTGTGAGAAGTCGGCGATCTATATCCGCGGCGGGGGCATCGATGTGCTGCATGCCGAGTTCGCCGCGAAGAACCTGCCGAAGCTGACGCCGATGAAGGTGCAGCCCTGGGGGATGGAAGAATTTTATGTGCTCGACCCGCATGGGAACCTGTTGAAGTTCGGGCGGATACCGCAGGAGTAATCGGGCCGGACGGGCCAGCCGATCGGCATCGGTTTCCATCCGCGCCGAGGGGCTGGGAATGGCCGCCACAACCTGTTGATCTACCGAAAATAAGCTCTCGCCTGGTCGGGTTCGTCGCCCAGCGCCGCCGTCTATAGCCGTGAAATCACGCGAAAATTCACAATGAGTATCTACAATACCTCAATGATAATTTATCAATGAGGTATTGTAGATACTCAATGAATGTATCAAGCAAAGATCTTCGCGAGAAAATCACCCGTTGGGGCCTCTCCCAAGCGGAGTTCGCCCGATGGCTTCAGGTGTCACCTGGTGCGGTGGCCCAGTGGCTGGCGGAATCCCGGTCAATCCCTGGACCGGTCAGTGCCTTCATCACATTGTTCGAAAGCCTCCCGCCTTCCTTGCAGGATCGGGAGCTTTCTCAGCTGAAGAAAGGAAATGTCGAGATGGACGGAATGTATGCGGTGGAATTCGCCGGCAGCGCCGGTATCGGAGGCGTCAGCCTGACTTTCAAGGATGGCGTCGTGTACGGCTTTGATCTAGGCGGCGCCGTTTATGACGGGCGGTATAGCCCGGGTGAAACGCCTGGCATGACCACGGTAGAGCTCGCCGTGAAAATAGCCGCCGGCCGGCCAAGTGTCATTCGTGGCATTGTCCAACCTTTCGACTGGACGGTGCTTGCCAAGACTGAATTTCCAACCAATGCGGCTGACGGTCTGGTCAAGGTCAGCACCAATATGGGTGAAACTGTCGATGCCACGTTCACGCGCATGCGCGACGTGCCGTCAGCGATGAAATCCTGAAATAGCATCCGCGCGCGGATATTATCTGGCGTTCCCTCGCGGGAAAAACGCCGCTGCGGCCACGGCGACCCAGCCCAGGATCATCATCGTCCCGCCGATCGGCGCAGCCATCGGAAACAGTCCGTGGCCGAACTTCGCCAGGATCGACACATCGCCGGCGAACAGGACACAGCCCACGGTGATCAACAGGCTCGCCACCGGTGCCGTCCGCACCATGCGCCAGCCGATGAACAGTGCGAGCAGCGCCGGCGCCTGGGTGAGGCAGATGAGGGCGGCGGCGCCGTAGAGCCTTGTGTCGCCGCCATGGGCGGCAAGGGCCGAGAAGCCGACGCCGAAGGCGCCGATCAGGCCGGCGAAGAACAAAGCGAGGCGGGGCATAAGCGCAAAAATCATTCGCCGCTCTCCTCGCGGTTCTGCATGTGGAAGGCGAGGCGTTCGATCGGCGCCCAGATGACCTCGCGCAGCTTGGGATGCTCGATCGCCTCGTCCATCGCCTGGCGGAAGCAGAGGATCCATTCGTCGCGTTCCTTCGGGCCGATGGCGGCGATGAAATGGCGCGAGCGCAGGCGCGGATGGCCGTATTTGTCGGTGTAGAGCGGCGGGCCGCCGAGATAGCCGGTCAGGTATTCGTAGAGTTTCTGCTCGGCATTGGCGAGACTTGGCGGATGCACGGCGCGGACATGGCTCGCTTCCGGCAGCGTGTCCATCAGTTCGTAGAAGCGGCGCACCAGCGTGCGGATGGTCGCATCGCCGCCGATGGCCTCATAAAGGATGATCGTCTCTTCGCTCATGCCGCCCATATGCGGTGCCGGCGCATGGCCGTCAATGCGACAAGAGGATTAATCGCTGATGTAGACTGCGTCGCTGTCGCCCGGGACCAATTCCACGGGCCAGACTTTGCGTGTGATGCCCTGCGGATAGGCCGCAGCATAGTCGGGTATGGTGGCCAGCAGCGCCTCCGCCAAGGCCTCGCCAAGATGCCGCAGCGACGCCTTGAAGCAAGTGAGGCTTGGCGCCAGGATGGTCGCCTGCGGGCTGTAGCGGCCGATGACCGCGATGTCGCGCCCGGGCTTGATGCCGGCGTCCTCGAAGCCGCGATAGAGCCCGAGCGCAATGGTTTCATTGACCAACACCACGGCGGTGGGGCGGTTCTGGCTCGCCGCAATGTTGCGGGCAATCTGATAGCCGCCTGCCTCGTTCGGTGTCGACGGGAAGATCAGACTGTCGTCGAGCGTCAGGCCGTGCCTGGCCATCACTTCGCGACAGCGGTCGACAAAGAGATAGCCGAGATTGATCTCGTCATGCGGCTTGGTGACCGCGATGCGGCGATGACCGCGCGCAATCAGCCGCTCGATCGAAATCTCTGCGATACTCTCGAAATCGAGATCGAGCCAGGGCTGTCCGACATCGGTCAAACTGCGTCCAAGCGATACGAACGGAATATTGTGCTCGGCGAGGAATTCGATGCGCGGGTCTTGCCGACGGGTCGCGGAAATGATCACCCCATCGGCAAAGCCGCGCGCCACCATGCGCCGGAGATAATCATACGGATCTTCTTCCGAGGAGCAGAGCAAGGCTACGAGATCGAGCTTGTGACGGGCGAAAACGGTCTGCACGCCATCGAATACGCTCATGAAGAATGTGTCGCCCTGGCCGGTGATCTCCGTGCCGGTCTGCATCATGAAGCCGATGACGCCGGTGCGCCCCTGCCGGAGACTGCGGCCGGACTGGTTGGGCGCATAGCCATGAGCCTTCGCCGCCTCCAGCACGCGCTTGCGCGTTTCCGGATTGACATCGGGCTTCCCGTTCAGCGCCCGGGACACCGTTCCAATCGAGATGTCGAGGTGCCGGGCAAGCTGCTTTATGCCCTTCATTGCGGTGTCCTGTCTGCCTGAATGAGCAAAGTATGAAATCCTCCTATTGACATAGAACATTTTTACGGCATAGTCATCGTAAACGTTTACGGAAATCATATTTCCGGCGAAATCAGACCCGGGGAGGGGATTTGTGCGGAGGAATACCGTTATTTGCGGCTGCGGCGGGATGGCGAAAGGGTGGCTCAGGGCCATAACCGAGCATGCTGCGCTCGCCGATCAGATCCGGATCGTCGGGTTCGTTGATCTCGATCTTACGACGGCCAAAAAGCTCGCCGCCGAGTTCAATCTCGCGGATGTCAAGTGCGGCACCGATCTCGCCTCCGTCCTGCAGGAAACCAAAGCTGAACTCCTGTTCGACATTGTTGTTCCACCGGCGCGGATGAATGTGGTGAAAATCGGCCTCGATCATGGTTGCCATGTGTTGTCGGAGAAGCCGATGGCGACGTCGATCGCCCAGGCCGACGAGATGATCGCGCTCGCCGAAAAGGCCGGTCGTGTCCATGCCGTGGTGCAGAACCGCCGTTACATCCCCGGGATCCGCCGGCTGCGCGCCTTCGTCGAAAGCGGTGCGATCGGCGAATTGACCGGCGTGCATTGTGATTTCTTCATCGGCGCCCATTTCGGCGGCTTTCGCGAAGAGATGGACAACGTGCTGCTGCTCGACATGGCGATCCACACCTTTGACGCGGCCCGCTTCGTCTCCGCCAAGGTGCCGGAGGCCGTCTACTGCCATGAGACCAATCCGAATGGTTCTTGGTACCGGCATGGTGCTTCGGCCTTTGCCATCTTCGAAATGTCGGATGCCGTGACCTTCACCTATCGAGGATCATGGTGCGCGGAAGGCGCCAATACAAGCTGGGAAAGCCGGTGGCGGATCACCGGCACCAAGGGCACGGT
Source organism: Rhizobium sp. P2_G9 (assembly GCF_056403475.1). Lineage (NCBI taxonomy): Bacteria > Pseudomonadati > Pseudomonadota > Alphaproteobacteria > Hyphomicrobiales > Rhizobiaceae > Rhizobium > Rhizobium sp. P2_G9. The sequence continues at coordinate 24,955 of NZ_JBFUFK010000032.1, read as the reverse complement.
ACTCTGGGACGGCGCAGAGATTTTCGACGCGCATCGCGTTGCCGCCGACGAGGGTTTTTTGCGCGAGCAGGAGGAAATCTCCGTGCCCGACGCGGTCAACGCATCGGAGAAGGAAGGCCATGCGAGCGTTATCGCCGCCTTCCTCAAAGCCGTCGAGACCGGCGGGAAGCCGGAAACAATCGGCGAGGACAATATCAAAAGCCTGGCCATGGTGCTTGCCGCGATCGAAAGCGCCAAGACCCGCCAGCGCGTCACGATTGGAGAGAAGTGAAGTGAGCAATCCGGCAAAATCCATCCGCATCGGCACGATGATCAGCGCCAGCGCCGGCAAGGCGGCGACGCGTATCGGCCAGATCGCCGATATGGGCTTCGAGAGTTTCGAGCCGTTCTTCTGGCAGACCACCAATGGCCAGGACCTGGCCGAACTCGGCAAGCGCTGTAAGGAAGCGATCGGGGATCGCGACATCACCATTTCGACGCTCGGCATGTTCGGCAATCCATTGGAGACGACGGCGATCGATCTCGATACGCTGCAGGGCTGGAAGGACTGCATCGACAATGCGCATCATTTCGGCGCCACCTGCGTTGCCGGCTTCACCGGCCGCATCCGCAACAAGGTGCTAACCGACAGCCTGCCGCGCTACAAGGAGATCTGGACCGATCTCGCCAAGCGTGCCGCCGACAAGGGCATCAAGATTGCCTTCGAGAACTGCGCCATGGACGGCAATTGGGCGACCGGCGACTGGAACATCGCCCACAATCCGGATGCCTGGGAACTGATGTTCAACGAGACGCCGTTCGACAATATCGGGCTCGAATGGGAGCCCTGCCACCAGATGGTCTACCTGATCGAACCGATCCCGCAGATCCGCAAATGGGCGCATAAATTCTTCCACGTGCATGGCAAGGACGCGACCATTCGTTGGGACGTGATCCGGGAACACGGCATTTTCGGCAAGGAGAAATTCCTCTTCATGCGCACGCCGGGCTTCGGCGACACCAACTGGACGGATGTGATTTCCGAACTGCGTCTTGCCGGCTGGTCGGGCTCGATCGATATCGAGGGCTGGCATGATCCGGTCTATCGCGATGCGCTGGAAATGACCGGCCAGGTGCACGCTTTGAACTATCTGAAGAATTGCCGTGGTGGAGAATTTGTTGTCGATCCCTGATCGCTAACATATGCTCTTGCATATCGGGCTGGGAGGCCCGATATGCCACGGCCGGGTTTGATTTGGCGCGGCGCTGCCGCATTTTTGGGAGGAAAGCATGAAAGCGATAAAGAAATTTGCCTTGGCGCTCGGCGTGTCGATGCTGATGACGGCGACCGGCCATGCCGAAGGAAAGACCTTCAAGATCTGGTGGTTCGAGGATGCGCCTTCGGCCCAGGGCATTACCTGGAAGAAGGCACTTGAAGAATTCAAGGCGAAGCACCCGGATGTGACCGTCAGCTTCGAACAGAAGACTTTTCAGCAGTTGCAGGCCTCCGGCAGCATGATCCTCAATTCGGATCAGGCGCCCGACGTTCTCGAATATAACAAGGGCAATGCGACGGCCGGCCTCGTCTCCAGCCAGGGGCTGCTGACCAATCTCGATGACTATGTGAAAAAGGAAGGCTGGGACAAGATCCTCAACGAGGGCGATCTGGTGCTCAGCAAGTATGACGACAAGGGCATCTACGGCTCCGGCCATGTCTGGGGCATCTCGGTCTACGGCGAATATGTGTCGTGCTTCTACAATATCGACATGTTCGAAAAGGCCGGCCTGAAAGTGCCGACGACGATCGACGAATGGGTCGCCGACATGGATGCCTTCAAGCAGAAGGGCATCACGCCCCTGGCGCTTGGCGCCATCGACACCAGCGGCCAGCATCTGCTTGCCACGCTCGCCTATACCAAGGCGGACGACAATTGGGTGCACAACTATCAGGGCCTGAAGGCACCGCTCGATGGTGCTCCTTATCTCTATGCGGCCAAGACCGCGCTGGACTGGGTCAGCAAGGGCTATATCAGCAAGGACTCGACGGGCATGAAAGACCCCGACGCGGCCCTGCTCTTTACCTCCGGCAAGGCGCCGATGTATGTCTCCGGCACCTRGAACCTCGGCCTGTTCTCCTCGACCATCAAGGACTTCAAGTGGGGTCAATTCGTGATCCCGACGCCGAAATATTCGGTTGGTTCGACGGGTAACCTCTGGGTCATTCCCAAGGGCTCCAAGAACCCCGATCTCGCAGCCGAGTGGATCAGCCTGACGCTGTCGCCGAAATACCAGGCCGAACTCGGCAACAATGGCGGTGTGCCGATTGCGGCTGATGCTTCTGCGATCACCAATACGGTCGGCAAGAACGCTGCTGCGGTGTTCAAGCAGATCTCGGACAAGAACGGCCTCGGCTTCTACCCTGACTGGCCGGTCCCGGGTTATTACGACGTGCTTATCCAGAAGGGCACGGGCCTCTTCCAGGGGAGTTTGACCGCGGAACAGTTCGTCGAGCAGATCAAGCAGGTCTACGACGACGCGCAGTCCAACCAGTAACGACTTGCAAAGCCAGGCTGCGCCCTCGGGCGCAGCCAATAGGGGACGTGAGAGGAAGAACGACATGGCCGCAGCCAGCCAGGGACCGAGCGACAGCCGGTGGAGCTATCGCCTATACCTCATCCCGGGGCTGATCGGCTTCATCCTGATCGTGCTCATACCGCAGCTTGCCAATTTCGGGCTGAGCTTCACGGCATGGAAGGGCGTCGGCACCCCGCGCCCGGTTGGCCTGCAGAATTATCATCGGCTGCTCACGGACGATCAATTCTGGGGGTCGATGTATCATACGCTGCTGTTCATCATCTCGATGACGATCATTCCCGTCTGCATCGGCCTGGTGCTGGCCGCCCTGCTCTTCGATTATATCAGGGACCAGTTCGGGGAATGGGTCGCAAGCCTGTTCAGGGCCGGCTTCTACCTGCCGCAAATTCTCCCGGTGACGGTCGCAGGCGTGCTTTGGGGGTGGATCCTCAATCCTCTCGGCGTTATCAATATCGTGCTCAAGGCAATCGGCCTTGGAGCCCTGGCGCAGAATTGGGTTGGCGACGCCACATACGCGCTTGCCGCGGTCTCTCTCGTCATCGTCTGGATCCAGGTCGGCTATTGCCTGGTCGTGTTCATGGCCGGCCTGTCGCGCATCGACCCTTCGCTCTACGAGGCGGCTGAACTCGACGGCGCTGGCTGGGGGAGCCGGTTCCTGACGATCACCATTCCGCTCTTGGCGCCCGAAATTTTCGTTGTGGTCCTGACGACGCTGATCGCGGCGCTCAAAGTGTTTGCGCCGATCTTCGTCATCACCGCGGGCGGGCCTGACAATGCCACCCTGGTACCCTCCTATCTGACTTACTATCACTTTTTCACAACGCAGCGCGTGGGCTATGCCGCAGCAATCGCGGTCGTGCAAACGATCCTGACGATCGTTCTGGCGGTGATCTTCCTGCGCTTCCAGGCACGCCAGGAGCGGACGGAGTAGATCATGGCCTATTCAGCTGTCAGCGACGGTGTGACCAAGACAAAGGCTGCTGCGACAGCCCATCGGCCGCAGCGCGGTTCAGCGCGGTGGGTGGTGCTGGCGTTCCTTATCCTGCTGCTCGCCTTCACGCTGTTTCCGTTTTTCCTTGCTCTGCTCAACGCCGTCAAGGCGAGCGCCGAATATGCCGTCGGCGGGCCGCTTTCGATCCCGCATTCGATCGACCTGACGTCGATCGAGAAATTCTGGACGGTCTCCGATTTCACCCGCAAACTGCTCAACAGCGTGCTGATCAGCTTCGGTGTCGCGGTGCTCGGCGTGTTGATCAGCCTGTTCAACGCCTATGCGATCGGCGTGGGCAAGGTGCCGGGCTCGCGCCTGATCCTGGTGGTCTTCCTGATGGGCATCATGGTGCCGCAGGAATCGATCATCTACCCACTCTATTACATGGCCAAGGCGACCGGCCTCTACGACACACAGCTCGTCGTCATCATCATTTTCGCGGTCCTGCAAAGCGCTTTCGGCACTTACCTGCTATCGACGGTGCTCAGCACATTTCCCCGGGAGATCCTCGAAGCGGCGGAGATGGACGGCTCGAACCACTGGGACACGTTGTGGCTGGTGATCGTGCCGGTGCTCAGGCCGACGCTCATGGTTTTGGGAACCTTCTTCTTCATCTGGACCTGGAACGAATTCCTCATTCCGCTGGTCATGCTGGTGTCCAACGACAATCAGACAGTCTCCGTGGCCATGGGGCTGACCCGCGGCCAGAACATGTCGGACCCGGTGCTGCAGGCGTCGGCCGCGTTCCTCGGCATCATACCGACCGTGATCTTCTTCCTGATCTTCCAGCGCACGCTGACGCGCGGTATCGCGGCCGGAGCGGTCAAATGACGGCGCTCTCCACTCTCGGGCATTCCATCGGTCTCGTTGCGGGACCAGCAAGGGTTTCGGCATGAACCAGGACATCCAGATCGAGCTTTCCGGCATCGAGAAACATTACGGCGCCTTCCATGCGTTGAAGGATATCAACCTGACGATCCCGAAGGGCATGTTCGTTGCCCTGGTCGGCCCGTCCGGTTGCGGCAAGTCGACGCTGCTGCGCTCGCTCGCCGGTCTCGAAAAGATCACCGGCGGCACATTGAAGATTGCCGGCGAACTGATGAACGACGTGCCGCCGCGCATGCGCGACATCGCCATGGTGTTCCAATCCTACGCGCTCTATCCGCATATGACGGTGGAGCAGAACCTCACCTATTCGCTGAGAATGCGCAAAGTGCCGAAGCCGGAGGCGAAAAAGAAGGCCGAGGAAGTGGCGGCGATTGCCGGCCTTTCCGGCTTGCTCGACCGCTATCCGCGGCAGCTGTCCGGCGGCCAGCGCCAGCGCGTCGCCATGGGCCGCGCCATCATCCGCAATCCCAAGGCTTTCCTGTTCGACGAACCACTGTCCAATCTCGATGCGGCTTTGCGCGTGTCAATGCGCAAGGAAATCCGGGCGCTGCACGACCGGCTCGGTGCGACCTCCGTCTATGTCACGCATGACCAGATCGAGGCGATGACCATGGCCGACCATGTCGTGGTGATGCGCGACGGCGTGATCGAGCAGCAGGGCGCGCCGCTCGAGCTCTACGACCGGCCGGCCAATCGTTTTGTCGCCGGTTTCATCGGCTCGCCGGCAATGAATTTCCTGCCGGCGACCGGCATCGAGGGCGGCCGGATCGTTCTCGATGTTCCCGGCCGGCCGTCGATCCATTGTGCCGAGCCGGTCGCCGTCGGCCGGAAGGTTCTGGCCGGCATGCGGCCGGAACATCTGCGCGTCGCCCATGATGGATCCGATGGCTTCGAAATGCCGGTGATCGGCATCGAATCGACAGGCTCGCTGACCTATATCACCCTAGGCGCCGATCCCGAGATTACGCTTGTCGAGCAGGGTCGGGAGCGCGTCCGTCCCGGCGACACGCTGATGCTGGCGATCAACCCCAGCCTTGTGCATTTGTTCGATCCCGACACGGGCAAGCGGGTTTGATTATTTTCCGCTCAAGCCTCGGATGGCCAGATCGCTTTCGACCATATCGGAGTTGTGCATCTTCCTGACTGTCAGCGTGTCGTCAATCTTGAACAGCAGATGACGGAGGGTGTCACAGCATGAAGTCCGCCTTGGCGAAGTTTATGGAGCCGTCGATACGGATCGCGAAGTCGGCGCCATTGATCCCATCGGTGTCGGCGTAGACATAAGTGTCGCCACCGTCCTTCTCGAAGCGGAGTTCGCCTGCCTTTCCAGAGAAATCCTGGGAACCGATGAAGGTAAAATCCTGATTGCCCTTCGTGTTGCCATTGGCGTCGATGGCGTGCAGATCGATCCTATCTCCATCGGAATGGCTGAAATCCTTGATGACGTCGAGTGCGGCGCCACCGTCATTCAGTTTCAGACTGTCGAGACGATCGATATAGATAAACTGGTCAGCGCCGCCGCCGCCGGTGAGATCGTCGCCGCCGCCACCGCCGGTGAGCCGGTCATTGCCACCACGTCCATCCAACATCCCGCGGCTCCCAAATCCTCCTCCGGCGACGACCACATTGGCTTTGTCATCACCAGAGAAAGCAGTAGTCGTCCCAGTAAGGTTAAATATCTCGACATTGTCGAATGCCGTTCCGGCCGCAGCGCCGGAGTTGTTGGCTGGTGTTTCGAGATCGATGCTGGCGTCTCCATCGATCCGAACCGTGTCGCGCCCGGTTCCACCCTTGATCGTGTCGCCACCACCATCGACCCCAACGAAATCGTTGCCGCCACCCATGACGAAACTGTCGTCACCACCGCCAATGCTTTCGACATGCTCTGCCGCAGTTGTGCCGACGAAGCCAACGGTGGTGTTGGAAAACAGGAACTCTTCGACGCTGGTGATCACGTCGCCCTTGGCGTCTCCGATGTTGTTGGCAGGATTTATGAGATCGACAATTGTCGTCGTCAGGTCGGGGCCGTATCCGCCGAAGGCAATTTGGTCCGTGCCGCCGCCTCCCGAAAGAACATCCCCGCCTTCACCGCCGTTGAGAAAATCGTTACCTTTGCCGCCGATCAGAATATCATTGCCCTCGCTGCCAGCCAGGCGGTCATTACCGTCCAAACCTTTCAGTGTGTCGTCGCCGGTACTGCCCAAGAAGACGTTGGTTGCTKTGCTGCCGATGACGATATCGTCGAGGATCGTGCCTTCGATATCCTCGACATGGCTGAGCCTGTCGGTCTGGCCATAGGGATTGATRACCAAGCCCGTGATGAGGTTCGCGTTAAGGCCATTGTGCGCGGAAATATCGAGATAGCTAACCTTGTCCTCGCCGGCCCCGCCATCGAAAGTCAGTCTGCCTTTGTAGCCACCGCGATCGACTGTTTCGTTGGCAAGCCCGCCATGGACGATGTCATTGCCGCTGCCGGTGTACAAAAAGAGGCTATCGCCGACGTCCCCCCTACCGTAGATGATGTCGTTGCCCGACAATGCTTTGTCCACAAGTCCCGTGAGGCCAGTTTTTCCGATAAGCAGATTCTCGTATTTAGCGAGTGAAAGATGAATATTGCTGATCGTGAACAGCCTCTCGCCTTCTGCGCCTTTCACAGTAAAATCGGTCACAAAGGCGTTTGAGTTATCTAGAGTGGCCGTTATACTTCCATATGGRCTAGATGAGGCTTGCAATCTACTGCCCGGTGATGGGTGCCCAAAATCGAGGTCCGCATTTATCTTATGCCCTTGGAGAAAAAACGCAGTAATATCAATGACGTCAAATTGATCAGACGCGAATAAACTAATGAATTTAAAAGTATTCTCAATGGCTTGACCGTCTGTTGTCGCAGGCAACATTACAGTTCTCCAGAAAATTGACGATTGCCAAGCGATATGCCTGATGGTGCGGAGCTGGTCTCTCGTCCGCTCCGGCAAGATGTCATTCTCAGTCTATGGCAAATTATCCTTTGGTCCCCCCACAAACAGGGTAGTTTAACTAAAATAATTGCGACTGTGAAAATCACTGTGCCGAGCGCGATTTGATGTTTACCCCAGCCGCCTGCGGCGGCAAGATTTGGTCCAACATGATAAGGCGCGGCGCCGTTCGGCGGAACAGGCGATGACTCATGCGTCAACCGGCCGCCGCCGACAGGAAGATCGCCGCGTGGTCCATAATGGACTCGAAGGCTTCGAAATGCCGGTGGCCGGCATCGAATCGACGCGCTCGCTGACCTATATCACCCTGGGCGCCGATCTCGAGATCACCTTGGTCGAGCAGGGCGTGAACACGTCCGGCCGGGCGACATGATGCGGCTTGCGATCGATCGGGGGCTCGTGCATCTCTCCGATCCGGAGAGCAACCGGCGGATTTGAGCCCGGAGGTATCAAAGGTGGAAGTTCGGTGCGCGAGCCGCTTGCTCCCTCTTCTCTCCGAGGGGAGAAGAGGGAGCCGCTGCCGGCGTTTCCGCCAAAATCCTGCTACGCGCCGGGTATCTCAAAACGTTAAAATCGACATTGCGGATATCCGCTCTATTTGCCGACCGAAGGCCTTGCCAGAGCCCTGAGGCTCGGCTAACGTTGTGAAAATTGAAAGCGCTTTCAAATTCGTTTGAAAGCTGGATGATGGAGAAAGTTCATGGCCATTCGCACAGTGGTTTGGGGCGAAAACATTCACGAGCAGACCAACAAGATCGTCGCCGAGATTTACCCGGAAGGCATGCATACGACGATCGCCAAGGCGCTGAATGCCGACGCCGCCATTTCCGCCACCACCGCGACGCTGCAGGAGGCCGAGCATGGCCTGCCGCAATCGCGCCTCGACGAAACCGACGTGCTGCTCTGGTGGGGCCATAAGGACCATGGTGCGGTTGACAACGAAATCGTCGAGCGCGTCGCCAAGCGCGTGTGGGAAGGCATGGGCCTGATCGTGCTGCATTCGGGCCATTTCTCCAAAATCTTCAAGCGGCTGATGGGCACGCCCTGTGCGCTGAAATGGCGCGAGGCCGGCGAGCGCGAACGGCTCTGGGTCGTCAATCCCGGCCATCCGATTGCGCAGGGCCTGGGCGACAATTTCGTCATCGAATATGAGGAAATGTACGGCGAGCACTTTTCCGTGCCGGAACCGCTCGAAACCGTGTTCATCTCCTGGTTCCAGGGCGGCGAAGTGTTCCGCTCCGGCATGACCTGGCGCCGCGGTGCCGGCAATATCTTCTATTTCCGCCCCGGCCATGAGACTTATCCGACCTATCACCAGGCACCGGTGCACAAGGTGCTGCAGAACGCCGTCAAATGGGCCTACAACCCCATGCCGACCTACAAGGCCGTGCATGACGCGCCGAACGTGCCGGTCGAAAAGGCGCTGGAGCCGATCACCGAGCGCGGCCCCAGGCTGCATCAGGCGGGCGAAGCGGGTTATCGATAAGCTTACACGAACGGGGGCGGAATATGCGTTTGCTGATTCTCGGCACGGGCGGCATGGCCAATCAACATGCCAATCATTTCAAGCAGATAGAGGGAGTGGAGGTCGTCGCGGCGGTGGATGTCGACCCGGTGCGGGTTGCGGACTTCGCGCTGACGCACGACATCCCCAAGACGTTCACCTCGCTCGACGAGGCGCTCGCCTGGGACGAGTTCGACGCGGTCGCCAATGTGACGCCCGACCGGGCGCATCATCCGACCACGATGCAGCTCATCAAGGCCGGCAAGCACCAGTTCTGCGAAAAGCCGCTAGCGGAAAATTTCGAGCTCGCCATGGAAATGACCGAGGCGGCCGAGGCGGCCGGCCTGATCAACATGGTCAACCTCACCTATCGCAACGTGGCGCCGCTGCAGAAGGCGCGCGCCATGGTGCGCGCCGGCGATATCGGCTTCGTCAAGCATGTCGAGGCGTCCTACCTGCAGAGCTGGCTGGTGTCGAAATCCTGGGGCGATTGGCGCACGGAAAGCAAATGGCTGTGGCGGCTCTCCACCGCGCATGGCTCCAACGGCGTGCTTGGCGATATCGGCATCCACATTCTCGATTTCGCCTCTTACGGCGCCGGCCTCGAGATCGACCACATTTTCGGCCGGCTCAAGACCTTCGACAAGGCCGAAGGCGGCAAGATGGGCGACTATGTGCTCGACGCCAATGACAGCTTCGTCATGTCGGTGGATTTCTCCAACGGCGCGCTCGGCGTCATCCACGCAACCCGTTGGGCCGCCGGCCACTATAACGACCTGCGTCTGAGGATCTACGGCGACAAGGGCGGCATCGAGGTGCTGCACACGACCGAGGGCTCCTGGTTGAAAGCCTGTATCGGCGAAGACGCCGAGAGCGCCGAATGGGACGAGATCGACGCCGGCGATGTGCCGACCAATTATATGCGCTTCGCCGAAGCGGTGAAGACCGGCGTCAACGACGAACCGAACTTCCGCCACGCCGCCAACCTGCAGCGGGCGCTGGACCTGGCCTTCGTTACCGAGAAGGAGCGCGTCGAGCACAAGGTCTGATCGATGCCTGCCGTAGGTGAAAACCGGTTTCGGCAGGCACGTGAGAACTGCGGGCGAAAGCGCGGGCGAGCCCCAATGATCGCGGCGCGTCTTACGTCCGCTCTTCGGCCAGGTGGTCTTCGAGCGCGTCGATCACAGCCGCCTGGCTCTCGGGTCGCCACTGCAGGCGAATCTGGCCTTTCGCACCGTCATCCATCCTGATGAACAGCGACAGGCCGTCCTCGTGGGGAAGAAAGCTCGACGTCAGGAACATCCAGCTTTCACCCTCGACATGGCTGACGCCGTCATAATCGACAAAGGCGCGCACGACCCGATAGCGCCGACCTGGCTGCAGATGTTTGAAAGCCTGTGCCGGTTCCTGCATGGGCAGAGCCTGCTTCGATCCGAAGAGTTTTGGAAATTGCATGCGTCCCACATAGCACTCTGCCGGGCACTTCGCGAGGTCRACCGACATGCCGCAGACGCCATTCCGAAATTCCACCACCCCGCCGCGGAAATTCGCCATTGAAGTAGGCCGGAGACTAGGCTAAGAGACCCTACCGGCCCCGCGGAATCGCCTCTCTGTTTCGCGCAAAAGCACCCGTAGCTCAGCTGGATAGAGTGTTGGATTCCGATTCCAAAGGTCACAGGTTCGAATCCTGTCGGGTGCGCCATTTCCGAAAATCTCGAAGTAGCTTTCGAGGCAATTTGTTCCTGTAGTCAGCTGCTTCACAAAAACGAGCCGCATTCGGCGTGGTCTCATGCTGCGCGGCGGAAGAAGAATGTCTTCTGATCCGTCGTTGAGACCAAGCCCATGCGGAAAAGTGAGGACAATACGGCTTCGACGGATTTGCGCGAACGCTGCCCCTGCTTGAAGCGCGAGGCAATGATGGCGGCATCGAGCGGCTCTTCGGCCTGCATGAGCTGATGCAGGACAGCCGGCGTCTGGTCGCGTTCGTCGGTCGGGAAGCTGGGTTTAGCGCCTGCTTTCTCCGGCGCTGCCTCGCCGAGGTCGGCTTCCAGCTGTTCCGCCTTCTCCTTCTCCGAGCCGAAACGCGGGATCTGGTAGTCGGGTCGCAGCCAGCGCACGAGCCCGCGCTTTTCCTCCTTTGCCCGCTCCTTGTTGAGCGTGACGAGACGGGCCAGCACCTCCTCTTCCGGCAGGTCGACCGGCCAGCCGTAGGCTTCGGCCACGGCGGCATCGAGCCGATCATGCAATTCCTTGAGGATCAGGACGAGTCCGTCATCGAAGATGCGGCGCTCCTTGGGGTCGAGGTCGTCGGGCTTTGCGCCGGATTTTAGTCGCTCCAGCACGTTATAGAGGCCGGTGAGGGTGAGATGAGAATGGCAGGCAAGGACGCGCTTGCGGTGGGCATCCAGCTCTTCGGCAATTGCGCCGATCTTCCGTTTTTGTTCATCGGTGCCGGCGGGGAAAGGAAATGGATCGAAGCAACGTGATTTTGAATAACGTGGATCGTTGCCGATTCCTAACCAGCCGCCTGCACGCAATGCCCAAGCTGCGTGGAGACGTGACGACAGTACGCCAAGGGGATAGCCATCACTCAGGCCGATGGCGACCAGCATGTTGTCAGGCAGAATCGAAGCATCAAGGAATTGGAAGACCCGATGCTTGGCCGTCTCGACGGTCGCTAAGTAACGTGCAAGCCCAAAGAGCGCTGGGCGCAATTCTCTCCGAGGCTCGCCAAAAATCCACCAGTTATCGCGATATGTCGCACGATTATTTTGGTCACGCTCCGGCTTAACAGTCGACAGCACGTGCTGGTAGACCTCTGGAAATTGGTCTCGCACGTCATCTGCTGTCAAACCAAAAAGATCGATCACCATGACACCGCGCGGCCGGTCCGTCAGATCACGGCCGTTCCGATAGAGGCGAATGTGATGTTCCAGGCCTGGACGCCGGCTCAGACCTAAATGTTCTGCTTCCTGCGGCGAGACTATGAAGCCTGAGCCATGAAGCTTCATGCCTGGCGAACAGATGGCAGAATTCGCTTTTAGCTCCATAGCTCCCGTGACATCCACTCCCACAGTTAAGTCGGGATTGATGTTACCAACTTTGTCGGCAAACAGGATCACAGGACTGTCGGTTTCCACAGCCTCTTCCGCTGTCACCTCCTGCAGCAGCCCATCCTTCTTGCCAGTTTCCGCCACAGTCATCGCAATGCGCACTGCGGCGCTGTCGCGGGTCACCTTCGTCCAGGGATGATCGGGGATCGCCATAACCAGCGAAAGCGGTTTCTTGGCATTGAGATATTGCTCCATCACTCGCCGTTGGAAGACCTGGCTGATCGAGTTTGTTGTGACGAAACCGAAGCGTTTCAGTCGCGACTTTGGCCTGAGCAAAATGTCGGCTGAGCGATCCCACCAGTACATGACGAAATCGGCGCTCTCGTTCATGTGTTTGTGCGCTGCCCACAGAGCCTCGGCATAGCCGGACCCCATTCTGGCGCGGATATCCTTGCCACCGACAAAAGGCGGATTACCGACAATATAATCTGCCTCCGGCCATTTCGGCCGCCGTGGATTGGGATAGGCCTCCTTTCCATCCACCACTTGCGGCAGCGGATAGCCATCCCAGAGCAGCACCGCATCCACGTTCTGGATATTGTGGAAGGCTTTCAGGATCGGTTCCGAGGGCGCCACGCCGCGATTGCGGAAATGCCATTGCAGATGACCGATCCACAGCACCAGTTCGGCGATGGCGGCGGCGCGCGGATTGATCTCCATGCCGAGAAACTGATGCGGGTCGACGGTATGCGTATCGAGCGCAAACGCCTCCTGGCCGCCGAGATCGTTCAATGCCTCCAGCACCTCGCCCTCCAGCCGCTTCATCAGTTCGAGCGAGACATAGAGGAAGTTGCCGGTGCCACAGGCCGGGTCCAGTACGCGAGTTTCGCAGAGCTTGTCGTGGAAGGCCTGCACCGTCTTGATCGCTGCGTCGTTCTTGCCCTCCGATTTTTGCCGGTCGGCGGTCGAGCGGGCCGCATCCCATTCGGCGCGCAGCGGATCGATGACAGTGGCAATCACCAGCCGTTCGACATAGGCGCGCGGGGTGTAGTGCGCCCCCAGCTTGCGCCGGTCGGCCGGATCGAGCGCCTGTTCCAGAAACGTGCCAAAAATCGCCGGTTCGACATCGCGCCAGTCATAGGCGGCTGCGGCCGCCAGTTCGCCGATCTCTTCGCGGGCGAGCGGCAATGCGCGGCGCCTCTTGAAGAACTCGCCGTTGATTTTCTGACCTTGTGTTGGATCGCCGCGGCGAAGTCGCCTACGTCCATCGCCTTCCAGAGGTTTTCCATCATGCCCGGAAAGATTTCCGGCTTCTCGGCGCAAAGCTTCAGCAGGTCCTTGAAGCTATCCGTTGGCAGCAGTTCTACGTCTTCTGCAAACATGGTGAAGAGCACGCGCATCAAGAACATTGCAACCTCGTCGGGCGCGTGGCCGGCCTTTTCCAGGGCTTGCGACACCTTGGCGATACGGGTGGCAATGTCGCGCGTGACTTTGGCTGCGTGGCGGGACGGATCGAGCGACAGCGGATCGGTCCAGATCGCGACAAGCAGATCGCGGATTTCCTTCAGCCGCAGGTCTTCGAGAAAGATGCGGAAGGAACGACGGTCGGGGAATTGGTCATAGGCTTTTCCGTCGCGGCGGAAATTGGCATAGACCTCGATGCAGTGGCCGACATCGCAAACCAGGACAAAAGGCGGCGGCTCATGCGACGGCGGCAGCAGCCGGACGTAGTTCTCCGCCTGAGTGCGGGCGTTCATCATCAGCACGTCCCAGGAACGATTGGCGCTGGCCCGCCGGCCGCGCGGTGCTGCTTCCAGGCCCGGCAATCGCGGCGCCTCGGCAATCTTCTTGTCGCCTGAAAATCGGCTCTGCTTGGCCTCCAGTACGAAGCAATCGCGCTTGTAGAGGTCAATCCGCTTGGCGGAGGTCGAACCGTCGCGGGCGGTTTCCTTGACCGCGCGCTCGAAGACGTAATCGTTCAGCTCCGTTGTCGCCGAGGCGGGATCAGCGTGCGCTAACCCGAGGACATCGCAGAGTTCGGTGAGAAACAGGGCATAGTTCGCCCTCTCTTGTCCGCCTTCGTGACCCTGCCAGCGACTGATGAAAGACTCGATATTAGATTGCATGCGAAATTGCCCCCGTCCCCCTTTTTACGACGCGGGGTTTCAGGTGCAAGTGGTCTTTTGTGGAAGTGTCATCATTGAAAATTCAGCACACAAGAGCAATGGACTGTCGTGAATGGATGCAGGAGCGGGCGGGCATGAACGTCGTTCATTCTAGGCTTGAAGTTGGCCGTCAGGCGATATTGGGCAGTTTATCTGGAACGATCTTTTGCAGTTTCCGATAAAGCGTCTGCGCTTTGGCAAGCCGGCCGTCATCTGCCTTTTCAGGTTTTCTTCTCGCTGTTTCATACCATGGATCCGCGAAACCCTCTCCAGACAAGAAGAGGGCAGTGGCGGCTAATTCAAGCTCTATGGAATCGGCTTCAGCTGCTTCCGTCGCCAGATTCAGTCGCGCTTGGTTAGCGGTCGAGGTATGTAGTAACGGCACCGAGAAGTCGGAATAGAACCCGCCCCAAGATGCGGCGAAAACCTTCTCGACGATGCCACCCAATGCGACCGCGTCCTGTGCTGCGGCTGCAAGATCTTCGCTAAAAGGACCATAGTGCTTATATTTGAAGCGGAATCCTTCACCGAGCGCAGCCGCTTCGAGGAAGAAGCAGACTTTCTGCAACTTTGTCCGGCCGACAATTCTGCCGCCAGCATCAAGAATTATATTCCTGACTTTGTCAGTGTCGCGTAAGGTCACCGCGGATCTCCCCATCTATTATCGCGTTGACGACATTTTGCGCGTCGGCGTCGTTGCGCTTAAGGTAAACCCTGAAAAGCTTGAAGGGTTTCACCGCCGCGACGACCGCGGAACGCTGCTTCAAATCGATCAGGTCGCCTCCAGAAGTCAAAATATTTATCCGGTCAAGTGCCCCCTCGGATTCTTCAACTGATTTATATGGAGATCGAGACGCCTCGTCCGTATGAATTCGAGGTAATTCGTCGCTTTGCCCGGCCGTCCAGTCGGACAATTTCTCTTTGATTTTTGCGCATATCGCGTCGACCTCTGTGCTAGCGCCGGCTGTGTCTTCCAACGCGTGGGCTACCTTTTCCCTGACATCGATGCATTTCCCCAGTTCTCTATCCCTCAACGATTGAGCCAAGCTGGCGATGACATGGTCCTTCGCCTCACACATCAAAGGGAGTGCGCCCCAGATTGTTGTGTCGTCGAGTGAAAGGGCCGACTCGACCTCAGCAGGGTTCCATGCGAAGCGAACTATGGGATGATTACTCGGCAATCCCGTCTGATTGAGGCTATCACCCCGCACGAGAGTGATCGCGCGATAGAGTAGGTCGCCAAAGACCTTCTCGGCGCCTCTGGTTGCTTTATGAAAATAGACTGTTGGATAAAGTTGGAACAATCCAAGGACGTACGCCTCGGCAGCAAAGATGGCTTTCGGACCAAGAACGAACGTTTCGATTTGGCCAATCGACTCTTTGTCCACGCCATAAGGTACACTGGCAATTTGGAGATTAGCAGTCAGCCACTTGAAGTCGATGGCCGCGTGCTGAGTGCCGGTCATTAGCCGGTCCCGTCGCATATAATCCAATCGGTCGGCATCGAATTGGCTGGAGACGACCGCACGGTAGACATTCTTCTTACCGCGCCCGCGGATGATATCCGCGACATCGTCGGCGAATCCGCTTCCTAACTCGTTCAGCTCCTTTGCCACTTCACTTTGGCGAATTAAGATGTCACTAACATGCTCGTGGTCAGCCATCGGCAAATCGAGCCGCTTTCCAACCATTTCAAAGGCATGGCTAAACGGGCCATGGCCGAGGTCGTGCACTAGTGCCGCGGCGAGCGCACGATGCATTTTTGACTCCTCCACTTTCGGAACGTGTTTCCGAATTACGTCCATCAAGGCGCGTGCGGTATGGAAAACGCCGATGCTATGTGCGAATCGAGAATGCGTTGCTCCGGGATAAACCAGGTCAGAAAATCCAAGCTGCTTCACACGCCTAAGTCGCTGAAAAGGTCTAGTTTGAATCACCTTCCAAAGAACGTCCTCAAACTCGTCCCGCTCAGTATCAAACTCAATAAGGTCATGCAGCGGATCTCGAACTCGCTGGCTTACCATCAATGTTCCCATAATGTTCTTGTTTTGACGCAAAGTCAAGGTCGCAGATTCGCCTCAAATGTTCAGCCAGCGAAAAAGGTTGTTACCAGATATATTTCTCGCGCCCTGCGGTCTGATGCCGCCACACCGCCAATTTTTTGGATGGGCGCGGCCCGCCTACAAGAAAAATACCGCTTGTAGTTTTCGAGCCAGCGGCGTTTCTCACACCAACTCCGCTCTCACGACCCCATCACAGATCAAACGACCCCGCCTTCAGCGTCAGCGCCCCATCCAGATGGATAATAAAATCCGCCTTGCCGTCGCCATCCACGTCACCATAAACATAAGTCTCGCCCTTCACCTGGTCGTCCCGCAGCTCTCCCGCGTGATGGCCGAACGCATCGCCCCCGATAAAGCTGAAATCCTGGTCCCCCTTCTTGGCCGCATTGGCGTCGATGGCGCTGAGGTCCAGCATATCATTGTCCTTGACGACAAAGTCGGTGATTTCGTCGGCGGTCTTGGTGGTGTTGCCGGTGTCGCCGGCGGCGAAGAGGAAGGTGTCGGCGCCGGTGCCGCCGGTCAGGTGGTCGAGGCCGGCGCCGCCGGAGAGTTTGTCGTCGTTGGCGCCGCCGTCGATCGTGTCCTTGCCGCTGCCGGATTTGATCGTGTCGGCGCCGGTGCCGGCATCTATGTCGAGCTTGCCGCTGACCGCCGTCAGCGTATCGGCGCCGGCGCCGAGCAGGATCTGGCCGTTGACGATCGAGCCGTCGAGGAGCTTGACCTTGTCATTGCCGTCACCGAGCGAAACGTCGCCGAAAATCGTGCCGGAATTGGTCAGCGTGTCGCCGAAAGTGCCGATGATGGTGATCGCGGCGCCAGTATTCCCCTCGATCAGGCCGGCATTGGTGATCTTGGTGGCGGCCAGCGCGTTGCCTTCGGCGCTGTCGTCGATCTGGATGGCGCGGTCGAAGCCGTAGATCACGCCGCCGGCCTTGTTGTTGATGGTGCCGCCGCCGGCGGCGATGCCTTCGGCGTGGTTGTCGCCGCCATCATGCTGGCCATTGGCGCCCATGCCGCCGATGAAGCCGAAATTGTCGATCTGCACCAGGCCATCGGCATCGACCGCATCGCCGTCGCTGTCGGTATAGGTCTGGGATTCGCCCATGATCGTGCCGTGATTGGTGACGGTGAGCTTGGTCGCGTCGAGATCGCCGGTATTGTTGTCGAAGTTGAGGCCGGAGCCGTTGCGGCCGACGATCGAGGCGCCGGCATCGTTGATGACCACGGCGCCGACGCTGCCGGTGACAGCGTGATGAGACGCTTCGATCAGCGCGCCGGCATAATTGTGCACGGTGTTGCCGGCGCCGTCGCCGAAATCGACGCCGTCACCGCCGGAAAAATCATCGTCCGGCGTGCCGTCAGGGTTGATCACGTCGGCCTTGGAAATGATCTTGCCGTGATTTTCGAGGAAGACATTGGCGCCATCCTTGATGACGTCGTTGCCGGCATCCTGGGTGATGACGCCGGTGGCCTCGTTGATCAGGTGGAAGGTCGAGCCGGCGGTGGAGAATTCGAGCGCGTGGTCGCCGTCCTTGCCGGACATGAGGCCGGCATTGTCGACCGTCACCGTGGCGCCATTGCTGTCGATATCGTCGAAGCGGACGCGGCCATTGATGGTGGCGCCGACATGATTGTTGAAGGCGATGACGCCGGTGACGTCCTTGTCGGCGCGGAAAGCGCCTTTGGTGCCGGTGACGATGCCGTCATTGGTGAAAGAGACGCTCGTGGCGCTGCCTTTCCAATCGATCGAATAGTCGTCTGCCGCGGAATTCAACGTGTCGGCGGCGGCGACCGAGGCTGTGTCGTTTCCGGTGAGATGGATGGTCGTGGTGATGGTCGTCATAGGTCTCTCCCTGTTGGCATGACGATCAGCCCGGAATGGTTGGGCCGAGCCTCTATCCTCCGAGCCCCCGCTGGAGGAATTTTGCGCAACGACGCGCGTGGCAACCGGAGAGGTTGGCGTTCATCGATGCGGAATGAGATGATGGCGTTTTATGCGCAGCTGCGATGACAGTATGATGACCGCTTGATTATGATCAAGTCATGCTTTCGGCGAAGGTATTCTCGACAGATGCTGATGGCGATACTGCTGTCGGTGCGGGGGCAGATGGCGAATTGACGCCTGGAGAGATCGACCGTGCCGGAGAGGGGGGACGCCGGCTGCCCCGATATCGGCATCGACAAAGCCATCCTACCCCTGCTGACCTGACAGGGGGACCATGACCGACAAAAAAGGCGCCGGTGGAAGCCACCGGCGCCAAGGTTGGGAGTCACGTGATTGGATCAGGCGGCGACCGAAGCCGAGCCTGCGGTCGGGACTTCCGAAATCGTCTTCAGAACCTGGGAAGCGATCTGGTAGGGGTCGCCTTGGGAGTTCGGGCGGCGGTCTTCGAGATAGCCCTTGTAGTCGTTCTTGATGAACGAGTGGGGCACGCGGACGGAGGCGCCGCGGTCTGCCACGCCGTAGGAGAACTTGTTCCACGGGGCGGTTTCATGCTTGCCGGTCAGGCGCTTGTCGTTGTCCGGGCCGTAAACCTCGATATGGTCCATCAGGTTCTTGTCGAACTGGGCCATCAGGGCTTCGAAATAGGCCTTGCCGCCGATTTCGCGCAGATATTTGGTCGAGAAGTTGCAATGCATGCCCGAGCCGTTCCAGTCGGTGTCGCCGAGCGGCTTGCAGTGGAATTCGATGTCGATGCCGTACTGTTCGCACAGGCGGAGCAGCAGGTAGCGCGCCATCCAGACCTGGTCGGCTGCAGTCTTGGAGCCCTTGCCGAAAACCTGGAATTCCCACTGGCCTTTGGCCACTTCGGCATTGATGCCTTCGTGGTTGATGCCGGCAGCCAGGCAGAGGTCGAGATGCTCTTCGGTCAGCTTGCGGGCGATGTCGCCGACATTCTTGAAGCCGACGCCGGTGTAGTAGGGACCCTGCGGTGCGGGATAGCCGGATTCCGGGAAGCCGAGCGGGCGGCCGTCCTTGTAGAAGAAATATTCCTGTTCGAAGCCGAACCAGGCGTCCGCGTCGTCGAGAATGGTGGCGCGCTTGTTGGAGTCGTGCGGGGTGACGCCATCCGGCATCATGACTTCGCACATGACCAGAACGCCGTTGGTGCGGGCCGGATCCGGGAAAACAGCGACCGGCTTGAGCACGCAATCGGACGAACGACCTTCGGCCTGCATCGTCGACGAGCCGTCAAAGCCCCAGAGCGGCAGTTGTTCCAGTGACGGGAAACCGTCGAATTCCTTGATCTGCGTCTTGCCGCGCAGGTTTGGTACAGGCGTGTACCCATCGAGCCAAATATACTCGAGCTTGAACTTCGTCATTACAGACCTCTCATAGGTTACAAGTCACGTGAGATCGGAGACCCCAAACGAACCGCGCCGGGCATATTTGCGCTGCCTCCGGCTTCGGACCGCAGCAATACATGCACGTCACGTGCCAGTTCGGCCGGGTGCGACAAAATTTCAGCAAAGGCGAAGCTTTTCATCAGTTTTGGACTTCGAAAATCAACCATAAGGAGAAATGCGGAAAATTGCTTTTTGAGGGGCAGAAATCGGATTTGGCAAAAAATCAGCCGTTTTGCGCACGATCGTGTTAAGAGTCGTCACTTTGCGTGAGAAATTGCCGCGAAATCCGAAAGAAATTTCAGAATCGAAGCCAAAAATCTCAAAAATAGGCCAGAAATCGGATACAACTTAGTCACAGAGATGGATTGCTTAAAAAATAAGCAGACTGAATTTTTTTTGAGCAGTTTATGGCGATATTAGCAACCTTGTGCTATATATCGGGTTCACGGTCGGAAGAGTCCGAGCCAGATAAAGCAAGAGTTGAACGCCATGAGATTTGAAGCCAGGCATGAAGGCGCGWCCATCATCTCCTTTCCGGATACATTTCAGCGCAAGGCGAAGCGTTTCGAGCAGGAAGTGAAGCGCATCGTCGAAGCGCCTTATGAAACGGTCTCCGATTATGAGGGTGGATGGTACCACACCGACGCCATCGATGCCGACCGGAATACCAAACAATAATGTCGATCGTGCCGGAACGCATTCCTGCGCTGCAGGCCGACATCCAAGTGAGAAACTAGCCCGGCGCCGAGAGGTGGCCGGGCTTTTATTTCAGGCCGATGAGCATAAAGCCGGCGATGGCGAGCGGCCAATTCCATCATGTGCCACACCTTCCGACGATTTTGCAAAAGGCGTTTTCCCCGGTTTGACCAATGGGGCGTCATCGAATAGGCATGTGGGCGTGTTAACGCATGCCAGACGTGCAAATCGAGGACAATGATATGATCGAACCCATGGGGATTCTGCTATACGGTTACGAAGGCGAAGACGAAGTCAGCGTGCTTCTTGGCGAGGATCACGACGATATCGCCTTCCGCTTCATCACCCTCGTGGGTGGCACGTCCGGGCAGACGCTCCGTTTCGAATCGAGCGATGGCTTGACGGTTGGCGAATTCTTCGAGGCGCTCGACGACGAGACGGAAAATCCCACCGAAACCGCGATCATCGATTTCCTGCGCAAGGAACGCGACGCCGCCGTGCTCGTTGCCTTCGACGGCGACCCGCGGACGTTTGATTTCGAGGAGTAAGGTCGCCGGGGTGGGTGTGACTGAAACGTCGTGCCATGCCCCATCCTGCTGCTTTGGGTCGAGACCGGTGGCTCGACCCCGGTCAGTGCCGAGCGAATGCGAGGCGATGAGGGGGCGCCCCAACCGCGAAGTCCCCCTCATCCGACCCTTCTGGGTCGAGCCACTCGTCTCGACCCGTCCTTCGGACCCTTCTCCCCGCTGGGGGAGAAGAGGGAGCTGCCGGCGGCGCCGCCAAACGCAGCGTTTCACTTCTCTACGATGCTCTTGGCTGTGAGGTGAAGAACGATCTGCAGGACGCTGACGTAGCGCGGCACGAAAGATTGCGATGGCTGGACGGGCGTTGTTATTCGACGCCGTCAGGTACCGCCCAAGAGGCTCGTCAACACGTCGATCGGGTTTTCCAGAAGGTCGTCCGATGTGGTCTCGGTCCCAACAAATGATTGCGTTGCGGCGACCGTATCACTGCTGTTCGGCTGGTTGAAGGTCGAACCGGCGTCGTCCGTTTCTGTCGCCGCCGTCCTGTCCTCGCGGCTGTCGTCGCGCGACGTTCCATCATTGCTGGGCGTGTTGAAGAAGGCCGACCGATAGGGCAGGCTGAATTCGAAGCGGCTATCTGGCGCTTCCTTGACCTGCCGGGTGACCGGAAGCTTCACCGGATTGCCGGCACGGCCGCCATCGGGGTCGATCTCATCCGTGACATTGGACGAGAAGCCGGTTACGTCGTCGCTGGTCGACTGGCGGGCGCGGTATGCGGGCGTATAGGCATAACGGTTTGCCGATTGAATTACCGTCATGGCGATATCTCCTGGATCGCAATATGCATGTGATACGCTCGCAGGCTTGCGTCGCGCTTGCGGATTGGTGCAGTGCGAAATGTGAGCACGTGCTCATGGATGCCGCGTGGCCATGCGATCGTCACGCCTGGGGCCAGAAGCCACCTTCCTTGCGGCGCTCGCAGAATATGCCGGTTTCTGCCAGACGAGGTGGAACTTTTAGGAAGAAAGCACGTTATCCGTGCAGTAACGCAGGACTGTTCCGGTCTCGATTTCAGGAGCGGCAATGATTGCTTTCTTCTATGTCTGGGCCGTCGGAACCATGGCCCTGTTCACGCTGGCATTCATTTTTTCCTACGACGTCGACGTGGGCTATCGTCAGACATTGTCGGTTGCCGCCCTCTCCATTGCCTGGCCAGGTGTCGTGGCAGCGATCGTGCTGTTGCTGACACTCATCCTGCTTTTCCAGTTGCGGGATGCCATGATGCGCCTCGTCGCTTCGCGGAAGCGCGGGTCCATGCCGCATGGAAGGCAAAAGATGGAGGGGGCGGTGCATCGCGGCGCGCTCGCGCGAAACATGCAAGCAGGCACCTGGCGACGCTGGGCGGCCACCTTGCGTGCACACCTGTAAAAGTGTTGCAACCGCTGTAAGCAGAAATTAGCGAACAACGACTATTGTGTGCCACAAAGGGGCGCTCCGGATGCTGTTGACCGAAGAATGTCATGAAATCGAGCGACTGAAGGTTCTCGCTGACCTTCGCATCATGCATACGCCGGTTTCGCCGGCCTTCGACGCGATTGTCGAGGCCGCCGCGGGGATTTTCGACTGCCCGATCGGGCTGGTCTCGCTGGTGGCGCAGGATAACCAGTGGTTCAAGGCCAAATGCGGCATCGCGCTCGAAGGTACGGATCGCTCGGTGGCCTTCTGCGATCACACGATCCGCAGCCGCAGCGAGCTGATCGTCGCCGACGCGCGCAAGGATCCGCGTTTCGCCAACAATCCCTTCGTGCTGGGTGAGCCGCATATCCGCTTCTATGCCGGTATTCCGCTTTCCGTCGACGGCGAATATTTTGTCGGATCGCTCTGCGTCATCGGCACGATGCCGAGGATGGTCTCGAATGTCGAGCTCAGCCAGCTCAGGCGCCTGGCACGCGCCGTCGAAGGGCTGCTGCTCGCCCATCGCGCCAATGTCCGCACCAGCGAAGCGCTGGAGGAGGCCGAAAAACAGCGACAGCAGGCCGAGGCCAGGGAAAGACTGCTCGCCCATGTCGAAAGCATGGCGGCGATCGGGGCCTGGCGGGTGGATCTCGCCGCCGGCACGGTCTCCTGGTCCGATGAGGTGCGCCGCATTCACGAGCTCGACGAGGAGGTCATCCCGCTTGAACTCGGCTTCGGCTTCTATGCGCCGCATGATCGCGACAGGGTCCGCGACACGGTTTCTAAGGCAATCGAAGCCGGTGGGCGATTTCATTTCGATGCCGACCTGATCACCGCGACGGGGCGTGAGCGGCGCGTGCGTGTGTCGGGCGATGTCGAGTATCTGGATGGCGCGCCGACCCATATGATCGGCATTTTCCAGGACATTACCGACGCTTATCACGCCGAGCAGCGGCTCTGGCGCAGCGCCAATATCGATGCGCTTTGCGACATGCCCAACCGCATCTGGTTCCAGACCATGCTGGCGGAGAAGCTCGGCTCCGAGGCGCCGTCCGATGCGACGCTGTCCCTGCTGCTGCTCGACCTCGATGGGTTCAAGGAGATCAACGACACGCTTGGTCATCCTGCGGGCGATGCCGTGCTGCGTGCCGTCGCCCGGCGCCTGCAGGGGCTGGCGGGAGACATGGCGGCGATTGCGAGGCTTGGCGGCGATGAATTCGCGCTGCTTTTCGATGCGCGCCTTGGCGATGACGAGCTGAGGCGGCTGTCGGAAGAAATCCTGCAGGATGTGCGCAAGCCGGTGCAGTTCGAACGGCGGTCGATCTATTTCTCGGCCTCGATCGGCATTGCGCATTATCCGCAGGACGCAGCGACGCCGGATGATTTCATGCGCGCCGCCGACATGGCTCTCTACAAGGTCAAGCGCGGCGGTCGCGGCAGCGTCGGCCGTTTCAGCCCGGAAATCGCCACCATTTTCGACACCCGCCGCGTGGCGATCGAAAAGGTGCGGCGCGCCGGCGCGGAAAGCTGCATCGTTCCCTTCTACCAGCCGAAGGTGCGGCTGCCGGATCGCTCGGTCTACGGTTTCGAGGCGCTGGCGCGCATCCGCAATGCCGACGGCACGATCAGCAGCCCCGCCGACTTCTGGTCGGCCTTTGCCGATGCAACGAGTTCACGGCTGATCACCCAGCATATCATGGCAGGGGTCACGGAGGACATGGCGCGCTGGCTCGACCAGGGCCTCGATCCGGGCGTCGTCAGCTTCAATGTCGGCGAACACAGTTTCCATACCCAGGATTTCGCCGCCCAGCTCATCCGCGCTCTGGACCAGAAGCGGATTCCGCGGTCGCTGATCGAGATCGAAGTGACGGAGACCGTGTTCTGGGGCGACGATCCCAGGCTTGTCGGACGTACGCTCGAGCAATTGCATGGCGAAGGCATCCGTATTTCGCTCGACGATTTCGGCACCGGCTATGCGTCGCTCACTCATCTCAAGGATTTTCCGATTGATTGCCTGAAGATAGACCAGACCTTCATTGCCGGCCTCGGCGCCCGGCCGCAGGACATGACCATCGTCAACGCTATCGTCGATCTCGGCCACAATCTCGGCATGGACGTGGTGGCGGAAGGCATCGAAACAGAGGCGCAGTGCGAATTTTTGCGCCTGGCGCGCTGCAATGGCGGCCAGGGCTATCTGTTCGGCAGGGCGATGCCGGCTAGCGACGCGGTCAACCTGCTGGGCCCCGCCAATGTCGCCCGGCGCGCTTAAGAGCATGTCGCCTGAAAGCGGGAACCGGTTTCAGGATAACGACATGCGCAAAACAAAGGTTTAGAGCGTGCTCTGACGTCAACTTTTCTGCAGGGCGGCTTCGATCTTGCCGCGCCGTGTGACGAATTCCCGCCAGATGGTGAACAGGCCGGCGCCAACGATGATCGCGGAGCCGATGACGATGTTGAGCTTGAGCGGCTCGTGAAACACCACGATGCCGAGCGATGAGGCCAGCACGAGCTGGAAATAGCCGAGCGGCTGCACGACCACCGCGTCGAGATAGTCGAAGGATTTGATCAGGCAGAAATGGCTGGCGATGCCGGTGAAGCAGATGACGGCGAGCCAACCCCAATCGGTSGGCGCCAACGGCGTCCAGAAGAATGGGCCGATCAGGGTCAGCACGATGACGCCGCCGACGCCGGTGTAGAAGAAGCTGGTGGTCGCCGGATC